>NZ_MCAP01000057.1:0-182282 GCF_001858555.1 Salinicola sp. MIT1003
AACGTCCTGCCATGACAATACCTCCAAGTCTGAGGGAGGAAAGGCTAGCAAGACATCATTTTTCAGACAAAGCGTAGCGCCACTCTGAGTCGGATAATCATCGATATGGCACGTCAAAGGTAGCAATGAATCATGGAATGGTTATCGAACCATAGTTCCGCTATCAATGCGGTGACTGGCTTTTTCACGCTTCTGGTATGGCTGTTTTACGCGCAACTGCTCTATCTGAATTTCAGAAGGCAGCGGCAACCCAAGATCATCATCAATCGCGGCGGTGGAAAGACGCTGCAGGCCCGTTGTGTCGTCAGCAACATGAGTCCGGAAGCGATCTTCATCGAACATATCTTCGCCATCCTGCACACGGACAAGGGCAATTACGCTATCAGCATGATCGATATGGAAGATGCCGAAAAACCGAAGTCGTCCCAACTGGCGGAGACGACACGACAGGGGCCGATGATGCCCGGCAGTTTCAACGATATCGGCACCTTCGAAGGCATCATCCAGAAAGTGCAGACCTACCACGGCATCGCCGACGACGAGATCGTCCTCCAAGCGATCGAGCTGCGTTTCATCGCCGTATACGGCAGTGAGGACGCGCCGGTCGGTGCGCTCAGAACGTTCGAACTGAGCGAGGACGAAAACGGGTGTTACCTGACCCCGACCTCCCACGATACCCGCCGCTACGCGTCCCATTGGCGCCGACACAAGGTGCGTCAATGGATTCGCGAGATGAACGACTAACTAGTCGCACGACCAACTGGATTAACGATCAGGAGCCGCGTGGTGGCCAGGGATCAGCGCTGGATGACCTGAATCAATGATCTGACGTGCCGAGTCGCGTCGACTACGCTGAAATCTCCATTGGCAGATTATCGTTTCCATTCGCCAGGCTATCGTTTCCATTCGCCAGGCTATCGTGAGGGAGCAACGGATGGCTGACCTCGAGACCTATCGCAACAAGCGAGACTTCTCGCGCTCGCCGGAACCTCGCGGCAAACGCGGCAGGAAGCGGTCGCGGTCGAGTTTCGTGATCCACAAGCACGACGCCAGCCGGCTGCACTACGACCTGCGGCTGGAAGAGGATGGCGTGCTGCGCAGCTGGGCGCTGCCCAAGGGGCCAAGCCTCGAGCCGGGAGAGAAGCATCTGGCGGTGCAGGTCGAGGATCATCCGCTCGACTACGGCGATTTCGAAGGCGTGATCCCCGAGGGTTACGGCGCCGGCACGGTGATGATCTGGGATCGCGGCGAGTGGCGCGTCAAAGGCAAGCACGACGACGGCCAGATCGATTTCGAACTCGACGGCGACAAGCTCAAGGGCGCCTGGACGCTCAAGCGCATGCGCGGTCGAAGTGGCGACGGCCAGCAGGGAAGCGGCAGGCAGTGGCTGATGATCAAGCGCCACGACGACGGCGATGCCCACGTGCCCGACAGCCTGGATGACGTCAGCGTGGCCTCGAATCGGCGCATGGCCGAGATCGCCGAAGGGAAGCCCGAGTCCGCCTCTGCAAAATCCGAATCCTCGTCATCAGCAACCTCGTCATCAACAAGCTCGGCTTCGAAATCCTCGTCAGCGAAATCCTCGTCATCCCGATCCTCGTCAACGAAGTCCTCATCATCGAAGCCCTCATCATCAAAAGCCGGGGGCAAACGCTCGAGCAGCGGTCGCAAGGCCCGGGCCATCAAGATCGATCCCGGTCAGGTCGAAGGCGCGCGCCAGGCGAGCTTCCCGGCCCAGCCCAAGGCGCAGCTGGCCACGCTGGTCGACGAGGCGCCGGCCGGTGACGACTGGTTCCACGAGATCAAGTTCGATGGCTACCGAATCCTGGCGCGGCTCGACGGTGGCAAGGTGCGCCTGCTGACCCGCAACGGCCACGACTGGCGGGACCGCTTTCCCGAGATTGCCGAGGCGATCGAAGCCCTGCCGCTGGACAAGGCTCTGCTCGATGGCGAGGTCGTGGCGCTGCGACGCGATGGCGTCAGCGACTTCCGGCGTCTGCAAGGCGCGCTGAGCGAAGAGAAGACCGCCGGGCTGGTCTATCAGATCTTCGATCTGCGCTACCTCGATGGCCTGGGATTCGAGGGCGTGACACTCGACGACGCGGCCCTGCGAGATCGCAAGGCAGTGCTGGCGCAAGTCTGCGAAGCCGCGGGAATCGGCAACGGCGGCATGCTGCGCTATACCGATCACATCGAAGGGCAGGGCGAGGCATTCTACGAACAGGCGAGCCGCCAGGGTCTGGAGGGGATCGTCTCCAAGCGCGCCGACGCCCCTTATCGCGGCCGCCGCAATCGGGACTGGCTGAAGACCAAGACCGAGCGCCAGGCGGAGTTCGTGGTCGGCGGCTACACCGATCCCCAGGGATCGCGCAGCGGCTTCGGTTCGCTGCTGATCGGCGCCTATGACGACGCGGGCAAACTGCGCTACTGCGGGCGGGTCGGGGCGGGGTTTTCCTACGCCCAGCTCGCCGAGTGGCAGCGCGACCTGGCCCGCTCGCCGCGCAAGACCTCGCCCTTCGTCGAGCGCGACATTCCCGATCTGGCCAGCAGCCACTGGGTCACGCCGAAGCGCGTGATCGATATCAACTTCAGCGAATGGACCAACGACGGGCGCCTGCGCCACCCGCGCTTTCGTGGCGTGCGCGAGGACCGCGATCCCAGGGACATTCGATTGAGCCAGCAGCAAGCCTCGGGGGCGACCATGACGAAACAGGCCAACGACAATCGTTCATCCGCAAAGCCGAGCGGCAGCGCCGCAAAGACGGACGGCTCCGCAAAGGCGAGCGGCAGCGGTGACGTCAGGATCGAAGGCATCCGGCTGACGCATCCGGATCGGGTGCTGTTCGAAGAGGAAGGGATCACCAAGCGGGCGCTCGCCGAGTTCTATGCCGAGCAGGCCGGCTGGATCCTGCCCGGTCTCGCCGAGCGGCCGTTGACGCTGCTGCGCTGCCCCGGTGGGGTCGGCAAGGAGTGTTTCGTCCAGAAGCATCCCAGCGACACCATGCCGGACGACCTGCCGAGCGTGGCCATCGCCGAGAAGTCCGGCAAGCATGACTATCTCTACGTCCGCAGCGCGGCCGAGCTGGTGGCGCTGGTCCAGATGGGAACCATCGAATTCCACCTCTGGAACAGTCGCGTCGACGACCTCGAACGCCCCGACCAGCTGGTGTTCGATCTCGATCCCGCGCCGGACTGCAAGTGGCAGGCGGTCATCGATGTCGCCGGCGAGCTGCGTCAGGCCCTGGCCGAGCTCGATCTCGTCGCGTTCCTGCGCACCACCGGCGGCAAGGGGCTGCATCTGGTGGTCCCGCTCAAGCCGCACGCCGATTGGGACACCGCCAAGGCGTTCGCCGAGGCGGTCTGCGAGCGCTGCGCCGATCGCCATCCCGATCAATTGACGCTCAACATGTCCAAGCAGGCCCGGCGCGGCAAGGTATTCCTCGACTACTTGCGCAACGGCCGGGGCGCCACGGCGGTGGCTTCCTATTCGGTCCGCGCCAGGCCCGGCGCGCCGGTCGCCACGCCGATCCGCTGGGATGAGCTCGGGCCGAAACTCAAGGCCGATCGATACACGCTGACCAACCTGCCGCGTCGGCTGGCCTCGCTCGAGCAGGACCCCTGGGCCGGGTTCGATGACGCCCGCCAACGGCTGACCAAGCAGCGCTGCCGCGATGCCGGGATGGAGGTCTGAATGTCTGACGGGAGGATGGTCGGAATGAGTGAGGAAACAGAACGATGAGCGCTCGCGCGGTCTGGAAAGGTGTCATCGGTTTCGGCGGAGAGCGGGTGCCGGTGAAGCTCTATACGGCGGTCAGCGACCGCAACGTCCATTTTCGGCTGCTCGACCGGCGTCGGCATCGCCCCGTGCATCAGGCGATGATCGAGCCGCAGAGCGGCAGGATGGTATCGCGGGACGACCGGCACAAGGCGGTCATCGACAAGCAGGATCGCATCCTGTTCGACGAGGAGGAGCTGGACGAGCTGGCGCCGGCGCCCTCGCGGGAGATCGAGGTGATGCACTTTCTCCCCGAGGGGGTCATCGACAACCAGTGGTACCAGCGCCCCTATTTTCTCGGGCCGGATGGCGACGAAGACACGTTCGACGCCTTCGCCGCCGCACTTGCCGATAGCGGCCGGGAAGGGCTGGTCCACTGGGTGATGCGGCACAAGGCTTACGTCGGCGCGCTGCGCGACCACGACGGCCATCCGGTGTTGATCACCTTGCGTCATCTCGACGAGGTCGTCGATGCCGATGCGCTGGATCCGCCCGGCGGCGGCAAGCTGAACGACAGCGAAGTGAAGATGGCGACCGACCTGGTCGAGATGTATGCCGCCGATTTCGAGCCGGAAACCTATCAGGACGAATACCGCCAGCGGCTGGAGGCGCTGGTGGAGACCAAGCGCAGCGGCAAGCGAGTCAAGGTCAAGCGCCGCCGTCGGCGGGAACCCACCGACGATATCGCCTCGTCACTCAAGGCCAGTCTGGCCCGGGAGCGCAAGCGTGCCTAAGTCGGAAACGTCGAAGTCGAAAACAACGAAGCCGAAAACATCGAAGTCGGACAAGCAGCAGCACCACGACAGCGGCTTTCGTGGGCCGCGGCCGTTCTGGTCCGGCACCATCGCCTTCGGGCTGGTCAATCTCCCGGTCGGTCTCTATCCCGCCCAGCATGCCCGGGACGTCATACTGAAAGAGGTCGATGACAAAGGCAGGCCGCTGTCCCGGCGTTTCTTCAGCGAGACCGGGCGCAAGCCGCTCAAGTCGAGCGAGCTGGCGCGGGGCGTCGAGGTCGACGAGGACCGTTACGTGGTCGTCGAAGACCAGGAGATCGAGGATGCCACGCTCGAACATCGGCGCGAGATCGAACTGAGCCGGTTTGTCTCGCTGGACGAGCTCGATCCGCTCTACTTCCGGCGCGCCTACTTCCTGGTGCCGGACTCTCGTTCGGGCAACGGCAGTGGGGCGCTCAAGCCCTATCGGCTGCTGGCCGCGGCGATGGAGAACGCCAATCGGGCGGGCATCGCCACGCTGGTGATGCGTGGACGGGAGGTGCTGGTGGCGATTGTGGCCGAGAACGGCATCCTGCGGGCCGAAGCACTGCGCTTTCATGACGAATTGCGCACGCCGCAGAGCCTCGGCCTGGACGCGCCGGGCGAGCCGGATGCGACACGCCAGCGGCAGATGCAGCGCGCCATGGACAAGCTCGAGGCGAAGCGCTTCGATCCCGATGAACTGATCGACCCGCATATCGAGGCGCTCAAGAAGCGGGTCCGTCAAAAGCGCCGTCGCCACGAGGATATCGTGCCGGTCGAATCCTCCCGCGCGGCCGCGGACGATGACGACGAGCAGGAAGGCGCCGAGGTCATCGATCTGATGCAGGTGCTCAAGCGCAGCCTCAAGCGCGGCCGGGTCGAGCCCTCACGCCAGCAGACGAATGAGCGCAAGGAGACGAGTGGCCGCAAGGAGAGCAGCGGGCGCAAGGGCAAGTCGCAGGACGAGGACTCTTCGACAAGCGAAGACAGGTCTCGGAAAACGAAAGGCCGGACCGAGAAGCCTCGCAAGTCAGGAGGCGAGCAGGCGCAGCCATCCGGCGACCGCAACAAGAAACCGACGAAAGCCGAACTCTCCTCGCTCACCCGTGAAGCGCTTTACGAGTTGGCGCAGCAGCGCGACATCGCCGGGCGAAGCGGCATGAGCAAGGCGGAGTTGATCGACGCGATAGGCCGCCACCGCTGAAGCCAGGCGGTGGCGCTACCTGACGCAGCCTCCCATCCGGCGATTCGGATAGTCATCCATTCAGCAGTTCGGCTCTTCAGCCATTCGGCTCTCCAGCCAGCGCGACTCAGCGAAGGCAGGGATATCGCCAAAGGCCTGTAATTATACGACGCTCGGTTTTGTAGGATAAAAGTACCAGAAATTCCATACTCATCCTGGGCCGATAACGGTCATGTTGAGTTGGGTGGTTAATCAATGAAAAAGAAAGTTTACTTATTTTTAAGTTATTGTTTTTAAATGGATTTTTAGAAAATAAAAAGATGGGTTGATGTGGCTTAACCGGTGGAAGTCTCGGTGGCGAACCCTGCCTTAAAACACTAAATAAAATTAAGTTTATTTGTGCAGCGCCGATAGAGCGTCTCGCGGCATGAAACGAATTCTCCATGGAGAATCCTCGCCTGCCGAGACCAGTTTCACTTGCCCTGAGGCTTGAGCCAAGGGCATCTATCGGGGCTTTTTACCATGCTGCTACTGAATCGAAGCGTCAAACTCCGCCTGGCCGCGAGCTTGGGCGCCTGTATCGTCATGCTGTTCATTATCGGAGTCGTCGGGCTGCTCTGTCTGAGCGACAACAATACCGCTCTCGAACGGACCTATGAAGGGAACGTGATGACCCTGACGGACCTCAGCCGAATCGATCGAGCCCTGCTCAGCAATCGGGTCAAGATCACCGCGGAGCAGCGTGACCGAAACCCGGAGTCCGCCCGCGTGACGCAGCAGGAGGTCGCGGATAACGATGCCGTCATCGATGCCGCCTGGGAAGACTACTATCCGCAACGTCTCAGTGGCCCGCAGGAGCGGGAGATGGCGGACGCCTTCATCGCCGCGCTGACCCGCTTGCGGGCCACCATCGCCGAGCTCAACGCGGCGATGATCGGCAACGACTTCGATCGAGCCCGCGTCATCGCGACGACGACGCTGCGCCAGCAGTACCCCGAGGCGCTGGACGCCATCCAGACGCTGATCGACCGCAACAGCGCGCAGGCGGCCGAGGCGTACCAGAGCGCGGTTGCCGAATACGAATGGGGGCGCAATATCATCATCGGCGTCATGATCGGATCGCTCGTGCTGAGCGTGGCGATGGCCCTGTGGCTGATTCGCGGCATCATGGCGCCGCTGGGTAAGGCGCAGGCACTCGCCAATGCCATGGCGCGCGGCAGGCTCGACAACGACATCGAGATCACCAGCAAGGATGAATTCGGCGTGATGCTGCGCTCGCTCCAGGCCATGGAGAGCCAGTTCTCCAGGATCGTCATGAGCGTGCGTGACAACGCCGAATCCGTCAGCAGCGCGGCGGACGAAATTGCCCAGGGCACCGACGATCTCAGCCGTCGCACCCAGGAGCAGGCGGCCAGCCTGGAGCAGACGGCAGCCTCGATGGACGAGATCACCTCGACCGTGCGCCTGAATGCGGAGAACGCCGCCGAAGCCGATAGGCTCGTGCATGATGTCAGCCACCGGGCCAACGTCGGAGGCGAGGTCGCCGGGCAGGCGATCAAGGCGATGGAAGGGATCAATGCGTCGAGTCGCAAGATCGCGGGTATCGTCGGCTTGATCGACGAGATCGCCTTCCAGACCAATCTGCTGGCGCTGAATGCGGCGGTGGAAGCGGCTCGCGCCGGTGAGCAGGGCCGCGGCTTCGCCGTGGTGGCCAGCGAAGTGCGCAACCTTGCCGGGCGCAGCGCCGAGGCCGCCAGGGAGATCAAGCAGCTAGTGGAAGAGAGCATCGGCCAGGTGGACGCCGGCAGCGAACTGGTCAACCGGGCGGGGCAGGCGCTGGAAGAGATCGTCGGGGGAGTCGAGCGCGTGACCGCTCTGGTCGGGGAGATCGCGGTAGCCAGTCGCGAGCAGTCGCAGGGTATCGAGCAGATCAATACCGCGGTTTCGCAGATGGACAGCATGACCCAGCAGAACGCGAACCTGGTGGAAGAATCCAGCGCGGCGGGGCGTTCGCTGCAGAGTCAGGCCGCCGCCCTGTTGAAAGAGGTGTCGTTCTTCAAGGGTGCCGCTGCTACCACTGTACGGATCGCCCCGGTGGCATCGGCATCACCGCCGGCCGTGGTCGATCGAGGCGTTAATCGACCGGTTACGCGGCAACGGTCGGCCTCCAGCGCACGTGATCGGGAAGACGCCGTCGAAGAGTGGAGCGCGTTCTGACGCCGTGCGAGTCGGTCAAGGCGCCGGACGCGCAAAAACGAGGCGTGAGCAGCGACGAGTCGGGGTTTTATCCATACCGAGATAGGACTTTAGCAACAACGAATTAAAGGCTAAACCACGCTTTTGTCGTCACTTTATCAGACAGGCAACAGGCTAGACTGTGCCCGGTTTCGATTCCTGCGAAACACACTTGGCCCCGACACTGTTCGGGGCCTTTTTTTGGAAGCCTGTTTTTGGAAGCCAGGCGGGACGGGGCAGCCGCGGGACTCATGCCCGGAGCCAGCCGTAGAGCAGCTTGTAGAAGGTTTCTTCGGTCAGCGGCTCATACTTGGATAGATCGCGCTTCTGACCGAACTGCAGGTCGGCGAAGTAGTACTCGCCCTCGGATTCGATGATCTCCTTGATGTCGTCCTCGTCCGAGGAGGCGAACAGGAGTATCCGGTTGCCATGGAGATACTGCTCTTCCGGCTCGACATGCAGCTTGCAGCTGCCGAACGAAACGGTCTGCTCCTGAAGCGTTATCTGGAACGTCTCGTCGAATTTCTCGAGCGTATGCGCGGTATCATCATAATGAATATTGACGCCGTCGATCTCCAGCGCGGCTACCCATCCCTCGATATGGCTCTGCAGCGCGCGTAGCTGTTCCTTGCAGGTATCCAGCTGCTGCTCGAAATCCGCCAATCGCTGCTGACAGTGGCGGATTTCTTCGTTGATATGGTGCTTCAGCTGCGTGATGTCGACCATGGCGCCCCCTCACCTCAAGCTCATGCGGTTTCGATTCATGATAGTTCGCCAGAAACAAAAAACCGCCTGAATGCAGGCGGTTTTGAGAAACGGTGATGCAGATCAGGCTGCGACTGGGCGATCGATCGACCGCGTTCTCTGTATCGCGCTCAGCGCCTTCTCCAGATCCAATGTCTTGCACTTGAATGCACTGCAATTGGCGCAGCGCACGTTGGTGCCTTCCTGACTATTGATTGGCAGATAGAACTGCTCATGGCCGCAAATCGAACAGCTGAGGTCCAGCGTCACTCTGATCATGCCGTAGCCCTCAGGTAATGATCGTTGAGGGGGCGGCTCTCGCGTGCCATCTTGAGGGTCAGGCTGCGACACTGGTTGAGAATCTGGACCGAGTAGTTGGGCGACTGGGAATCCGCCCAATGACCTACGGTGTCGAGAAACTCTCCGCATTCCGTACAGCTGATCTCGTCCCACTCTTCATGAATCTCGAGGGGAACCGATTGAGCGTTACCGCAGCGGGTGCATGAAATGGCGTCTTTCACGATCAGCCCTCCTTGGCTTTAAGTTGGTTTCTGGCTCACCAGAAATTTGTGGCAATCCTTGCCGCATACTGCTGGGGCATCCTTGCCCGGTACTGACCGGCTCTCCTTGCCGGCTGACGAATTCATGCTGGCATAGCCCCCAGTGCTGTACAAGTGTTGTACGAATCGGAGATTTGGACAACCCTATCCCAGGTTAAGTATTAATGGATAAGTGACTGAATTTATTATATAAAATGATAATCATTATTTTGAAATCTTTTGTAACTTTAATTTGCGTGCTGCAATTATGCCGTCTGTAGACCTGACCGACGGCCCTCTCGGCAAGGGTGTCGACCGCTGTTAACTTTCTGTCATCTACCGGCCTCATACTGCAGGTGCGATGCCAGGAAGGCGTCGTCACGACAGGGACGCGCAGAGCGGGAAGCTCAGTGCAGCATCAGGGACGACGCGTCGGACCAGCGCTCAGCCGTGAGGCTTGGCGCTTTTTTATGTCTCGGGCGGGCGTGTTCCGCTGGCTCGAGTTCACCGAGCGGAACTCCGCTTTCGCTCGATCGTCTCGCCGCGAGTGCCGGGAAAGAGGCGATTGCCACATTCTCTACTGAACGTCCGTGCGTCAGGGCCGCTATGCTTAGTGCACATCTCCTTTCGAGTCGGAATCTTCATGAGTTCTCTGAGCCAGCACAAGGCGTTCATCTTATTGCTGACGCTAGTGTCCATCGCCTTCGTTTGGTTGCTGTTGCCGTTCTACGGTGCCGTGCTCTGGGCGGTAATACTGGCGATCCTGTTCCAGCCCATGCATCGGCGGCTGGAGGCCCGGCTGAAAGGGCACCGCAACGTGGCAGCGCTGGTCAGCGTGATGGCCTGCGTGTTCATCGTCATCATCCCGATGTCACTGATCTTCGGGGCTCTGGTGCGGGAGGGCGCCAGCGTCTACCAGCGCGTAGGCAGCGGCGATATCGACTTCAATGACTACATCCAGCAGTTCCAGAGTTCGCTGCCGGCTTCGGCGCAGACCTGGCTGGGCGACGCCGGCTTCGGCAGCCTTTCCGATATCAGCAATCGTCTGGCATCCGCCCTCGAACAGGGCAGCCAACTGATCGCCACCCACATGCTGAGCATTGGTCAGAACACGCTCCAGTTTCTGGTCAGCGCCGGGATCATGCTCTACCTGCTGTTCTTCTTGTTCCGGGACGGCCGATCCCTGGGACAGCACATCCGCATCACGATTCCGCTGAGCGACGAATACACCTACCAGCTCATCGACAAGTTCACCGCCGTGGTGCGATCCACCGTCAAGGGCAATGTGATCATCGCCATGGTGCAGGGCGCGATCGGCGGCGTCGCCTTCTGGGCGCTGGGGATCGAAGCCGCGCTGCTGTGGGGCGTGATGATGGCGTTCCTGTCGCTGCTGCCGGCGATCGGCTCCGCGATCGTCTGGGTGCCGGTGGCGGCCTACCTTCTGATCACCGGAGCCTACGTCAAAGGGGCGATACTGATCTTCGTCGGCGTGGTGGTGATCGGGCTCGTCGATAACTTCCTGCGTCCGCCGCTGGTCGGCAAGGAGACCAAACTGCCCGATTACGTGGTGCTGATCTCGACGGTAGGCGGAATGACACTGATGGGCATCAACGGCTTCGTGCTCGGCCCGCTGATCGCCGCGCTGTTCATCGTCGTCTGGTCACTGTATCGCCAGGAGCAGGCGGAAGCGGAATTGTCGCCAGACGTGGCGCCCTCGGACGAGATCGCCTCGGAGAAGCGGGAGCGCTGACCCGGCAGACACTGGGCGCAGCCAGGCGTGCGGTTTCCCAGTTGTCCGCCGCGAATTTGATGATTATGATAGGCGCCGCCTGGCCGGTATAGCTCAGCTGGCAGAGCAACGCATTCGTAATGCGTAGGTCGGTGGTTCGAGTCCACTTACCGGCACCAGGCATGTTTCGCTTATCTATCAGTCGCTTGAAGCGACTCAAGGCCGCCCAGTCGAGGCGGTTTTTTCGTTTCTGGGCTCTGGCACTGTCAACCAGGCGGCAATCTATGAACCACACCTCGCATGATGGTTGGCTGGAAAGCCGCTTCTCCGCGGCTGCCTGCATCCATTGCCGTAGGGCCGTTTTCCTCGGCGCTATGCTAGCTTTTCCCTGCTTATCGAAATGTTACTGGAATCGGTTTGAGCCGGCCGTAACGGATACCGAGTCGCGAAGCGAGTAGCGGCCAGCAACAGTTGCCAAGGCGGATTCGTGATGCGCATACCGGTCGCTCAGTCCACTACCGACACCCGGTTTCCCCAAGCATCCTGCCTAATTCCCCTTCATACAGCCATTCGATTACGGGGTTCCGGTTCTCCGCTCCAGCCCGGCGAGCATGGTCTGGAGCAGTGCGCCTCGCTGAAAAAGGAGGCTCCATTCCCCCTTAGCCCGCGCACTCTAAAACCATAGCCAAGCGCTATTTGGCGGGCTCGTTGCCCGATGGCAATATAGCGCTCCTTTTTTATCGGCTTCCTGGGTCAAGATGGTCAAGACGTATCTCGACAAGATGAAAGGCTCGCCAGTGAGCCGCAAGACTCCCTGCTGGCGTGACGCGGTCTGGTCATGGCTGGGCGCGTTTCTGGGCATGGCCGGTGTGGGATGGCTGAGTGCGCAGTCGCTTCAGACGCATTCGCTGCTGATGGTAGGGTCCTTCGGCGCGACCTCGGTACTTCTCTACGCCGCGCCGGAAAGCCCGCTCGCCCAGCCGCGCAACGTGCTGTTCGGCAATCTGCTCTCGGCGCTGTGCGGCGTACTGGTCTGGAAGCTGCTTGGCGATAGCTGGATCGCGGCGGCGGTAGCGGTATCGACCTCCATCCTGCTGATGCAGTTGACCCACACGCTCCATCCGCCGGGCGGCGCGACGGCGTTGATCGCGGTGATCGGGTCCGGGGAGCTGCACTCGCTTGGCTGGTCCTATGCGTTTTTCCCGGTAGCGACCGGGTGCCTGCTGATGCTGCTCATCGCGGTGCTGATCAACAATCTGGCGCGGCATCGCCGCTATCCGCTGCACTGGTGGTAAGCCACGACTGACACCTGATGTTTCTCGCGCCTCGGGTACTACAGCTTTCAGGCGGCGCCAGGTCGTGCGCCTCCTTACACTCAGGGTTTTCGTCGCGATTCCGGTCCGGCGAGCGGGCCACCAGAAACGGGAATGCCATGAAAACCCTCAGCTGTTTCATGACCGTCGTCTGCGTGATGAGTTGGAGCGCGGGTTCGAGCGCCGGCGGGGGCGCCAGTGCCCATGCAGAAGAACCGCTGAATTGTGCCAACTTCCGTTGCCACTTTGGCGATGTCCCCAAGGCCGACCCGCCCTTGATTGCCGAGCCGTTCGTCTCTTTCTATCGGGATGCGGTGGTCAAGCCGATGCGGCCCTACCATGACTGGGAACCCACCGCCTGGCGACTGCCGAATCCTCGCGCTGCCAAGACGTCAGACAAGGCCGGCACGACGCCGATGGACTGATCGCCACGTCGTCGATGTCGCCGACGATCATGCGGCGTTGGCGCGATCCTGCCCCGGCCGGCCCTGGCCGGAATGTTTCTTTTTGTCACGCGTTCTGTCACGACTCAGGGCGATCATCGCGTTTTCCAGGTCTGCCGAGTAGCACTTGAAGGCGGTGCAGTTCGCGCAGCGAATCTGCTGCCTCTCCTCGGCCCGCACGGGGAGATAGAACTGATCGTGATCGCAGATCGAGCAGGTGAGATCCAGCGTGACGCGAATCATGGCGTACCTCCAGAGATTGGGAAGAAGCGAGCGTGGTCTGGGCTCGTCGTTCTGGGGGCATAGTGTGGCGCGGTGGTATGACGCCATGATGAAAGCCGTATCCGGCATTGTGTCGTCGTGTAAGCGGGTCAGAGGCGATTCAGCATTAATTGATTTACGTTATCGTTGCCGCGGTCGGCGGATGTCACCGTGAGCGCCACTGGAGAAGCGGCGGCGGCTTCCACCGTTGCAGGATTTGAAATTTCCGTCCGTTTTTCTAGGATGAGTATCCCTTTGAAAGATAACCGAGGATCCTTTGACCCTTTCCTAATCAAGTTTAGTGCGACGCACTGTTCGATGCTTCATCGCACCTAGGACTGGATCTGAACCCTGATCACAAACTTGGAGGTGATTGGATGTCAGTACAGACCGCATCCCCCAAAACCCAGAATGCCACGTGGACGAAGCAGGATCGCTATCCGACACGCCTACGCCAGCCGCAGGAAGCGCTCTGGCAGCCGCGTCAGGAGGAGGTCGTCAAGGGGCGCCATCTGGATGGCCCGTTGAGCGGCGAGCAACTGGATCGCTTCGAACGCGATGGTTTTCTCTTCGAGCCCAACTTCCTGGGCCAGACGGAACTCGAGGCGTTACGGGCAGAACTGGCCGTGATGCTCGATCGCGACGATTTCCGTGACCGGGACTTCTCGATTACCGAGCCGCAGAGCCACGAGATCCGCTCGCTGTTCGCGATTCATCACCTGTCCCCGCGTTACAACGAATTGGCGCAGGATCAGCGTCTGATGGGCCGCGCCCGTCAGATCGTCGGCGGCGATGTCTACGTGCATCAGTCTCGCATCAACTACAAGCCCGGCTTCCACGGCAAGGGCTTCAACTGGCACTCGGACTTCGAGACCTGGCACGCCGAAGACGGCATGCCCGAGATGCACGCCGTCAGCGCCTCGATCGTGTTGACGGACAACCATCACTTCAATGGCCCGTTGATGCTGATCCCCGGCTCGCACAAGGTGTTCGTGCACTGCCTGGGCGAGACGCCGGACGACAACCACAAGCAGTCGCTGAAGCAGCAGGAACTTGGCGTGCCGAGCAACGAAGCACTGCGCGAGCTGATCAATCAGCGCGGTATCGAAGCGCCCACCGGCGCCGCGGGCGGGCTGTTGCTGTTCGACTGCAACACGCTGCATGGCTCCAACGCCAACATGTCGCCGGACCCGCGCAGCAATGCGTTCTTCGTCTACAACCGTCGCGACAATGCCTGCGTGCAGCCGTTCGGCGCCCGGAAGCAGCGTCCGTCGTTCCTGGCGCATCAGCCGGACGAAGTGTGGACGCCCCAGCAGGGCACGCACTGAGACCCTGATCGCGCCGGCCGGTACCGGATCGCCCGCAGGCGCTCGGAATTGACCGAAAAGCCGGCGTGGTGCCATAAGCCGCCGTTGGAGGTAGACTCGATGAGTTGCCGCCAGCGGCGGCTTCTTGCGTCTAGAGGCTCGATTTTCGCCTGGAAGATCGGTCTCTCTATCTCTAGAGATTCTCAACGGTCATCGCTTTTGCTTTGGAGCTCGCCATGCCTTTCATCACCCGATTCACCGACGGTCTCGAGACCGGCCTGCCGCTGGGCAAGATTCTCTGCGTGGGCCGCAACTACGCCGAACACGCCAAGGAACTCAACAACCCGGTGCCGCAGTCGCCGATCCTGTTCATCAAGCCTGCGACCAGTGCCGTCGAGCTGGAAAAGCCGATCGAACAGCAGTTCGCCCATGGCGAGGTGCATTTCGAGACCGAGCTGGCGCTGCTGATCGGTGAACGCATGAGTCGCGTCAGTGCGGAAGAGGCGATGAAGGGCGTGGTCGGGGTCGGCCTGGCGCTGGATCTGACGCTGCGAGACGTGCAGTCCGCGCTCAAGGAGAAGGGCCACCCGTGGGAGCGGGCCAAGGCGTTCGACGGTGCCTGCCCGATCTCGCGTTTCGTGCCGGTGGAAGGCGATGTCGACTGGAGCGCGATCACGTTCCATCTCGATATCGACGGCAAGCGTCAGCAGAGCGGCAAGACCAGCGACATGCTGTTCGACATGCCGTCGCTGATCGAGGAGATGACCCGCACCTTCACCCTCGAGCCGGGCGACGTGATCCTGACCGGCACGCCCTCCGGCGTCGGCCAGCTACCCCGCGACGCGGTACTCGGCCTCTCGCTCTCGCTGGGGCTGGATGTCGGCACGCGCACGCGATAAAACCCGCTATGGGCTACGGGCTACGGGCTACGAAGAGCGCCAGCGGCATTCACCGCTGGCGCTCTTCTCTTACCGGAGACCATATTGCTCTCGCGGCTCGCGGCTCGCGGCTCGCGGCTCGCGGCTCGCGGCTCGCGGCTCGCGGCCATCACTCCAGATAAGTATAACCGCTGAGACCTTCCGACAGCTCGCTGACGAACAGTTCGCGCTCTTCGACGCTCAGCGGGCTGGCGATCAACTGTTCGGTGAGCTTCTGCTTGAGCGCCACGGCGTCGAAGTTGACGTAGCCGAGCACGTCGGCGACGGCGTCACCCTGCTGGACGTGGGAAAGCCGCCACTCGCCGTTCTCGTCGAGGGCGACGTCGACCGAGTCGGTGTCGCCGAACAGGTTGTGCAGGTCGCCGAGGATCTCCTGGTAGGCACCCACCAGAAACAGCCCGATCAGCTTGTCGTCATCGTCGTCCCACTCCGGCAGCGGCAGCGTGCTTTCGAGCCCCTGGCCGTCGACGTAGAGATCGATCCGGCCATCGGAATCGCAGGTGATGTCCTGAATCACGCCGCGGCGGGTCGGTTCGCGATCCAGCCCGGTCAGCGGCAACACCGGGAAGACCTGATCGATCCCCCAGACGTCCGGCAGCGACTGGAACAGCGAGAAGTTGGCGAACAGCTTGTCGGCGAGCTTTTCCGCCAGCTCGTCGGCAATTTCCCGGTGCGCGCGATTGCGGTTGTCGAGGCGCTTGTGCAGGCGCTGGCAGGCGGCGAAGTAGACTGATTCGCCCTCGGCGCGGGCCTGCATGTCGGCCAGCCCGAGCACGAAACGATCCTGCAGTTCGCCCACCGCCTGGACCACGTCGTGATACGCCTCGACCAGATCCCGCGGCTCGCGCATGCCTTCGAGACGGTCGTAGACGCGCCACAGCTCGGCCACGTGGGCGTCGCCCTCGACCCGACGCTCCGGCTCGATGTGGCCAAGCCGCTCTTCACCGATCACGTTGGTGACCAGCACGGCGTGATGCGCGGTCAGCGCGCGGCCGGATTCGGAGATCAACTGCGGGTGCGGCAGATTGTGGGTTTCGCAGATCTGGCGGAAGGCCCACACCACGTTGGTGGCGTACTCCTGCATCGAGTAGTTGATCGAGCAGAAGCTGCGCGAACGGGTGCCTTCGTAGTCCACGCCCAGGCCGCCGCCGACGTCCACCGTGTCGATCGGCGCGCCCAGCTCGCGCAGGCTGTGGTAGAAGCGGGCGCACTCGCGCAGGCCGCGCTGGATATCGCGAATGTTGGCGATCTGCGAGCCGAGGTGGAAGTGCACCAGCTGCAGGCTGTCCAGCGCGTCGGCGTCGCGCAGCCGTTCGGTGATGGCCAGCAGCTGGCTCGCGGTGAGACCGAATTTGGACTTCTCGCCGCCAGTATCCTGCCACTTGCCCTTGCCCACCGAGGAGAGTCGGGCGCGCAGGCCGATGCGCGGCTTCACCTTGAGGTTTTCGGCCTCTTCCAGGATCAGGCTCAGCTCGGAGTACTTCTCGACCACCAGATAGACCTTGTGGCCGAGCTTCTCGCCCATCAGCGCCAGGCGGATGTACTCGCGATCCTTGTAGCCGTTGCAGACGATCAGCGACGAGCCGTCGTCGCCGGAAAGGGCCAGCACCGCCATCAGCTCCGGCTTGCTGCCCGCTTCTAGTCCGACCCGGCCATGACCGCGCTCCTGGGTAGCGAGAATCTCCTCGACCACGCGGCGCTGCTGGTTGACCTTGATCGGATAGACCGCGGTGTAGCTGGCCTGATAATCCTCCTCCTTCATCGCGCGGTCGAAGGCCATGCAGAGCTGTTCGACGCGATCGTGGAGGATATCGATGAAGCGAACCAGTACCGGCAGGCGCAGCCCGGCGTCGCGCAGGCGGTCTACCAAGGTGTCTAGCACCAGCGTCGGCCCGGGCACTTCACTGCCCAGCGGGCGGACCAAGGTGCGGCCCAGATCGTCGACATCGAAATAGCCGCTGCCCCACTGGTCGATATTGTAGGTGCGGCGGGCTTGTGCGGCGGGGGAAGAGTGCTGCATGACGTTCTCCGTGCGACCGGTGATGAACGACCGGTGATGAACGACCGGCGATGAATCCCGGCGTGAATGATGACGATGGGCCGGGAACGCGAATGGCGCGCATTATGACGTCGCGAGAAGATCACGACCACTGATGTCAGGGAAAAGCTAGTCGAAAGAGGCCGGCAGTGCAGGCCCCGTGACGAAAATCGCGACTCATCCGGCGGCGTCGGGCAGCGCCGGCACGCGGCCGTCGAGGCGTCGGCCCAGCAGGGTGCGGAAGCGCGCCGGATCGTGCGGCGTGATGTCGTGCGCCGGCGGGTCGACATGGATCACCAGCAGCCGCGACAGCCAGTAGCGCAGCGCCGTCAGCCGCAGCATGGTCGGCCACAGTTCGCGTTCCTGCCCGGTCAGCGGGCGATGCGCGAGATAGGCGCCGAGGATGGCCTCGTAGCGTGGAAGATCGAGATCGCCAGCGTCGTCGCTGGCCCAGTCGTTGATCACGATCGCCAGATCGAACAGCAGATCGCCGGTGCAGCCGTTGTAGAAATCGATGATGCCGCCGAGCCGGTCGCCATCGTACAGCGTGTTGTCGCGGAACAGGTCGCCGTGGATCGCGCCCGTGGGCAGCTCGATGCCGTCGAACGCCTGGGCATAGTCGGCGATCTCGCGGGTCATCAGGGCTTGATCGTCCGCCGAAAGAAACGGCAGGACTTCGCGATGGCGGCGCTGGAGCCAGTCGAGATTGCGCGGGTTGGTCCGCTCGCCGGTGAAGTGCTGCGAGGCCTGGTGCATCCGGCCCAGGGCATCGCCGAGCGCGGCGCACTGGGTCAGGTTCGGGGCGCTGGGGTGGCTGCCCGGCATGCGCGGAAACAGCAGGGCGGGGCGGCCGGCCAGGCGTTGCAGCGCGACGCCGTCGCGATCGTGGACCGGGCCCGGCACCGGCAGCTGTCGCTCGGCCAGGTAATCCAGCAGATCGACGAAGAACGGCAGATCCTCGAACTCCCCCTGCTCGAACAGCGTCAACACCCACTCGCCCTGTTCCGTGGTGACGAAGAAGGTACTGTTCTCGGTGCCCTGCGGCACGCCCTTGAGCGCTTGCAGGTGGCCGACGGAGTAGCGGTCGAGAAACTCGGCGACCTGTTCGTCGCTCAACGGGGTGAATACGGCCATGGGATCTCGGAATCTGGGGCGGACATTAGTGATAAAAAACCGCTGATGAAAAACCGCAGGATAAAAAAGCCAGCGCGCATTGTAGCGGCTCGCGGGGCGCTCTCCTACCGGCTATTGGGCGCCGGAGGACAGCGGCGCCGGACGTGCCGGGGCTCGAAAACCGGGGTCAGTCGTTCTGAACCCAGTCCGGCACGGGAACGCTGGGCGCGTCGATCCGCTTGAAGTCGCCATCGCCATTGTCGTCGTAGAGGAAATAGGCCTTGCCGTCGTTGGGGGCGATGCGAATCGCGTAGAGCTTGCCGTTGACCCGGTACTCGTCGATCGTGCGCTGGTCGTCCTGCTGGGAAGTGATCCTGGGTTGCACCGCGGACTGGCCGAACGCGGGCAGCGACAGCCCACCGATCAGCAGCACCGTCAGCAGCAGTGTCGTTCGCGGCCACCTCGCCATTCGCGACCATTTCGTCATTCGCGGCCATCTCGTCTTTCGCGACCATGATCTCATGGCAGATTCCTCCGCTCGTGTCGGCTGGCGGATCCATCGGGATCCGAATCGGCCGGTTCATCGCTTTCCCTCATTGCCTTCTCTCATTGTATCGCTTTCCCCCTGGGGGACGCAGGGGGTGGATGCCCTGACGGCGAGCCGTGGCTTGCGTATCATGTGGGCATCGAAAGCCAGCCACGGATCACGCAGCTCATGGCAGATGCCCCCATCGTCCTCGTCGACGGATCGTCCTACCTCTATCGCGCCTTCCACGCGCTGCCGCCGCTCTCCACCTCCGATGGTCAGCCGACCGGCGCCGTGCGCGGGGTGCTCGCGATGCTCAAGAGCCTGATCAAGCAGTATCCGGACAGCCCCATGGCAGTGGTGTTCGACGCCAAGGGCAAGACCTTCCGCGACGAGATCTTCGCCGAGTACAAGGCGCACCGGCCGCCGATGCCGGACGACCTGCGCCCGCAGGTGGAGCCATTGCACGACTGCGTGCGCGCGCTCGGCCTGCCGCTTTTGTGCATCGAAGGCGTCGAGGCGGACGACGTGATCGGCACGCTGGCGCGGCTGGCCACCGAGTCCGGCCGCGACGCGGTGATCTCCACTGGCGACAAGGACATGGCCCAACTGGTCAACCAGCACATCACCCTGGTCAACACCATGAAGGGCGAGACGCTGGACGTCGCCGGCGTCGAGGCCAAGTTCGGCATTCCGCCGTCGCTGATCATCGATTACCTGGCGCTGATGGGCGACAAGGTCGACAACATCCCCGGCGTACCCGGCGTGGGCGAGAAGACGGCGCTGGGTCTGCTGCAGGGCATGGGTGGTGGCCTGGACGCGATCTACGCCGATCTCGACCGCGTGACGACCTTGAGCTTCCGTGGCGCCAAGACGATGCCCAAGAAGCTCGAGGCCAACCGCGAACAGGCCTATCTCTCTTACGAACTGGCGACGATCAAGACCGACTGCGAGCTGCCGGTGGGGCTCGATGATCTGCATCTGGCCGAGCCCGATCGCGAGGCGCTGAAGGCGCTCTATCAGCGGCTCGAGTTCAAGAACTGGCTGACCGAGCTGCTCGAGGGCAAGGACGAAGGCGTGGATGACGTCGGCGCGGGCAAGGCCGGCCGGTCCGAAATCGACGAGGAGGTGACGCTGACCAAGCCGGCGCGCCACGACCAGACGCTGCTGACGCAGGAGGAGTTCGATGCCTGGCTCGAGCGGCTGAAAGCCAGCGAAGCTTTCTGCTTCGACCTCGAGACGACCAGCCTCAATTACATGGAAGCCGATATCGTCGGTATCGGCCTGTCGTTGGAACCCGGCGAGGCGGCCTACATCCCCGTCGGCCACGACTATCTCGACGCGCCGGCGCAGCTCGACCGGGCCGCCGTGCTGGCGGCGCTCAAGCCGCTGCTGGAAAATCCGGCGATCGGCAAGATCGGCCAGAACCTCAAGTACGATATCTCGGTGCTGGCGCGCTACCAGATCCGGGTGGCCGGCGCGCTGAACGACACCATGCTCGAATCCTACGTG
Source organism: Salinicola sp. MIT1003 (assembly GCF_001858555.1). Lineage (NCBI taxonomy): Bacteria > Pseudomonadati > Pseudomonadota > Gammaproteobacteria > Oceanospirillales > Halomonadaceae > Salinicola > Salinicola sp. MIT1003. Next base: position 20,412 of record NZ_MCAP01000057.1, read on the forward strand.
CTGAATTCCACGGCGACGCGTCACGACATGGATTCGCTGGCGCTCAAGTATCTCGGCGAGAAGACCATCAGCTTCGAGGAGATCGCCGGCAAGGGCGTCAAGCAGCTCACCTTCAACCAGATCGCGCTCGAAGAAGCGGTGCCCTACGCCTGCGAGGATGTCGATATCACCCTGCGTCTGCACCAGGTATTGCGGCCGAAGGTGGAGGAAGCCGGACGGCTGGCCGAGGTGCTCGATACCCTGGAGCGGCCGCTGATCCCGGTGCTTTCCCATATCGAGCGTCAAGGGGTGGCGCTGGACGCCACGCGCCTGCACGCCCAGAGCCAGGAGCTGGAAGGGCGCATCCGCGAGCTCGAGACCGAGGCGTTCGAGCTCGCCGGCAAGGAGTTCAACCTCGGCTCGCCCAAGCAGCTGGCGGAGATTCTGTTCGAGGAGCAGAAGATCCCGGTGATCAAGAAGACGCCCAAGGGCGCGCCGAGCACGGCGGAAGCGGTGCTCGAGGAGCTGGCGCTGGACTATCCGCTGCCCAAGCTGATCATGGCGCATCGCGGCATGACCAAGCTCAAGTCGACCTACACCGACAAGCTGCCGCGCCTGGTCAACCCGGCCACCGGACGGCTGCATACCAGCTACCATCAGGCGGTGACCGCGACGGGGCGGCTCTCATCATCCGACCCCAACCTGCAGAACATCCCGATCCGGACCGAAGAGGGCCGCAAGATCCGCCAGGCGTTCGTCGCCCGCGAGGGCTATCGGATCGTCGCCGCCGACTACTCGCAGATCGAGCTGCGGATCATGGCGCACCTTTCCGACGACAAGGGCCTGCTCGACGCCTTCGCCAACGACCGCGACATCCACGCCGCCACCGCGGCGGAGGTCTTCGGCGTGGCGCTCGACAAGGTCACCTCGGACCAGCGCCGCAGCGCCAAGGCGATCAACTTCGGGTTGATCTACGGCATGAGCGCCTGGGGGCTCTCCCGGCAGCTGCACATCGAAGCCAAGCAGGCCAAGGTCTACATCGATCGCTACTTCGATCGTTATCCGGGCGTTGCCCGCTTCATGGACAACATTCGCGCTCAGGCCGGCGAGGATGGCTTCGTCGAGACCGTGTTCGGCCGCCGGCTCTACCTGCCGGAGATCAAGGCGCAGAACCACGCCCGCCGTCAGGCCGCCGAACGTACCGCAATCAACGCGCCGATGCAGGGCACCGCGGCGGATATCATCAAGCTGGCGATGATCGATGTGCACCACTGGCTCAACCCGGCCCAGGGTGGGGCGGAGTTCGATGCCTGGATGGTGATGCAGGTTCACGACGAACTGGTGTTCGAGGTCAAGGAGAGCCAGGTCGACGGCTTCCTCGTCGCGATCCGCCAGCGGATGGAAAACGCCGCCAGGCTCAACGTGCCGCTGATCGTCGAGGCCAATAGCGGGGCCAATTGGGACGAAGCCCACTAGGCTCGGCTGAAAACTGGCTGCGCTCGCCGACTTTTCAGCTCGAGCCTGCGATGTCTACGCGCATCGCTTCCCCTGCAGTTTCTTGCCGTTGACGTTGCAGGAGGAGCGAATAGGGAATGGCGATTCGGCGGATCTGCCTCTCTGTTTTACACTACTGTCATCATGAATCGCCGTGCCAGACTGTGTCGAAGCGTTCCGAGCGCGCTCGTTTCTCTCGAAGACTGGACACAGCATGGCGCGGCGGCCTTTTTCGCAAGGAGCACAAGGTAATGGCCAAACAGCAAATCGGTGTCGTCGGCATGGCCGTCATGGGCCGCAATCTCGCCCTCAACATCGAAAGTCGCGACTACACCGTGTCGATCTTCAACCGCTCGCGGGAGAAGACCGACGAAGTGATGCAGGAGAACCCCGGCCGCAAGCTTGTGCCGTTCTACAGCGTCGAGGAGTTCGTCGCCTCGCTGGAAACGCCGCGTCGCATTCTGCTGATGGTCAAGGCGGGCGATGCCACCGACAAGACGATCGAGTCGCTCAAGCCGTATCTGGACAAGGGCGACATCCTGATCGACGGCGGCAACACGCCGTTCGAGGACACCATCCGCCGCAACAAGGAGCTCTCCGAAGCGGGCTTCAACTTCATCGGCACCGGTGTCTCCGGTGGCGAGGAAGGCGCGCTGAAAGGCCCGTCGATCATGCCGGGCGGCCAGAAGGAAGCCTACGACATGGTCGCGCCGATCCTCGAGAAGATCGCCGCGCGCGCCGAAGATGGCGAGCCGTGTGTCAGCTACGTCGGCCCGGACGGTGCCGGCCACTACGTCAAGATGGTTCACAACGGCATCGAATATGGCGACATGCAGCTGATCGCCGAAGCCTATTCGATTCTCAAGGGCTCGCTGGGGCTGTCGAATGCCGAGCTGGCCGAGATCTTCAGCGAATGGAACCAGGGCGAACTCGACAGCTACCTGATCGATATCACCGCCAGGATCTTCACCAAGAAGGATGACCAGAGCGACCAGGACGTGGTCGACATCATCCTCGACTCCGCGGGCCAGAAAGGCACCGGCAAGTGGACCAGCAAGAGCGCCATGGATCTCGGCGTGCCGCTGCCGCTGATCACCGAGTCGGTGTTTGCGCGTTTCATTTCCGCGCTGAAAGACGAGCGTGTCGCCGCCTCCAAGGTGCTCACCGGCCCCGAGGAGACCCCGCTCGAAGGCGACAAGGCCGAGTTCATCGAGAAAGTGCGCAAGGCGCTGTTCTTCAGCAAGATCGCCTCCTACGCCCAGGGCTTCGCGCAGATGCGCGCCGCTTCCGAGCACTACGACTGGAACCTCGACTACGGCGAAGTCGCCAAGCTGTTCCGCGCCGGCTGCATCATCCGCGCCCGCTTCCTGCAGAAGATCACCGATGCCTACAAGGAAAATCCCGAGCTCAAGAACCTGCTGATGGCGCCGTACTTCGGCGAGATCGCCGGCAACTATCAATCGGCGCTGCGGGACGTGATCGCTCATGCCGTCCAGAATGGCATCCCGGTGCCGACGTTCTCCTCGGCGATCGCCTACTACGACAGCTATCGCAGCGAGAAACTGCCGGCCAATCTGATCCAGGCCCAGCGCGACTTCTTCGGCGCCCACACCTACAAGCGCGTCGATCGGGAAGGGATCTTCCACACCGAGTGGCTGCAGGACTGACGGAGACGAAGCGATGGCGGAGCTGGAACGGGATCGGGTTCGCGAGCACCTGGCGGGGCATGCCCAGCCGACGCTCGACGAGAGCGCCAGGGCGCACTATCGGGAACGCATCGCGGCGCAGCTGAAGGCCCGTAATGCGGTATTGGTCGCGCACTACTACACCGATCCCGAGATCCAGGCGCTGGCGGAAGCCACCGGCGGCTGTGTGGCCGACTCGCTGGAGATGGCGCGCTTCGGCAAGGATCACCCGGCGACCACGCTGATCGTCGCCGGGGTGCGCTTCATGGGCGAGACTGCCAAGATCCTGAGCCCCGAGAAGCGGGTATTCATGCCGACGCTGGAAGCGACCTGCTCGCTGGATATCGGCTGCCCGGCGGACGCCTTTTCCAACTTCTGCGACCAGCATCCGGATCGCACCGTGGTGGTCTACGCCAACACCTCGGCGGCGGTGAAGGCGCGGGCCGACTGGGTCGTGACCTCATCGATCGCGGTCGAGCTGATCGATCATCTGGACCGGCAGGGCGAGAAAATCCTGTGGGCGCCGGATCGCCATCTGGGCAATTACGTCCGCGAGCGTACCGGGGCCGATGTGCTCTGCTGGGAGGGCGAATGCATCGTCCATGACGAGTTCAAGGCCAAGGGGATTGTCGATCTCAAGGCGCTGCATCCGGAAGCCGCGGTGCTCGTCCATCCGGAGTCCCCGGCCTCTGTGGTGGAGATCGCCGACGTGGTCGGCTCCACCTCGCAGTTGATCGCGGCGGCGCAGAAGCTCGACAATCCCAGCTTCATCGTCGCCACCGACCGCGGCATCTTCTACAAGATGCAGCAGCTGATGCCTGGCAAGACGTTCATGGCAGCGCCCACGGCGGGCAACGGCGCCACCTGCAGGAGCTGCGCCAACTGCCCGTGGATGGCGATGAACGGCCTGGAGAACACGCTGGCGGTGCTGAAAGACGCCAACGGCTGCGGCCAGGAGATTCACGTCGACCCTGCCATCGCCGAGCGTGCCCTGGTGCCGCTGAATCGGATGCTGGAGTTTGGCGCCGAGCTGAAGCGCCGCTAGGGAACCACTGCATAAATGCCTGCACGAGCGAATGGCTGCGTTGCGCGTACTCGGAGGCTCGCCTAACCCCATGTTATGTCTCGCCTTCTGCGTTCCGTGCGCCTTGCCCTTCATCTCGTTCGGCGATTTATTCAGCGCTTCCTTAGGCACTGTACGCTGAGAAACGACAGCGCCCGCCTCGGCTAACATCGTGGCGGGCGCTTCTATGTCTCTAAGATTTAAGTCTCTACGACTTAGAAATGGTAGTTGATGAAAGCGCCCGCCCGCCACTGCGTCGCATCGCCGGTATCGTCGACGATCGAGCTGTCCGCGGCGTCGCCGGTCAGGCGCGAGACGCCGACCAGACCGGTAACCGACCACTGCCGGGTGAGGTAGTAGCTGAGCGAAGCTTCGCCGCCGACCGTGAAATAGCCATCCGACGGATCGTAGGCATCGATACCGGAGCGGGCGCTCTCGCGATTCGAGACGCCGAACAGGTCGTCGGTCCAGTCCGCGCTGGTATAGCCGAAGCGAGGGCCGATGGTGAAGGCCGCTCGTTCGCCGAGCTGGGTGACGTAGGTGGCCTTGAACCTGACGCGATAGCCGTCGATATCGCCGCTGAAGGGTGTCTCCGCGGCGGCGCTGTAGCGCCAGGCGTCATCGAGATAGCTGACGCGCAGCCCGGCGGTGGCGCCGCCGTCGACCTTGTCGAGATCGTCGATGTCGCCGGTATCGTCGCGGCCGAAGGTGTAGCCGATGAACGGCGCGACACGCCAGTCATCCTGCTTGACGACGTTCCAGCCGATGCCGTCGGTCACGCTGACGAAGAAGGTGTCGCCGTAGCTGGCGTCCAGCGACGGCCAGGCGTTCCATTCGTAGTCGTCACTGCCCAGGTAGTCCGGGCTGTAGATCGCCCCGGCGCCTACGGTGCCTTCCCATTCGGGCTGGGCGGCGAGGGCAGCCGAGTTGACGGCGACACTGCTCGCGACGAGCGCCAGCTGCCAGGCGAGTTTCTTCTTTGAAACGATCATGTCATTCATCCTTGAAGCGGGTCTCGGTATGTGGCGAAAAACATACGGCAGGTATCCGTCAAAGACCAGCTTATGCAAGGCTGGTGGATGAACGGCGACTTCTTACCAGCCACTGGTAGCCCAGCAAGGCGACGACGATAGCAGAACCCACGAGAGTTCCTGTAACCCCGGGTACCAGAATGATTACGGCGGCGAGCAGCATTAGGGTACGTATAGACCAATGGGTTCGGCTGAAACCCTGTCCGACCATGGCGACGTTAAGCGCGATCATCGCCAGTACGCTGACCGCCGTTACCCAGATCTGGTCAAGTAGACTTCCCTCTATCAGCAGTAATTCCGGCCGTGCCACGAACAGAAAAGGCAGAAAGAATCCGGGAAGACCGAGTTTGACTGCCTGCATCGACGTCGCGAAATAAGGCGCCTCGGCGATTCTTGCGGCGATCAGTGAGGCGACGGCAACAGGGGGTGTCAGCGCCGAGAAGACCGCGAAGTAGAGCACGAACATGTGCGCCGCCATGGTACTCAGACCCATATCGATCAGCGCCGGTGCGGTAAGCAGTGCCACCAAAATATAGGCGGCCGAAGTCGGTAATCCCAGGCCGAAGGCCAGGCAGGCGAGGGCGGCGATCACCAGCATGACGGCGACATTGCCATTGGCGACGCCGAGCATGAGATAGGAGAGCTTCTGGGCAAAGCCCGTGGCGGTCAGTACTTCGACGAAGATACCGATGACCGCGACGATCACGGCAATTGTCGCGCCGCTGAAACCGCCTTCGCGGAGACCGTCCACCACGCGGATCATGGCGGATTTGAGCCCCTGCAGTGGGTTTTGACGATCTCGGATCAGCGCGCTGATCAATTCGAGAGCGATGATCGCCACGCACCCATAGGCGGCCGCATAGGCCGGCGGCATCTGGGTCACCAGCAGGTAGACGAGTACCGCTATCGCAACCAGCAGGTGACCGTAGCGCGCCAGCAGTGCCTTGGACGGCGGAATGTCGATGATCGCTTCGGTCGAAACCTGATCCTGGTCGCGGACCGCCTGCAGGTGGATCGAAAACAGCAGATAGAAGTAATACAGGACAGCGGGGATGGTCGCGGCGAGGATGACTTCGTCATAGGGAATACCGGTAACGCCCACCATCAAAAACGCCGTCAGCCCCATTACCGGTGGCGTCATTTGTCCGCCAGTCGAGGCCACCGCTTCGACGGCGCCGGCGAACGGGGCTTTGAAACCCGTACGTTTCATCAGCGGGATCGTCATGGTGCCGGTACTGGCGATATTGGCGACGGTACTTCCCGAAATCATTCCCATGAAGGCGCTGGAGAGTACCGCTATCTTGGCCTGGCCGCCGCGTGAATTGCCCGCGAGCTTGGTGGCGAAACCCATGATGAAATCGATGCCGCCGGTCGATTTCAACAGGCCGGCGAAGACCATGAAAATGAAGATCGTACTGGCGGAGAGGGCGGTCAAGGAGCCGAGCACGCCCTGAAAATTGGGGATCGAAGCGTAGGAAATCAGACGCTCGAAACCGAGTCCCGAATGGTGCAGCACCTCGGTCGGCATCAGATTGCCATAATAGCCGTAAAGCAGTCCCAATACCCCGATGATGGGAATCGTCGCGCCCCACTGCTGCCAAGCGGCCGCTAGACAGACGACGATCAGCGCGCAACCGACGATCACATCCGACTGTTCCGGTCCGAAGACACGTTCGGTAATCAGTCCCTGATACTCGACCAATACGTATCCCGCGCTGACGCCGGCAACGAGAAACAGAAGCGAAAAACCGAGTCGCCCCAGCATATGGCGTGCCTGCCCCATGGCGAAAGCGAAGACGATCAGTAGCGAGAACCCGAGATGCAGGGCCTTGAACTGCCCCGAGGGCAGATAGAACAGGAAGGTCTGCGCCAAGTGAGTGGCGACCATGAACAGCGTCAGCACCAGCACGAGATTATGCGCGTTGCAGTAGCCGCGTTCGGGGCGAAGCAATTGTGGAGTCATGAGCGTCGGTCGTTCCGAGGAGGAGAACAGCGCCATCGCCTAGCCGAAGCGGGCAATGGCGCACCAGGATCAGGTAGTGACGGAATCGGCGATCGTAAGATCGTCGCGCCATGCTCCTTTCTCCTTGAAATAGCGAGCCGCGCCGGCGTTGATCGGATAGTTCGACATGAGATATTGCGCTGCGAAGTCGGCGCTGACATCGCGGAGCTGGCTGCCAACTTTGCGGACTTCCTCGCTGTTATCGAAGATCGCTTTGCAAACGGCATAGGCTTCGTCGTCGGTAACGCTCGGGCTGGCCGCCAGGACGCCTGAAATGGCGGGGATCAACATCTCGCCGTCGATCTTGGTCCATTGGTCGTGACTGACCGTACTGTCCAGCAGGCCGCCATTGATGGTCTTAGCCTTGTCCAGCGTGGCTTGCTCGATGGGTAGGACTCGGAACGGCGTCGAGGTATCGATCTCTTCCAGCGACGGTGACGCGCGTCCGTTGGTCAGTACGGCGGGTATGGCATCGACCGCGCCGGATTTGAACGCGTTGAAGGTATCGTTCCAGGATCCATAGGTCCAGTCGACGCTGTCGGCGACACCGGCCGCCTGCAGCAGCGCCTGATACATGATGGCCGTTGCGCCGCCCGCGGAGGAGGGCATGATACGTTTGCCGGCGAGATCGGCATAGCTCTGGATGTCGGAGTCGGCGCGTACGATAAGTGGAATGTTCCACACGGTATAGGCGCAAATTTGTCTAGCATCGACCGGCTCCCGGAACGGCTTCTTGCCCTGGGTCGCGACGGGCCAGTCGGTGGAGGTGGTCTGGCCGAAGTCGATCTCGCCACGCTGGATCAATGCCATGTTCTCGGCGCCACCGGACGTGGACAGTGTCGAAGTGGGAATGTCGCTATGGCGTTGCACCGCCTGCGCCAGGGCTTCGATAATGATGTAGCCGGTGGAGCCGAGCGATGCCGACCCCCATTTCATCTCTCGCTGCTTACTGGCGGCTTGTACCAGCCCAGGGACCATTAGGACACCGGCACCGGCGAGACCGAGTTTGAGAAGCTGACGTCGCTGTAGATTGGTCAGATTGTCTTGAGACATGGTTCGTTTTCCTCTGCATTGTTATTGCTGAATATGAGGTCGTCCAGAAGTCAGCGGTCGAGTTGGGCTTTCAACTCGACCGGTCGATGCCCGGGCTGTAGTTCGAAACGTTGAAACGTGGCGGGTTTTCTCTCTCGCGTATACCCGTGAACCTGCCACTGCATGCCGACCGTCGTTTGGCCATCGAGCTTGAGGGCCCGACGGGCGGCACCACTGAATTCACCGACGCTGAGGTGGTGATCGAAACGTGTCGTGAGTAGTTGGCGCGAACGGTGCAGGTATTCGTGAATCGAGAAGCCGTCGAAATCGGCAGGCGCCATCTCCAGCAGTTCCTCTGCCAGGCCCAGGGGCAGATAGAAGGCGTTGAAGGTCCAAGGCTCATTTTCGACCTGAACCAAACGCTCGATCACCACGCACTCGTTTCTTTCGAAGAACCTGGCAAGCTCACCGTCGATGTCGACACGCTGAATGCCGACGCCTTGCAGGGTCAGTGGTAATGGTCTGCCCTGGTCGAGAAAGCGAAATACGCGAATGTCTTCGTAACGCACTTCCTGATCACGAATGAAGGTACCGCGGCCGTGCTGGCGCACGATGATGCCGTCGTCGGCCAATGCCTTGAGTCCTTTCTGCAGGGTACCCAGGCTGGCTGGCAGTCGTGCCGACAGTTCCTGCTCGGAAGGAAGCTTGTCACCCGCGACGAGGCGCCCGCTATCGATGGCGTCCCGGATGGCGTTGTAGAAACGCGCGTACTTGGGAACGCCGAGCCGGTCGTTCTCGAAATGCGGGAGGCACGCTTCGACGATCGTTTCCAGGATCATGAGGAGCTCGTTTGTTATTGACTAAATAGCTATATAGCTATAATAGCTATATAGCTATGATAGTGCCGAGTTCTCATGCTATCTTCAAGCCCTTTCCAGTAACGTCAGCCGTGCGTCCGTTGAGACGCTAGGCTGCCAGCAATCATTCGAGAGAGCCGATGGCGATGTTCGCGCCCTTTACTACTCGCCCCGAAATCAAGGGCACTTTCGGAGCCGTCAGCAGCACGCATTGGCTGGCATCCAGCGTGGGGATGGCCATGCTGGAAAAGGGCGGCAACGCTTTTGACGCCGCCGTTGCGGCAGGCTTCGTGCTGCAGATCGTCGAACCGCACCTCAACGGGCCGGGCGGTGAAGTGCCGATCATCGTCAAGCGTCCTCAGGACGATGCACCGCGAGTCATCTGCGGCCAGGGGGTGACGCCTGCAGCTGCAAGGCCGGAAGCGTTCTCCGAGCTCGGGCTCAAGACCGTTCCCGGCACGGGGCTGTTGCCCGCCGTCGTGCCAGGCGCCTTCGATGCCTGGATGTTGTTGCTGCGCGACTATGGTTCGCTACCGCTGGAGACGGTATTGGAGCCGGCCATCGGCTACGCCCGAGACGGCTACCCGTTGCTGGCGCGTGCCGTATCGTCGATCCTTCCCGTCATCGATTTCTTTCAAAAAGAGTGGCCAAGCTCGGCCGCACAGTGGCTGGTCAACGGTCGTGCTCCGAAGCCGGATGCCCTATTTCGGTCGCCGGCCATTGCCGCCACCTATCAGCGTATCGTCGATGAAGCCAAGGCCACGGGTAATGACCGTGAGACGCAGATCGAGCGAGCGCGCATCTGTTTTTACGAGGGGTTCGTTGCCGAGGCGATCGATGTCTTCTACCGCGATCGACCCTTGATGGACAGCTCCGGCACGCCGCATCGTGGACTGCTCACCGGCGACGATATGGCGGCGTGGCGAGCGAGCGAGGAAGCCAGCACCAGCTACGACTATGCCGGTTTCACCGTTCACAAGACCGGTCCCTGGGGACAGGGGCCGGTTTTCCTGCAGCAGCTGGCGTTGCTGAAGGAAGTCGATTTCAGTGCCATGGCACCGGACAGCGCAGACTTCGTTCACACCGTCGCGGAAGCGGCAAAGTTGGCGTTTGCCGATCGAGAAGCGTGGTATGGCGATCCCCGGTTCACGGATGTGCCGCTATCGCAGTTACTCAGCGACGACTACAACCATGGGCGCCGACGACTGATCGGCAATGAAGCATCGACACTCATGCGCCCCGGACTGGCCGGCGGCGAGGCGAATATTGCGGCCATACTGGCGCTGGCGGGCAGTGAACCCACTATCGGCCCGGGCGGCGGCGAGCCGACGTTTGCGCCGCTGCCAGAAGTCGAGGGCGACACCGTGCATCTCGATGTCGTCGACCGTTTCGGCAACATGGTATCGGCGACACCCAGCGGCGGTTGGCTGCAGAGTTCGCCCGCAGTGCCGGGATTGGGCTTTTCGATTTCCACTCGAGCGCAAATGACTTGGCTGACGCCCGGTTTGCCGACGTCTCTGCGCCCGCGCATGCGTCCCCGTACGACACTGACTCCAACATTGATCACACGGAACGGTGAAGGCTATATGGCGTTGGGTTCTCCAGGGGGTGACCAGCAGGATCAGTGGAGTCTGATAGTGTTTTTGCGCCGCATACATTATGGGCTGGGATTGCAGGCCTCGATTGATTCGCCGCTCTTTCAGATGCGCCATTTCCCTGCGTCCTTTCACCCTCGGGAGTGCGTCCTAAATAGGTTATTGATCGAGGGGCGCTTCCCCCAAACGACCCTTGAGGCACTGGAACGATTCGGGCATGACGTTCGGATTCAGGACGACTGGTCCCTAGGGCGTGTCTGTGCCGTTTCGCGCCAAGATGGAATGGTTCATGCCGGTGCGACACCTCGTCATATGCAAGGCTACGCAGTCGGGCGCTAACTCTTGATTTGCCCAATCCTCCGCGATCGCCGCGAGATACTCCTGAATCTATCGCCAGGCTTTGCATCGCCCTGGCGGCTCTCCTAAGTTAAGTAAGCCTCCGCCGCCTGACACGGCGGAGGGTTGCTGACTTCCTGGCTGGCGAGCTCTCGCTGGCCGCTTCGCCGCCTCGCCTGCACCGAGGCGCGCCCGACATGCCGATAGCAACGATGATAATGACAGGCATGACAACGACGGGCGGAAACTGGTGAGGATGATTCCATGGACGACAACCAGCGTTCGAGTGCGGGCGTAGACATCTACGATCCCGAAAGCAGCTCGGTACGGCCAAGCTCCCCCGGTCGCCGGCGTTTCCTGCAGACCGCCGGTATCTCCGGTCTGGCAGTGGCGGCGGCACCGGCGCTTTCCCAAGTGAGCTACGCCGGCTCGCCGGACGAGCCCGGCACGCAGACCGACGCACCGCCCGCGAAAGGCAAGCAGCGCATCACGCTGACCGTCAACGGCCAGCGTCAGCAGCTCGACGTGACCCCCAACGTGATCCTGCTCGACGCGCTGCGTCACGGCCTCGGGCTCACCGGGACCAAGAAGGGCTGCGACCATGGCCAGTGCGGTGCCTGCACGATCCTGGTCAACGGCACGGCGATCAACTCCTGCTTGAGCCTCGCGGTCACTCATGACGGCGACGAAATCACCACCGTCGAAGGGCTGGAGAAGAACGGCCGGCAGCATCCGATTCAGCAGGCCTTTCTCGAACACGATGCCTATCAGTGCGGCTACTGCACGGCAGGGCAGATGTTGAGCGCCGTGGCGATCCTGCAGGATGATGACATCGGCACCAGCGATGCCGACGTGCGCGAGGCGATGAGCGGCAATATCTGCCGCTGCGGCGCCTACAAGAACATCGTCGCGGCCATTCAGTCTGCCCGCGGCTCAGTTTAGGTTCTGCGCGAAAACTGGCTGCGCTCGTTCATGCGGCGTTAAAAATCGTCTCAAAATGCTCATTTACAGGCTCGTAAACTGCGCTTTTTCGCCGATTTTTGCCTTGCCTGAACCTCGCTCGCCTAGCTTTCGCATCAGAACCGAGGAGAAAGCATCATGAGACATTTCGAATACGCCCGTGCCGAGAGCGCGCAGCAGGCGGTCGCCGCCCACGGCAGCGACCGCGCCGTCTCGTTCCTGGCCGGTGGCACCACATTGCTGGATCTGGTCAAGCTCGATGTCATGCAGCCGCACAAGGTGGTCGATATCAACGGCGTCGCCCTCGACGAGATCGAGCGCCTCGACGACGGCCGGCTGCGTATCGGCGCGATGGTGACCAACACCGCACTGGCGCGGGACAAGCGAGTGGTCGAGAACTACGCCGTGCTTTCCCAGGCGCTGCTGGCGGGCGCGTCGACCCAGTTGCGCAACAAGGCGACGACCGGCGGCAACGTCATGCAACGGGTGCGCTGCCCCTATTTCCGCGATGGTGTTTCCGACTGCAACAAGCGCGAACCGGGCAGCGGCTGCGCGGCGATCGGCGGCGTCAACCGCACCGTTCACGCGGTGCTCGGCACCAGCGACGCCTGCATCGCCACGCACCCCTCGGACATGTGCGTGGCGATGATCGCGATCGGCGCGACCGTCGAGGTCGAAGGGCCCGATGGTAAGCGCGAGATCGACTTCGCCGACTTCCACCTGCTGCCGGGCGACACGCCGGCACGGGAGCACGCGCTGGAACCGGGCGAGCTGATTACCCACGTCGTTCTCGACGCGCCCCTCGAGGGCAGCCGCTCGGGCTATCTCAAGCTGCGCGACCGTCAGTCCTACCAGTTCGCGCTCGCCTCCAGCGCGGTGATCGTGCGGATGGACGGCAACACCATCCGCGAGGCGCGGATCGCGATGGGCGGCGTCGGCACTAAGCCGTGGCGCGCGCCGGAAGTGGAAGCGGCGCTCAAGGGCAAGCCGGCCAGCGAGAAGCTTTTCGCCGATGCCGCCAGGCTGGCCTTCGAGAACGCCATCGCCTACGCCCAGAACGGCTACAAGATTCCGCTCGGCCAGCAGGCCATCGTGCGCAACCTGGTCGACTTGACCGACCTGACCACCGCCTGAGCCGCCCGCGAGGAGAATCGACATGAGCGACAAACAGCAAAGCATCATCGGCGCGGGCGTGCCGCGTATCGACGGTCCGGACAAGCTCTCCGGCCGCGCCAACTACGCCGCCGACAATCTTCCGCCGAACCTGGCCTATGGTTATGGCGTCTTCAGCACCGTCGCCAGCGGCAAGGTTTCACAGCTGAGCGTCGACGAAGCCCGCAACATGCCGGGGGTCATCGACATCTTCCACCACGGCCACTTCCCGACGCTCTATCACACGCCGTCGAGCCTGGCCCAGGGCAACAAGGTCGAGGAGACCCGGCTGCCGTTCGAGGACGAGCGCATCTACTACGAAGGGCAATTCGTGGCGCTGGTGGTCGCGGATACCTTCGAGAACGCCCGGGCGGCAGCGCGCCGGGTCAAGGTGACCTACGCGACCGACAAGGCCGTGGCCAATCTCGAGCAGGGCCTCGAAGCCAACGGCACTCAGGCGGGCAGCGGCAATCACGACCGCGGCGATGCGGTGTCGGCCTTCGATAGCGCGGCGACCACCATCGACGTGACCTATCGGACGCCGGTGGAAACCCACAACCCGATGGAGATGCACGCCTCCACTGCGTGGTGGGACAACGACGATCTGACGATCTTCGACGCCTCTCAAGGCGTGGTCGTGGCGAAAGGGGCGCTCTCCAAGATTTTCGCCATGCCGCCGGAGCGAATCACCGTGCATGCGCCCTACATCGGCTCCGGCTTCGGCAGCAAGCTGTGGACCTGGCCGCACGCCATCGCCACTGCGGCGGCATCCCGCGAGCTGGGGCGTCCGGTGCAGCTCGTCGTGCCGCGCCAGCAGATGTTCACCACCACCGGTCACCGGCCGGAAACGCGCCAGCGCCTGCGGCTGGCCACGGGCGAAAACGGCAAGCTGGTCTCGCTGCGTCACGAGTCGATCAATACGACGTCGTTCGTCAATCAGTATGTCGAGACCTGCGGCAGCGTGACCAAGAGCCTCTACAGCTGCCCCAATCTGACGGTGAGCCACGAGACCACCCAGGTGAATCGCGGTACGCCGACCTCGATGCGTGCGCCAGGTGCGGCGCCGGGGTTGTTCGCGCTCGAATCCGCGATCGACGAGATGGCCGACGCTGCCGGGGTCGATCCGGTGCAGTTCCGTCTCGACAACTATGCCGAACGCGACGAGAGCAAGGATCTGGATTTCTCGAGCAATCATATCGTCGAAGCGACGAAACGGGCGGCGGAACGGTTCGGCTGGGCCGATCGCAATCCGAAGATCGGCAGCATGCGCGAGGGTCGCGAGATCGTCGGCTACGGCATGGCGGCGTGCAACTGGGAAGCGCTGAAGATGGCCTGCGACGCGCGCGTCTCGATTCGTGCCGACGGCACGGCATTCGCCTCCTGTGCCACGCAGGACATCGGCACCGGGACTTACACCATCGTGGCCCAGACGGTCAGCGACGTGACCGGCATCCCGATCGATCGCATCACCGTCAAGCTCGGCGACTCCTCCTACCCGGATGGCCCGGTCTCCGGCGGCTCCTGGGCGACGGCGACCACGCTGCCGGCCATCGCCGGGGCGGCGCGCAATGCGCTCGACGAGATGAAGCGCTACGCCACCGGCAGCAACGGCGCCTTCGCCGGGGCGTCCGGCGACGATCTGGAAGTCGCCAACGGCGGCCTGCGCAATGCCGACGGCAAGCAGGTGAGCTTCGCCGAGATACTGGAGGCCGGTCGTTACGGCAGCGCCGACGGGGAGGCGCATACCGAGGCCGCCGACTCGAAGTACTCCTATCGCTCCTTCGGCGCCCATTTTGTCGAGGTGCGCTGGGATCCGGGCATTTCGCATCTGCGCGTGGCGCGGGTGGTCAGCGCGATCGACGTGGGTAAGGTGATCAACGAGACCACCGCGCGCAACCAGGTCGAAGGCGCCGTGGTGATGGGCATCGGCATGGGCCTGTTCGAGGCCACCGAGTATGACGAGCGCAACGCGCGGCCGGTTAACAACGACTACGCCGAATACGTGGTGCCGGTGCATGCCGACCAGCCGGAGATCGACGTGATCCTGCTCGACTATCCGGATCTGGCGTTCAACGAGTACGGTGCCCGCGGAATCGGCGAGATCGGCGTTACCGGCCTCGCGGCTGCCATTGCCAACGCGGTCCATCACGCCACCGGCAAGCGTATCCGCGAACTACCGATCACCCTCGACAAGCTGATGGACGACGTGCCCCAGGCACGGAGTGCGTAACGTGAACAAAACGCGGAAGACTTGAGAGGATTCTCCGACCCAAGCGAAAGCCGTCGCCCCCGTCCGGCACTCTTGTCGGACGGGGGCGACGGCTTTTCCTTACTCCAAGTGTTCTCTGCCGGGCGTGCTAGAGAAACATCAAAGAAATGCTGGGAACGTAGGCCAGAATCAATAAGCCGACAAGGGAAACGATGAGAAAAGGCACGATGCCTCTGGCGATCGTGCCAAGGGGCAAATTCGTGATATTGGCGGCAACGAACAGGTTGATGCCCACCGGCGGCGTGATCAGTCCGATAGACAGCGCCGTCATCAAGGCAACGCCAAACCAGGTTGGATCGAGATTGAGTTGCTGAACCACGGGCATGAAGATCGGCAGAGTGATGAACATGATCGTGATGGCATCCATGAACATGCCCGCCAATAGCAGAATGACTAACATCATCAGCACGACGATCCACGGGCTGCTGCTGATGTTGAGCAGGGCATCCGAATAATCGCTGACCAATCCGTCGACCACGACCACCCAGCCAAACAGGCTGGCGAATGCGACCACCAGCATGACGACAGCGGATGAACCGGCGGAGGCCACGACGCAGGAAAACAGCGACGACGGGCTGAGCGTCCGGTAGATGAAAAAACCTACGAACATGGCGAAGACCGTGGCCACGATTGCCGCTTCGGTCGGCGTGAAAATCCCGCCGTAAATACCCCCTAGAATGACGACCGGTGTCAGCAATCCCCAGAAAGCTTCGCGAAAGGACTTTATCAGTCGGGTGGCGTAGGGAAGGTCGGTGCCCAGATCGAACAACCGTTGAAAACTCTCTTCATCTTTAGCGCTTTCGCCTGTCGACGGAGTAGGCAAGAGTCGGGCGAAAGGCAGCGCACATAGCATCAGGCATCCGAGCATCAACCCGGGCACGATGGATGCCAAAAACAGATCGGAGATAGAGGTGCCGGCGAGAATGCCGTAGATCACCAGGCCAATCGAGGGCGGGATGATGAGTGAGAGCGCAGCGCCAGTGCATACTAGGCCAGCAGAAAATGCGCGCGAGTAGCCGTCGGCGACCATGCCACGAATGATCAACGGCCCGATCGCTGCCACGGAGGCGGGGCCAGAGCCGCTCACCGCACCCCAAAACAGGCAGACGACAGTCCCGACGAGCCCCATTCCGCCAGGTAAACTACCAACCAGCGTTCGGAAGAAATTGATCATTTTCTCGGCGATGCCGGTAATACCCATGATGTTGCCGGCAAGAATGAAAAATGGAATCGCCAGCAACGAGTATTTTGCGATGCCCGAGACGATGAGGTCGCCGACCATATCCAGTCCAAAGCCCATTTGATACATGGCGGCCATGGCGGAGAGCGCCAGACTGAATGCCACGGGCACTCGGATCAGGACCAGGACGAAAAACAGAACGATCATCTGGGTGCCGGCAGACCAGTCCATCATGAAAACGCCTCCGGTTTTTTGATTTCGGCAATGGCGAGTTCGATCTGACGGATCATCAGCATGACGAAACCGAGAGGAACGATCAGGGTGTAGTACCACTGCGGGATTTGCAGTGCACTGGAAACGACTCCGCTGGAATACTGGTTAGTAAGAAGATTGACCGTGAAAACGGTGCATAGGGTGAGCGTGAGAATGACGAGCAGGGTCGACAGTAGAACCAATGCTCTCTTGAATGAACGCGGCGCGATATCGTAAAGCACCGTGACAGCAAGGTGCTGGCCTTTCTTGGCCGCAATGGCTGCGCCGAAGATGGTCAACAGCACCATGCCGTTGATGACCAATTCCTGGGTCGAGGCCAGCGAATAATTGGAAAGGTTGCGGACTACGACATTGATGAATCCGAGCAGCGTCATGGATAGAAAGACGACTCCACAGATAGCCTCTTCGAAATGGCGCCACAAATACCTCATATTCGCTTTCCTTCTTGACTCGCCGGCCTGACCATTCACACGCTACTGAGACGGGGTGTTGTCGACTGCTTTCTCGAAAGTACTCACGAGATCCTTGCCGACCTTTTGACCCCAGGCGTCGTAAACCGAACGAGTGGCATCACGAAACTTCTGCAATTGCTCGTCGTTCAGCGTCGTTACCGTCATGCCCTTGTCTTCCAGTGTCTTGATACCGGACTCGGTCTGTTCCCGGGCCAGGTTGATCTGATACTGCATGGCCTGATCGGCAGCGTCCTGAACGAGGTGCTGCGTCTTCTCGTCCCAGCTGCTCCACAACTTTTCACTGACGCCGATGAAAATCGGGTCGTAAGAGTAGTGCCACTCTGTCAAGTAATCCTGAACTTCATACAGGCGCTGCGGAACGATAATGGAGCCGACCGGGTTTTCCTGGCCGTCGACGACACCTTGCTGGAGCGCCGAGAAGGTCTCGGTCCACTGAATCTGTTGCGGGTTCGCGCCCAGGGCATCGAACACATCGATGTACATGGGGCCGGCCACGCGGATCTTCATGCCTTCCAGGTCTTCGGGGCTCTCGACGGGCTTGACACTATTGGTCAATTCCCTGAACCCGTTTTCACCCCAGGCCAGTATTTCGATTCCATGTTCTCTGGCTATCGCCTTCATCTTGTCGCCAGGAGTGCCCTGAATAGCGTTGTCGACTTGCTGATAGTTGGAGAAGAGGTAAGGAAGCGAGAAGACGGCCATCTGCGGGATGAGAGGCGTAACGTTGATGGCCGAGGTAATGACGAAATCGATGTCTCCTCTGCCAACCATTTCGGACTGCTTCATCTGATCCCCGCCGGAAAGTACGGCGTTGGGGAAGATGCGAACACCGATGTCTCCGTCACTCTCCTGCTGGAGAAGCTCGTTGAACTTCTCCGCCCCTTTCTGCCATGAAGTGGCGTCGGAGGTATTGTGAGTCAGGCGATACGTATCCGCCAATGCAGTCGCCGATATCAGCGTGGCCAGGACGGACGCCGCTACAGACAGCTTCGTACTAGTTTTCATTATCGATCTCTTGTTTATTTTGTTCCGCAAAGTGGAATGCGATAGTGTTTGTCATTCAGAGAATGAAGCAGCGTAATCTTCGTAGCCATTGGACAATGGTTGTAAATAGGTGTCGCAAGTCGAAGTGCTATCAGGTCTTGTTTGGCCGTAAATCAAAGGTGATCTCGGTCAATAGAAGGTTGCTTTTCTTGGCATGTGGCACCATTAAAGCCATTTAAGGCGAGAGGTGTTGGCATGTAATAATAGTGGTTTTAGGTTCCATATTATGGATCTTGTATAATTGAATGGTTTGGTGCGGCACTCACCGCCGAGTTGTCTGAGCCTGTTGTATCTTGGTTTCCAGCGCTCTGGCTTCCTGTACGAGTCGGGGACCTAACGTCCTTTGCCGGTCCGGCTGCAATCGACTTTCGATGGCGGCGATCGAAAGGGCGCCCAGCACGCGGCCGGTGGCGTCCCTGACGGCGGCACCGATGCCCCAGGAGCCGGCAACGACGGAGCCGCGATTGATGCCGTAGCCCAGCGCCCGACATTCCGCGATGCGAGGCAGGTGGTCGGCGCGCTGGTCTTGAGGGAAGTGTGCGGCACACTCTTCGGCATTCATGGTCAGGCACTGCTCGACCTCTTCGTCGTCCATGGCAGCCAGCATGGCGATGCCGCCGCCGCCGACGCCCAATGGCAGGCGGGTTCCTGGCTGAAGCACATGAGTCTTGATGGGGTAGTTGCCGTCCTCCCTGATCAGGCAGATCGAATGCCATTCGCTGCGTAACGCGAAAAACGCACTATCGCCACATTCCTCGGCAATTCTTTTCACCGGCGTTGAGGCGATGCGGCTCAGGCCGTAACGCTGGTCGGCGATGACGCCCAGCGCGTAGCACTCCGGTCCCAGAAAATACCCCTCTTCTTCCGATCTTTCGACCATGCCTTCGGCCATGAGCGCCTGCAGTAGGCGGTGGGCCGTCGGTTTGGTCAATTCGGTTTGCTGAGTGATATAGGCAAGCGAGACGCCATTACCGAGCCGGCCGGCAATGGCGCGGAGCACTTGCAGGGTTCTTGAAACGGATTGGGCACCCTTGATGGGAGAGGCTTTCATCGGCATATCGCTAAAATTCCATATTGTGGCCTAGTAATTTAGTCGAGACGGACGTTTTTCATGTTGATACCTGTTTTAGCCTCACATAGCTTGGATATTAGCATTTTTTAGTATTCCGTATTATGGAATAAGGAGCCTGAATGTCAACTCAAGCCAGAATAGTCGGTTGGTCGCATCTTCCCTTCGGAAAACGTCCGGAGCCTGATACGGAAGCGATGATCGGACAGGTGGTGAAAGACGCGTTGATGCATGCCGGGATACCGGCGGCCAAGGTCGATGCCATCTATCTAGGTGTCATGAACAACGGGTTTTCGAAACAGGACTTCCAGGCGGCCCTGGTGGCGATGGCGGATGACAATCTTATGCACACGCCGGCCACGCGCCTGGAAAATGCGTGTGCCACCGGCTCCGCCGCCCTGCATGCGGGTCTGGATTTCATCGAGTCGGGGCGTGGAAAAATCGCTCTGGTCGTGGGCGCGGAGAAAATGACCTCTCTGCCGACGCCAGAAGTCGGCGATGTCCTGCTGGGTGCGAGCTATCGCAAGGAAGAGATGACCGAGGGAGGCTTCCCTGGTGTCTTCGCTAAAATCGCCGACGAATATTTTCGCCGTTACGGTGATCGACGCGAAGAGCTGGCGATGATTGCCGCCAAGAACCACGGCAATGGCGTTGCCAATCCTTTCGCTCATGTGCGCAAGGATCTTGGGTTCGAATTTTGCAATACCGTCAGTGACAGAAACCCCATCGTGGCGGGGCCTTTGCGCCGTACCGATTGCTCCATGGTCTCCGATGGCGCGGCGGTCATCGTGCTGGCCGACGAGGATACGGCCCGGACGATGGAACGCGCCATTGCCTTCCGCGCTCGTGTTCAGAAAAACGACATCATGGCATTGAGTCGGCGCGATCCGTTGGCTTTTGCCGGCGCGGCCGGCGCCTGGCGTTCGGCGCTGGAGAGTGCCCGAATTTCGCTGGACGACCTCGATTTCGTGGAGACTCACGACTGTTTCACGATCGCCGAGTTGATCGAGTACGAGGCGATGGGCCTGACGGCGCCCGGCGAAGGTTACCGCGCGATCCGCGAGGGCTGGACCTACAAGAGTGGCCGTCTGCCGGTGAACCCCTCTGGTGGGCTCAAGGCCAAGGGGCACCCGGTAGGCGCCACGGGCGTTTCGATGCATGTGATGGCGTGCCTGCAACTGATGGGGGACGCCGGCGACATGCAGATTCCCAACGCCAATCTGGCAGGCGTGTTCAACATGGGAGGCGCCGCCGTGGCGAACTACGTCAGCATCATGGAGCGCAGCCGATGAACGAGGCGATCCGGGTTCCGGCAGGCGGGGTCACGCCGGTCAGCAAGCGGGTCATGAACCTGGCCAATTTCCTGAACCAGGCCATGCGGCGATATCCCGACGCAACAGCATTGGTGATGGGCGATGCCACCCTCTCGTGGCGGGAACTGGATCGGCGTGTCAGTGCCTTGGCGTTGGCATTGCAGGCTCAGGGCCTGACGAAAGGCGATCGTCTCCTGGTTCATAGTCGCAACGGCTTCGAGATGGTGGAGACCCAGCTAGCCGCCTTTCGGCTGGGCGCCGTGTGGGCGCCGGCCAACTTTCGTATCTCTCCCGACGAAGCGCAGTGGCTCGCGGAATTGACCGAAGCCAGGATTCTCATCATCGGGGCGGAGTTCGAGCGGCATTACGAGGCCATCCGCGACATCAACGTCAATCTCGCCTTCACCGTGCGGATTGGCGAAGGGGCGTTCGGTGATGCGGCGTACGACGATTTTCTGCGGGAATACGAAGGGCAGGCGTGCGGCAACGCCGATGTGGAACACGATGATCCCTGCTGGTTCTTCTTCACCTCGGGGACGACGGGAAAATCGAAGGCGGCGGTGCTGACGCATGGTCAGATGGGCTTCATTACCACCAATCATCTGTGCGACCTCATGCCCGGCATGGATCAATCTACCGACGCTAGCCTGGTTGTGGCGCCGCTTTCCCATGGTTCGGGTATTCACTATCTGGCGCAGTTGGCTCGCGGCATCAAGACCGTCCTGCCGGCATCCAGCGGATTCGATGCAGACGAGATCTGGCGTCTGATCGAGACGCATCACGTTACTAACCTGTTTACCGTGCCGACCATCGTCAAGATGCTGGTCGAGGACCCTGCCAGCGATCGCTACGACCATTCCTCGTTGCGCTACATCATCTATGCTGGCGCCCCCATGTACCGGGCCGACCAGAAACGGGCGCTGGCGCGCCTCGGCAAAGTGCTGGTGCAATATTACGGACTGGGCGAGGTGACCGGAAACATCACCGTGCTGCCGCCCAGGCTTCACAGTGCCGATGACGACGGCGAGTTCAAGATCGGCACCTGCGGCTACGATAGAACCGCCATGCAGGTGTCGATTCAGGACGATGAAGGCCATGAGCTCGAACCGTTCGAGACCGGGGAAATATGTGTCTGTGGGGTGGGCGTGTTCGCCGGTTACTACGCCAACCCTGAAGCCAATGCCAAGTCCTTCCGTGATGGCTGGTTCCGCACCGGCGACCTGGGGCACGTCGACAACGAAGGCTTTCTGTTCATCACCGGGCGCGCCTCGGACATGTTCATTTCCGGCGGTTCCAATATCTATCCACGCGAGATCGAAGAGAAGATGCTGACCCATCCCGATATCAGCGAAGTGGCAATCGTCGGGATGCCGGATGAGCGATGGGGCGAGGTCGGCGTCGCGGCGGTAGTTCCAGCCGAGGGCAAGCAGTTGGATATCGACGCGCTCCAGGCATGGGTCAAGGAGCGAGTCTCGAGCTATAAAGTGCCGCGGCGTTACCACGTCTTCGAGACGCTGCCGAAATCCAACTACGGCAAGATCACCAAGAAGATCATCCGGCAGGCTATCGAGGAACGGGAGGTGCGCTCATGAGCCGTACACTGCAATCCGGCTATCACCGGCCTCGCATGCTACGCCATGTGGGTCGCTTCAGCCCGATGCGGATCCAGAGCATGCATTACCAGAGCGGTCGTCACATTCGACTTCTGCTCCAGCCGGGGCGCTCGCTCTATGACGCGCTGGTCGAACCGCTGCGGGAAATCGGCGTCTCCAGCGCATCGACCACCATTCTTGGCGGTTACTTCAATCATCTCGAATACTGCGTCGCGCCTCCCGATCCGAGCGGCAATGCCGTTATCGCCTATTCCAGGCCCATTGATGCCGGTGCGTCGTTCATGGTGTTCGGTAATGCCACGCTGGGCAAGGACATGGAAGGCCGTCCGCTGGTTCATTGCCATGCCTCCGTTCGCGCCGAGGACGGCAGCGTTAAAGGCGGCCATATCGTGCCCCAGGCATCGATTATCGGAGCCACACCCATTTCCGTCTTGGTCACGGCGCTCGAAGGGTTCGAGCTTCGCCAGGCGTTTGACGACGAAACCAATATCCCCTTGTTGAAGCCTTTCAAGGAGTCGTGACATGTCGACTGCAGAGACCACCCGAGTCGTGACCACGGAGTCGGGGCGCATGGGTCGCGTAGCCTATGCCCGCATTGCGCCGAACGAGGATCTGGTTCAGGGCGTCGAGAAGATGTGCCTGGCCGAAGGATTTCGCAACGCGTTCGTACGCGGCGGCTTGGGAAGCCTCGTTGATGCCAGCCTGGGCTGTCGCGATGGTAGCTATCAGCAGATATCGGGTCCTGCCGTGGAGGTTGTCAGCATTGCAGGCGAAGTGCGCTCGGACGCGGATGGCGTACCCGTCGCCTCGCTGGCCGGCATCGTCGCGGACACGGACGGTAACGTCTATGGCGGTCCCTTTCTGGCCGGTTGGAATCCCGTCTGCATGACCTTTGAAGTGACGCTGGAAGAATGGATTCCCGAGAGTGAAGAGCCGGCTTGAACCTTTGAGTCAGATAGCGAACCGAAAGATAGCAAGGATAAAACCATGCAAAAGGCCGTCGTAGTGACTGGAGGCGCATCCGGTATCGGATTAGCCGTGGCAAGGACGTTGAAAGCGCGGGGCTGGGCCGTGTGTCTCGTCGATCGATCGGAAGCCGGATTGGCCGAAGCTTGTGCCGAACTAAATGTGCCTTTGCGGGACGGGATTGCCTGTGATGTCACCGACGAGGCAGCCGTCGAGGCGGCTATCGCGTACATGTCCGAACACTACTGTCTGGCGGGCGTCGTCAATTGCGCTGGTATCGGCATCGACAAGTCGACAATCGAGACAGAAGTGAGCGAGTTCCGCAAGATCCTCGATGTCAACGTCGTCGGCTCCTTCGTGGTATCGCGTGAATTGGCACGCTATTGGACGCAGCGAGATCTTCCCGGAAACATCGTCAATATCTCGTCGGTTTCGGGCCTTTGCGGCAACAAGGGGCGTAGTGCGTATGGCGCCTCCAAGGCCGGGCAGGACGCGATGACCCGGGTGATGGCCTGCGAACTGGGCTCCCAGGGGATACGCGTCAACTCCGTGGCACCCGGTCCGATCGATACCCCGCTGGCGCGCGCCATCCATACCGATGCAGTGCGCGAGCAGTGGCATGACCGTGTCTCGCTGAATCGCTACGGTCAGCCCTCGGAAGTCGCCAATGTTGTGGCTTTTCTGTTGTCGGACGAGGCGTCCTACGTCACAGGACAGGTCCTGGCTGTCGATGGAGGCTTCGTCAGCGCCGGCTTGCGAACCTAGGCCTGAACGGTCAGGCTACCTCAGAAGCCGCCGCCCCGTCCGTCACTTCTGTGTCGGACGGGGCGGCGGCTTTTTCGATCTCGTGCTTACTCCTGCAACGTCGCTTCGACGAGCTTCTGCATCGCCTGCTGCAGCGGTCCGATGGCGGGGCAGTCGGTGGCGCCATGACGCTCGGCGATCCATGCGGGGTCGTTGTAGCCGAGCCAGGTCTGGCCGTCGTCGTCCTGCCAGACCAGCGCCTTCATCGGCAGGTCGATGCCGGCGGTGGGCGCGCATTGCATCAGCGGCGTGGCGGTCTTGGGATCACCGAAGATGATGACTTCGTTGGGCAGCAACGCCATGCTGCGGGACATCGCGCTCTGGCGATGGTCGACACGGGCAAACACGGTCATGCCGCTGGTGCGGACCTGCTCGGCGAAGCGCGAGGCCGTGTCGTGAACGCTGGCATCGCTCCTGGCGACGATGAGCCCCGGCACCTCGGCGGCCGGTTCCTGCGCCAGGGCTGGGGCACTGATGGCCAGGGCGGTCAGTGTGGTTGCCAGGATGCGTCGTAGCTTTGCCGTGCGTGGAACGACGGAGCGGATCATGCAGTTCTCTCCCAATCTGTTCAGTCAGTGAGCGGCTGACGCTGGCTCGTGGATCAATGGTGTGACGTGCTCAGATCACTGGTCAGGGCGGCTTCGGCCAGATCGACCTCGCGGACCAGCTTTCGCAGGACATTATCGTTGATGCGGTCACGCTGGCGCATCTTGTAGTACTGGCGCCGTTCCGCACGCAGCGCTTCCAGGCGAGTCTCGCGCTCCAGTTGGCGTGAGGCGGAAAGCTGTGGTGTTGCCGTATCGGCCGAGTGGAGCGTCAGTCGTTCGCGATAGTAGTTCATCAACTGCGAGCTGACCTCGTTGAAGGCGAGGATCGTTTCGTCGTTGATATGGCTGCGGGCGAATTCGCCCGTGCGGTCGTGGTGATAGCGTTCGATGCGATAGATCGCGGCTTCGGCACCGGCGATGCGCGCCTTGCGTTCTTCCTCGAATTCATGAGTGTCGTTGGGGATCCTGAGATTGCGCAGTACCAGCGGCAACCCGATGCTGCCGGTAATCAAGGTAAACAGAATCACACCGGTGGCCAGGAAGATCAGCAGCTCTCGTGCCGGGAAGTCGGTCCCATCGTTCATCAAATGCGGAAGAGACAGCGCCGCTGCCAACGTGATCGTGCCGCGGATCCCGGCAAGCGTCGCCGCCAGCATCAGCTTGAACGGAACGCGCCCCGTATCGCCCGCAGAGGATGGATGTGGCTGCCGCTTGAGAGCGGCCATCAATCGCGACAGTCCACGTCCCGTGGCACTGGCGAGCCAGATCCAGACGAAGCGCGAGATGAGAAGGGCGATCGAGATTGCGGCCACGTAGCCCAGCAGGCGCAGGAATTCGTAGTCGCCGACGTCATGCAGCGAATGGTCCAGCGCGCCGCTGATGATCGCGGGCAGTTGGAAACCCAGCAGCAGGAAGACCAGGGCGTTGAGCACGAACTCGAGCATCTCCCATACGCTCTGAGTCTGCATGCGGGCATGCAGTTGACCAACGCGCTTGATGTCGGCGCGGTTCATCACCATGCCGGCGGCTACGGCGGAGAGAATGCCGGACATCCCCAGATGCTCCGCCAGCAGGTAGGCGGCGAAGGGCAGCAACAGCACCAGCAGGATGACCTGTACCGTGGTGGCGTCGCCCAGGTGGCGCTCGATCAACCGTGAGCGCAGAAAGTTGAAGCCCAAAGCCAGCAGACCTCCCACGATCAGGCCGCCAATCGAGATCAGCAGGAAGCTCAGGGTGGCATCGGCCAGCGAGAAGGTTCCGGTCAGGGCGGCGGCGACGGCGAACTTGAACGCGACCAGACCCGAGGCGTCGTTCATCAGCGACTCGCCTTCGAGGATTCTCATCAGTCTCGGCGGCACCGGCAGGCGCCCCGAGATCGACGAGACCGCCACGGCATCGGTGGGGGAGAGAATCGCGGCCAGTGCGAAACAGACTGCCAGCGGCAGCGTCGGGAAAAGCAGATGAATGAAATACCCGACGCCGATCACCGTGAACAGCACGAGCCCCAGCGCCAGGGCCAGGATCGGCCCGCGCAGGATCATGAATTCGCGCTGGGGGAAGCGCCGGGCATCGGAGAACAGCAGCGGTGCAATGAACAGCAGCAAGAAAATTTCCGGCTCCAGTTCGACATGCAACCCCGAGGCTGGCCACGCCAGCAGGGCACCGAGAAAGATCTGCACCAGAGGTGTGGGGAGAGAGGGGACGAATCGTGCAATCACCCCGGTCGCTGAAGCGACCAACAGCAGAATCAGAACCAAGAACAGAGTATTCATCGACCCGAGCAACCGGTAGAAATCGTTAGCCGACGAGCTTAGCGGAAGTCGAACGTGTTGGGGGAAGAGGCGACGAAATTTCTTGGCCGGCCGTCGAGCGGGATCGGGATGTGGTGTCTATGCTGTGTTGGCAAGGCGGCGTCGATGTCCTGACAGCATGACGCCGCCTGGTATCCCGTGACGAAAGGCCTGTTTGCCGACCGAAACGCGGTCGGTGTTCGTCTGCGGTGTTCCGGCCTGGCTCGAGCCGTTCCAGCAGGGCTCGGGCCCGTGGCCCAGATCAGACTCGGGTCTTCCGCTCAAGGTGACTGCCCAAGACAACGAACCGTGGCGCAGCGCAGTGACGCGCTGAAGCGCTGCGGTCTTCGACCCCCGATGAGGAGCCGGCATGATGGACGATTCCGTGCATTCCCCCGATGACGCTTTGCAACCCCGCGACGCTTCGCGATCCAGCAATACCGTGACGGTCAGCCTGACGCTCAACGGCGAACCCGTCACCCTGCAGGTCGAGCCCAACGTGGTGCTGCTCGATGCCTTGCGCGAACGCCTCGACCTGACCGGCACCAAGAAGGGCTGCGATCACGGCCAGTGCGGCGCCTGCACTGTGCTGATCGACGGCCACTCGGCCAACTCCTGCCTGACGCTCGCGGTCATGCACGAGGGCTGCGAGATCACCACCGTCGAAGGACTCGCTCGCGATGGCCAGCTCCATCCGGTGCAGGAAGCCTTCCTCGAGCACGACGCCTACCAGTGCGGCTACTGCACGGCCGGGCAGATGATGTCGACCGTATCGATGCTCAATGACAAGCGCATCGGCAGCGATGATGCCTCGGTCAAGGAAGCGATGAGCGGCAACATCTGTCGCTGTGGCGCCTATAAGAACATTCTGAGTGCGGTCCAGTCCGCGCGCGCCAAGGCCTGAGGAGGACTTCCTGTATGCGTAACTTCGACTATCAGCGCGCCGGGGATGTCGCCGAGGCGACCGCTCTGCATGGCAACGACCACAGCGCCGATTTCATCGCCGGCGGCACCAACCTGATCGACATGGTGAAGCTCGACATCATGCGCCCGCAGCGCCTGGTCGACGTCAACCGGCTGCCGCTGACCGACATCGAATCGCTCGACGACGGCCGGCTCAAGATCGGCGCGCTGGTGACCAATACCGACCTGGCCTACCACGAGCGTGTCCTCGCCGACTATCCGGTGCTGTCCGAGGCGCTGCTGTCCGGCGCCTCCACCCAACTGCGCAACGTAGCCACCACGGCCGGCAACGTCATGCAGCGCACCCGCTGCCCGTACTTCCGCAACCCGGCGCGGCCGTGCAACAAGCGCGAACCCGGCTCCGGCTGTGGCGCGCTGGAAGGCATCAACCGCAACCATGCGGTGCTGGGGACGAGCGATCACTGCATTGCCGTGCACCCCTCCGACATGTGCGTGGGCATGCAGGCATTGGGCGCGACAATCACCGTCGAGGGACCGGGCGGCACCCGCGACATTCCCTTCGAGGAGTACCACCTGCTGCCGGGCGATACGCCGGAGCGCGAGCACGATCTGAACGATGGCGAGTTGATCACCCACGTTACCCTCGATGCCCCGATCGACGGCGCCAGGGGCCACTATCTCAAGCTGCGCGACCGGATGTCCTACGAATTCGCGCTGGCTTCCTGCGCTGCCGTGGTGGCCATGGACGGCGATGCCATCCGTGAAGCGCGCATCGCCCTGGGCGGCATCGGCACCAAACCGTGGCGCTCTCATGAGGCGGAAGCGGCGCTCAGCGGCCAGCCCGCGACGGAGCAGACGTTCGAGAAAGCGGCCGAGGCGGCCATGGCCGGCGCCGTGGCGCATCGCGACAACGCGTTCAAGATTCCACTGGCGAAGCAGGCGATCGTCCGCGCTCTCGCGACGGTGACCGCACAGCGCTAAGGAGAGGCAACGATGACGGAATCAATCATTGGTCACCGCACGACCCGCATCGACGGTGAACTCAAGCTGACCGGCAAGGCGGATTACGCCGCCGATCACAACCTGCCCGGTCAGGTCTATGGCTATCCGGTACCGAGCACCATTGCCCGCGGCCGGCTCGTGGGGCTCGATCTCGATGCGGCGCGCCAGGCGCCGGGCGTGATCGAGATCGTCCATCGCGGCAACTTCCCCGCGCTGCAGCATTCCGACAACAACCCGGCCTGCGGCTCCGAAGGCCGCCTGTTCCACTCGCCGAACACCATGGCGGAGCAGAACAAGGTCGGCGAAGCGCGTCTGCCGTTCGAGGACGACGGCATTCACTACGAAGGCCAGTACATCGCCATGGTGATCGCCGACACCTTCGAGCATGCGCGTGCCGCCGCACGGCTGGTCACCGCGCGCTACGAGGAGGAAACGGCGGTGCCGGGGCTGTTCCAGACCGATGACGAAGGCGAGGAGGCCGGCGACGAAGCGGTGTCGCGGGGCGACCCGGAAGGCGCCTTCGAGTCGGCGCCGGTCAAGTTCGATCACACCTACACCATCGCCATGGAAACCCACGTGGCGATGGAGCTGCATGCCTCGAACGCGACCTGGGATGGCGATCGATTGACCATCTACGAATCCACCCAGGGCGTGGTATTCCAGCGCAACGCCATGGCGCAGATATTCGGGATTCCGCCGGAAAAGGTCACCGTCATCGCGCATTACATCGGCTCGGGCTTCGGCAGCAAGCTGTTCATGTGGCCGCATGCGGTGATCACCGCCGTCGCCGCGAAGATGGTCGGCCGGCCGGTCAAGACGGTGCTGTCGCGCCAGCAGAACTTCTGCAGCGCCGGCAACCGCCCGGCTTCGCGCCAGCGCATTCGCATGGCTGCCGACCGCGACGGCAAACTATTGTCGATCCGCCACGACAGCCAGAACGAGACCTCGTTCGTCGATGCCTATACCGAGTCGGTCGGCAGCGACACGCCACGGGTCTACGCCTGCGACAACGTCTCGGTGTCGCAGCGCCGGGTCCAGGTCAATCACGGCACGCCGACCTCGATGCGCGCGCCGGGCGAAGTGTCGGGCAGCGTGGCGCTGGAGATCGCCATGGACGAAATGGCGATCGAACTCGGCATGGACCCGCTGGAGCTGCGTCGCAGGAACTTCGCCGAGCGCGATCCTTCCGCCGATCTGCCGTGGTCCGGCAACCATCTGCGCGAATGCTGGGACGACGCCTCGCGGCGCTTCGGCTGGGAGAAACGCAATCCGCAGATCGGCTCGATGCGCGATGGTCACGAGATCATCGGCTGGGGCATGGCGGATGCCACCTGGGAGGCGATGCGCAGCCACTGCAAGGCCCGGGTCGAACTGCGCGCCGACGGCAAGGTGCAGGTCGCCTGCGGCACCCAGGATATCGGCACCGGCACCTATACCATCGTCGCCCAGACCGCCAGCGAACTGACCGGCGTGCCGCTGGAGCGCATCGAGGTCAAGCTGGGCGATTCGACCCTGCCGGCCGGGCCGCTCTCCGGCGGTTCGATGGCGACCGCCACCACGCTGCCGGCGGTGGCCGGAGCGACCCGCGACGCGATCGAACAGCTCAAGCAGCTCGCGATCGCCGACGGCGCGCCTTTCGAGGGCAAGGAAGCCGATGCGCTCACGTTCGAGAACGGCACGCTCAGCGACGGCAGCCAGACGCTCTCCTTCGCCGAGCTGCTCGACAAGCTGCAGCGCGGCATGGCGGAAGGCGAGGCCAGCGCGGCGCCGGGCGAAGAGCAGGACAAGTTCTCGTTTCGCTCGTTCGGTGCCCACTTCGTCGAGGTACGCTGGGACCCGGGCATTTCACGCCTGCGGGTCTCTCGTGTGGTCAGCACGATCGACGTCGGCCGGGCGATCAACCCGTTGACTGCCAGGAACCAGGTCGAAGGGGCGATCGTGATGGGGATGGGCATGGGCATGTTCGAGGAGACCGAGTACGACTCAGCGGGCAACATCTACAACAACAACTACGCCGACTACATCGTGCCGGTGCATGCCGACATTCCCGATATCGAGGTCGAGCTGCTCGACAACCCCGACTACAACTTCAACGAGTTCGGCGCCCGGGGTATCGGCGAGATCGGGATTACCGGCATGGCGGCGGCGATCTCGAACGCCGTCTACCACGCCACCGGCAAGCGGATCCGAGACATGCCGATCAAGATCGCTGATCTGATCGCGTCCCGGTGATGTTCTGGTAGCGCGTGGTGCGGCGGGCTATTCCGCTCGAGCCGCCATCGCGCCGCGCAGAAACAGATCGACGCAACGCGTGACGCGCTTCTCCATCGCCGCCCGTGAGGGCGGCGATTCCAGTTGCAGCACGCGGATGAGGTGCCATTCGCCCAGCAGCATGCCGAGAAAGATGCCGGCGAGTTCGACGGCATCGCAGGCCGGCATGAGCTGCCTTTGCATCCGGCGCTCGAAGTAGTCCGCCAGCGCACGGCGTACGCGGCCCGGACCGCCGTCGAAGAACAGCCGGGCCAGTGGCGGCTGGCGAGGGCTTTCTGCCACGACCTCGCGGTAGATCCCCAGGGTTTCCTCGTCCATCACCTTGATCAGCAGGTCGATCCCCAGGCGTTGCAGCGCGGCCTCGATGGGCAGTTCGTCGACGCCCTCGGCGGTCAGGGTGTCGTAGATATGATGCGAACGGCGTTCGATCATTGCCTGAAACAGCCCTTCCTTGTTGCCGAAGTGGCGATAGAGAGTGGAGAGGGAACCGCCAGCCTGGGCGACGATATCGTTGACGCTGACCTGACCATAGCCATGTTCGAGGAACAGCCGTTGCGCTGCGTCGAGCAGGGCATCCCGACGCTGGCGGCCGCGCTCGGTCGTCGGTGGGGAGTCTTTGGGGGCTGGCGATGACATGGCGCTTCCTCGTGCCGGCGTGGTCCGATTTCGGTGGCCCGGTGGCGTTTTTAAAAAGATAGTGTAGTCTACACTACACATTAAGTGGGTGTGCGTCTCCGGCATGAAAATAGGCTCGGCATGAAGATCAAGAAGAAACTCTATTCGGCGGCAGTGATACTGATCGCGGTGGTCGTGGCGCTGATTTTCGCGTGGCACTGGTGGCAGACCGGCCGCTATTTCGTCGAGACGGACAACGCCTACGTGCATACCGATAGCGTCGCCGTGCGCGCCGAAATCAGTGCGCGGGTCACCGAGGTGGCGGTGGAAGACAACCAGCGCGTCAAGCAGGGCGATCTGCTGGTCCAGCTCGACGACCGCGATACCCGTAGCCAGCTGGCGCAAGCCCGGGCGCAGTTGGCCGTTAGCACCGCCAACGTGACCCAGGCGGAACGCCAGGTGGCGCTCGACCAGGCCAGCATCGACGAGGCCCAGGCGCAGGTGACGGCGGCGCAGTCCGATGTCGCCCAGGCGCGCCAGCATCTCGAACGCTCGCAGTCGCTGGCGGCGAACAATTACGCCTCGCGCCAGCAGCTGCAGGACGATCAGGCCACGCTGCGCGTCGCCCAGGCAACGCTGGCGGCGCGTCAGGCGAGCGTCGAGTCGGCGAAGCGTCGGCTGTCGGCGGACCAGGCCTCGATCGACAGCGCCAAGGCCAATCGCGAGGCGGCCCAGGCCGATATCGACTACGCCCAGAGCCAGCTGGAGAAGACCCGTATCGTCGCCAGACGCGACGGCGTAATCGGCAATCTCACCGTCGAGCCCGGTGATCTGGCCCAGCCCTCGCTCACCCTGATGCAGCTGGTGCCCGTCCAGACGGCCTACGTGGTCGCCAATTACAAGGAGACCCAGATCGGAAGAATGCGAGTCGGCCAGCCGGTAGCGCTGGAGGTGGACGCCTATCCCGACATCGAGTTCACCGGCAAGGTGGACAGCGTGGCGCCAGCCACCGGCACCCAGTTCAGCCTGCTGCCGCAGGACAACGCCACCGGCAACTTCAACAAGATCGTCCAGCGCGTGCCGGTCAAGATTCGCGTCACCGGCCCCGAGGAGCAGCTGTGGCGGCTGCAGTCCGGCCTTTCGGTGGTTCCCTCCGTGGATACCCGCGAGGTCGACGGCCAGGCGATCTATTTCGACCCCGGCCCGCATCTCGACGACGGTTCGGATCTTGCCGTCGACGATAAGTCGTGAATCCGCGCCGTGCGTATCGGTCATGAGTGTCGGCCATGAGTGAAGTCGCAGCACCCTCAGGGGCCGGCCCGCAGGAGATGCCCTCGTGGCACTACCGCTTCGGGTTCATCGCGGCGGTGTTCGGCATGTTCATGGCGATCCTGGATATCCAGATCGTCGCCAGTTCGCTGAACGAGATCCAGGCCGGGGTCTCGGCCTCGAGCGACGAGATCTCCTGGATCCAGACCTCCTATCTGGTCGCGGAGATCATCATGATCCCGCTCTCCGGCGTGCTGATGCGCTGGCTCTCCACCCGGGTCGCCTTCGTCATCTCCTGCGCCGGCTTCACGTTGGCCAGTCTCGGTTGCGCGCTGGCCAACAACATCGAGCAACTGATCGTGCTGCGCGCTATCCAGGGCTTCATGGGTGGCGCGATGATTCCGATCACCCAGGCGATCAGCTTCACGCTGTTTCCGCGCCGGGCGATGGGCGCGGTCCAGGGCGTGATCGGCATGGTGGTGACCATGGCGCCCTCGATCGGCCCGACGGTGGGCGGCTATGTCACCGAGCTCTTCAGCTGGCACTGGCTGTTCCTGGCCAACGTGGTGCCGGGGATTTTCGTGACCCTCGCGGCGTGGCGTTTCCTCGATATCGACGAGGGCGATGCGAGCGTCGCCAAACGGCTCGATTTCCGTGGCCTGATCCTGATCGCGCTGTTTCTCGGCAGCCTCGAATTCGTGCTGGAGGAAGGGCCGGGCGACGACTGGTTCGCAAGCGAGCTGATCGTGTGGATGACGCTGCTCTGCGCGGCTTCGTGTGTCGGCTTCTTTTGGCGAGTGTTCAGCTATGATCACCCCATCGTCGATCTTCACGCGTTCAAGAATCTTAACTTCTCCATCGGTACCGGTCTGGTGTTCGTGGTCGGGATCGCGATGTACGGCCTGGTCTACCTGATGCCGCTGTTCCTCGGTGGCGTACGCGGTTATTCGAGCTTGCAGATCGGCGAGGTGATGTTCGTCACCGGGGTGGCGATGTTCTTCACCGCGCCGATCGTGGGGCGGCTGACCAATTCGGTCGACCTGCGCGTGCTGTTGTTCTTCGGCCTGACGCTGATCGGCATCGGGACGGTGATGAACAACAACCTGACCAGCGAATCCGGCTTCTGGCAGTTCTTCTGGCCGCAGATCGTGCGCGGCATGGGCATGATCCTGTGCATCATTCCGGCGTCACGGATCGCCCTGGGCACGTTGCCACCGCAGGAGCTGGGCAATGCCGCTGGGCTCTTCAGCGTGATGCGCAACCTCGGCGGCGCGGTCGGCCTGGCGATGCTCGATACGGTCCGCGACTGGCGGGTGGACTATCACTGGAATCAGCTGATCCCGGCGCTCAACGAAGGGCGAATCGCGGTCCAGCAGCAGATCGACAACTATCAGGCGATGCTGGTCGGTCACGTCGCCGACCCTTATCACAGCGCCGTGGCCCTGCTCGGCCAGCGCTTCGGCGTCCAGGCCCAGGTGCTGGCCTACAACGACATCTTCCTGTGGCTGGGCTGTATCTACCTGCTCTGCGTGCCGCTGGTGTTTCTGTTGAAGAAGATCGAGCACTGACTACGGGCTACGGGCTACGGGCTACGGGCTACGGGCTACGGGCTACGGGCTACGGGCTACGGGCTGGGACCGTCGGCGTATCATTCTGACGAAGCTCGAAGCTCGAAGCTCGAAGCTCGAAGCTTCTTTCTGTAATCTGGCTTTCCTGCTGACCTGCCTCAGTTTCGATCGATCGTTCAGGATGTTGCCGCCATGAATAACCCTCAGCCCCACAAGCCCGGCGCCGACGAGCCCGTCCGCACCGTTCTGCGCCTGATCGGCAGCTTTGCCGCACCGGTCTTGGTCTATCTCGTGGCGTGGGAGCTGGTGGCGCGGTTGATCCTGCCCGGGGTGGCGGCCAGTGGCCGCGAGTTCGTGATCAACCTGTTCAGTGTGCTGATCCCTTTCGCTGGTGTGCTGCTGAGCGTCTATCTGGCCGGCATCAAGGCCGGTCGTCTGATGGGCGGCGGCGTGATGGCGGTGTTCTTCCTCTATCTCTACGTCTCTTCCGGCGTCGTGTTCAGCTGGTTGCCGGTGGCGTTGACGCTGGGCGGCATCCTGCTGGCCGTGGTCGTCGCGCGCTACTGCCCGACGATGAAACCCGATCTCGGCGGTGCCTTCGGCTAGGTTTTGCTAATGTCCTTGGCCGCGCCGAAGGCGGACTCTGCGCTCACCGCCTGGTTGGCCGATCAAGACGATGGCCTCCAGCGGCGGCGTTGGCGCGGCGTGCTGTGGATCGCCGACAACGCTTCGCGTGCGCGCCGCAAGGCGTTCTCCCTGATGGCGGCGGGACGCTGGCGCTCGCCGCTGTGGATCGGCCCCGACTCCTCGAGTCCGTCCGATGTTTCGACAGGGCCGCAGGCCTCGGTGCGGCTGAGTGCGTCCCGCGCGCGCAGCCGTCTGGGCAGCGAGCACGATCTGGTGGTGTTCGATGCGGTGTCTCCGCAAGCCGGGTTCGATCCCGACGCCTTCGGCGCCATCAGCGGCACCGTCCAGGCCGGGGGCTGGCTGGTACTGTTGACGCCGGCGCATTGGCAACTGCCGGCCTGGACGGATTGGCGCCCGGATGCGGACTATCGGCGTCTCGCGCACTGGCCCCACGAGGCGGAAACCTTGTCGGCGCGTTATCTGCAGCGGCTCGCCGGGATACTGCAGCGTCGTTTCGACGTGGCCACATGGCCGGCGGGCGATTCGCTACCCATCGCGCCATTATCGATCGCCATCGACTCGCCCGTATCACTTGCCGACGATTCCGAGCCCGAGGCGTTCACAGCGGATGGCGACTGCCTGACCACCGACCAGGCCGCCGCGGTATCGCGGTTGACGCGAATGCGGCGTCGGCGCCCGGTGGTGCTGGTCGCCGATCGCGGTCGCGGCAAGAGCGCGGCGCTGGGCATCGCCGCGGCACGGCGGCTGAGGCAGGGCGAACGGCGGCTCTGGATCACGGCGTCGAGTCTCGTCGCGGTCGAGGCGGTGTTCGAACGCCTCGAACGGCTACTGCCCGAGGGCCGGCGTGAGGCCGGTCGCTTCGAGGTCGAGCTGGACGGCCATGTCTGCCGCGTCGAGTGGCTGGCGCCGGAGCAGGTGGTTCCCGAACTGGCCTCGGCCGATATCGATGCCCGATCTCCGCCGACGCTGTTCGTCGACGAGGCGGCATCGATTCCCGCGGCTCGGCTGACGGGCTGGCTGCAGCGCTTTCCGCGCATCGCCTTCGCCACTACCGTGCATGGCTATGAAGGCACCGGGCGCGGGTTCGAGGTGCGCCTGCGCGACGCGCTGGATCGGCTGACGCCGGAGTGGAAGCGGCTCACGCTGCAGACGCCGATCCGCTGGGGGGCCGGCGATCCGCTGGAGACACTGACGCGGGAACTGCTGTGTCTGGATGCCGAGGTGGCCGAAGCCGAGGCCGTCGCCAGCGCGCTACCGGAGGCGTCGGTCACCTACGCCTGGCTGGACCGGGCGTCGCTCGCCCGGGACGACACCCGGCTCGGCCCCCTTTTCGGGTTACTGGTACAGGCGCACTACCGCACCTCGCCCAGCGATCTGCGCCAGTTGCTGGATGGCCCCGACGTTCATCTGCTGGCCGCGTTCGTCGACGGTGACGCGGGGAAGCAACATGCGGTGGGCATCTGCGTGGTCCAGCAGGAGGGTGGCTTCGACGCGACCCTGGCCAGCGACATCTACCGGGGGCAACGACGCCCGCGGGGGCATCTGCTGGCGCAGTCGCTGGCGACCCATGGCGGCTACGAGGAAGCCGCGCTCGCCCGCTGGTGGCGCATCATGCGGATTGCCGTACACCCGGCGGCCCGGCGCCGAGGCGTCGGCGCGGCCCTGGTCGAGCAGGTCGCGGCGACGGCCCGAGCGTATGGCCTGGATCGCCTGGGCGTGAGCTTCGGTGCGGAGCCGGCGTTGATCCGTTTCTGGCGTCGGCAGGGCTTCGTCTTGCTGCGCGTGGGACTCACGCGGGAGGCTTCCAGCGGCGAGCCGGCGCAGATGATGGGGCGCGGATTGATGGAGGGCGCCAGTTCGTCTCTGGCTCGCATGAACGATGACTTTGCCCGCTGCCTGCCGGATCTGCTGGCAAGCGAACTGCGGGATATCGAACCGCTCGTCGTGGCGGCCTGGCTGCACGAGGGGGCGGCACCGGTCGTGCCTGCCGATCTGGCCGAACGGCTCGGCTGGTTCGCTGCGGGTGGCGGCGAGCTGGCGTTGATCCGCCCGTGGCTGCGTCCGGCCTGGCTGGCGTGGTGGCGGCGACGACCGCTGGCGAGCCTGCCGGACATGCTGACGGCCGATAGTGCTGCCGCGACGGATGACGGCCCGGATGACCCCGGGCTCGCGGCCTCGCCCCGAGTGGCCGCTGCGGTGGCGGCGCTGTTCCAGTATCGGGATGAAGCGCTCTCGTCGCAGGGTCGGCGCGAACGGCTGGTGGCGGCACGTCGGCTGGCGGCGGCATTGCTGGCCTGGCACGGCAAGCGCCGAGATCTCGCCGGCCTTGTGCCGGATATGGTCAAGCCGCGGCCAGGCGAGTAAGGTGTTGGCACCCCGAAACGAGCCGCGGTCCGCCGCCGGCCAGGATTTCATTCATCACTCTTTCGACACCCGTTGCGGTGGCCTGCTCGCCGCACGACGAGGCTGGAATCGACCATGAACGATCATCTGCTGCAACTCTCTCCCGAGCCCGTGTGGCGCCATTTCCGGACGCTCTGCAATACGCCGCGTCCCTCTGGTCACGAAGCGAAGCTGGTCGACATCCTCGAGCGCTGGGCCGACGACAAGGGGCTGGCCCATGATCGCGACAGCTACGGCAACCTGCGCATCCGCAAGGCAGCGAGCCCGGGCTGCGAGGCGGTGCCCGGCGTGATCCTGCAGGGTCATCTCGACATGGTCACGCAGGCCAACAGCGACCACCCTCACGATTTCCTCAACGACCCGCTCGATACCTACGTCGAGAACGGCTGGCTGCACGCCCGTGGCACCACGCTCGGCGCCGACAACGGTCTCGGCGTCGCGGCGGCGCTGGCGATTCTCGAAGCGGACGATATCGATCACGGCCCGCTCGAGGCGCTGTTCACCCTGGAGGAGGAAACCTCGCTGCAGGGCGCGCTGTCGCTGGAGGAGAACTGGCTGGAAGGCCGCTATCTGCTCAATCTCGACTCCGAGGATCGTGGCGAGGTCTACATCGGCTGTGCCGGCGGCGCCGACGTAGTCGTCGATGCCGATCTGCCGATGCGCGGCTGCGACGAAGGGGAGGTGATGCGTCGGGTCTCTCTCACCGGCCTGGTCGGCGGGCACTCCGGGGCCGATATCCACAAGGAGCTCGGCAACGCCAACCAGCTGCTGGTGCGCGCGCTGCGCGGGCTGGGCGAGTTCGAGATTCGCCTGGTGGACTACCACGGTGGCACGTTGCGTAACGCTCTGCCACGCGAAGCCTTTGCCACCATCGTGGTCGATGAGCATCACCTGCCGGCGGTGGAGGAAGCGCTCACCAACTTGCAGGCGCTCTACCGCGAGGAGCTGGCGGGCGTCGACGACAACGTGACGCTCTCCCTGTCGCCAGCGGCGGTCTCCTGCGACGACGAGGTGGAAGCGCTCACCGATACCGCGACCCAACTGCTGGTTTCCGCGCTACATGCCGCGCCCTATGGCGTCGAACGCATGAGCGTCGAAGTGCCGGGCGTCGTCGAGACTTCCAACAATCTTGGTGTGGTGTCGCTGGAGAAGGGGCGGTTCCATCTGTGTGCGCTGGTACGCTCGCTGCGGGATAGCGCGACGCGCAATCTGGCCGATCGGTTCACGGCACTGTTCGGGCTGATCGGCGCCCAGACGCGGGTCGAGAACGCCTATCCGGGCTGGACGCCGAGCGCGGACAGCACGCTGCTGACCCGCTTCCGTCGCCTGCACCAGGAAGCACTGGGCGAAGACCCGGCGGTCAAGGTGATCCACGCCGGGCTGGAGTGCGGCATCATCGGCGGCAAGTATCCGCAACTGGAGATGATCTCCTTCGGACCGGTGATTCGCGGGGCGCATTCGCCCACCGAGCGCACCGAACTGGCGTCCGTCGAGGAGTTCTGGCGTGTACTCAAGGCGCTGGTAGCCGACATCGCTTCCGGCAAGGCCGCCTGAGACGACCCTGCCGGACAAGACGTACTAGCTCATGACGTGCTGGGTCATGACGTACTGGGCCATGACGTATTGGGGACGTACTGGGCCATAAAGACCACTAAGCCGGCATGTCGTTGGCCCTGGCATCGCGCGACCAGACGCGGTGCTGCCCCATGGCCTGAGTGAAGGGGATGAACACGTCGTCCACGCTGGCGCCGAGGAAGATGCCGTCTTCCTGGGTGGGCACGTTGGCTGCGGCCAACAGCTCCTTGCCTTCCGCGATGGCGGCAATCGCCTTGAGGTGCTTGTAGGCTTCCTGGACGTAGTAGCGCCCCAGTCCGGATTGCGACAGCGTCCGGACGCTTTCCGCCCCGCCGGCGACGATAACCGAATCCAGGGTCACCGAGGGCTGGCCGTTGAGCATGGCATCGGGTGTGACCGTCTGGCCGTTCGCGGCCTTCACCGGCGCCATGCTGGGGGCGATCACCATGCCTTCGGCGCCTTCGGCCTCGAGCTTGCTCTTGATCGTCTCCACCTGATCGCTGTCGACACCGTCGGCGACCAGGATCGCTACCTTGCGATATTTGATATTGCCCGGCAGACGCGTCATCAGGCTCAGCGCCGGGGATTCCTGCTGCGCACTCCGGCCCAGTTCATCGGCCGGCGCCGGCTTGCTGGAAGGTGCCTCGATGCCATGGTTCTCGCCGACCCGGCGTGCCAGTTCCAGATCGATGTTGGGCAGAATCTCCTTGATCACCCGCTCGCGAATCCACGGCCGCTGCACCTTGGAGAGCTCGAAGGTGTAGGCGGCGATGATGTGTTCCTTCTCGACGTCGGTCTGGCTATTCCAGAACAGCGTCGCCTGGGAGTAGTGATCGCCGAACGACGCGCTGCGCGCGCGAATCTTGTTGGCGTCGATTCGCTCGTTGACCGTCTCGAACCCGCCGTTTTCCGCCGCGGGCGGCGTCTCTTTGGGCCAGCCGCCGTCGATCGAATTGGGCTCGTAGGAGGCCTGGCCCTTGTTGATCGTCTGGCGGTGCATGGAGTCGCGCTGGTTATTGTGGAACGGGCATACCGGCTGGTTGATCGGAATCTCGTGGAAGTTGGGCCCGCCCAGGCGCAGCATCTGCGTATCGAGATAGGAGAACAGCCGGCCCTGCAGCAGCGGGTCGTTGGTGAAGTCGATCCCCGGCACGATATGGGCCGGATTGAATGCCACCTGTTCGGTCTCGGCGAAATAGTTGTCCGGATTGCGGTTGAGCACCATCTTGCCGATAGGGGTGACCGGCACCTGCTCCTCGGGGATGAGCTTGGTCGGATCGAGAATATCGAAGTCGAACTTGTGCTCGTCCTCTTCCTCCACGACCTGAATCCCGAACTCGAATTCCAGAAAGTCGCCGTTCTCGATATCGTCCCACATGTTGCGACGATTGAAGTCAGGATCCCGGCCCCACAGCTTCTGCGCTTCGTCCCAGATCAGCGAACAGGTGCCGGCCAGCGGCTTCCAGTGGAACTTGACGAAGCGCGCCTTGCCCTGCTTGTCGACCAGCCGGAAGGTGTGCACGCCGAAGCCTTCCATGTTGCGGTAATGGCGCGGGAAGGCGCGGTCGGACATAGTCCACAGCACCATATGTGAGCTTTCCGGCATCAGCGAGACGAAATCCCAGAAGGTGTCGTGGGCCGACTGCCCCTGAGGGATCTCGTTGTGTGGTTCGGGCTTCACCGCGTGCACGAAGTCGGGAAACTTGATCGCGTCCTGGATGAAGAAGACCGGCATGTCGTTGCCGACCAGATCCCAGTTGCCCTCGTCGGTGTAGAACTTGGTGGCGAAGCCGCGCACGTCACGAACGGTATCGTTGGAGCCGCGGGCCCCCTGGACGGTGGAAAAGCGCACGAATACCGGCGTTTTCTTGTCGGGATCCTGAAACAGTCCGGCCTTGGAGTACCGGGCGGCTTCCGCGTAGGGCTGGAAATAACCGTGCGCTGCCGCGCCGCGGGCGTGGACGATACGCTCGGGAATGCGCTCGTTGTCGAAATGGTTGAGCTTCTCGCGGAAGACGAAATCTTCCATCAGGGTCGGGCCACGCTCGCCCGCCTTCAGCGAGTTGTGATTGTCGGCGATCCGGGTGCCGTGATTGGTGCGCAGGTCATGCCCCTCGGCATCGCTACGGTACTTTTCCAGATTCTCCGACTTGCTCTGCTCGGTGGTCTTGACGTCCGTATCGTTGGGGCCGCCACGGTTGGAGGACGTGTGAGGATTGTTGGACATCCGTATCTCCTGATTTGAATCGACGGCAGATACTCCGGGATGTCGACATCCCTGATCGACAGCCAACCGGAGCACCTGCCGTTAGTGTGCGGGTGAAACTCCTCTTACAACTAGAAGCCTCCACCGACGATGGCAAAGGGGGGATTCGGCTGCCGTTAACCTGCATCAATCGCTGCCACTAATCCGGCTCCGGGAATTCGATGCCTTCGCCCGGCGATAACCGCTGGCAAATACGCTGGCAAAGGGGGACGGGGAAAGGCGTGGTGGAAGAGAAGGCGCTGTAAAAAAGAGGCGCGGTGGAAGAGAAAGCGCGGTGGAAGAGAAGGCGCGGTGGCAAGGCAGAGGCGGCTGAAAAGAGCGGTTGAACCCGGGCTGGCAAGGGAAGGCGGGCGGCAGACGCCGCCGACTGAGACTAATACTGGTGCGTATCCTTACGTACCGCCTCGCAGCCTTCCTCCGAGATGTACCCCTTCGAGAGCGCATGCTCCGCCATGCTCACGCTGTCATGGGCGAGAATCAGCTCGCAGCCTGCATGGCGGACCTCGTTGGCCAGCGCCTCGATCGCGGCGTCCCGCTCGGGGTCG
Organism: Salinicola sp. MIT1003; assembly: GCF_001858555.1. Taxonomy (NCBI): domain Bacteria; kingdom Pseudomonadati; phylum Pseudomonadota; class Gammaproteobacteria; order Oceanospirillales; family Halomonadaceae; genus Salinicola; species Salinicola sp. MIT1003. The sequence continues at coordinate 62,026 of NZ_MCAP01000057.1, forward strand.
TTGTCCACCTTACGGATATAGATGGCGCGCACGCGCTCCGGGTGTTCCTTGACGATCTCGGTATAGACCTCCGGGTCCCGCTGGCCGCTGTCGCCGATGAGGATGAACGGCAACGTGTCGTAGAGCGACAGCATGTTGCGGATCACGTCGGACTTGTGGTCCTCGGCCTTGCGCGGCCAGGGGCGCTTCAACGTCATGCCCCATTCGCGCAGGAACAGGATCGGCCCTACCGGAATGCGGTTCATGTTGAAGAACATCTCGAGAACTTCGTAGATGCTCCACGGACCGCGTGACACGTAGAGCATGGGGCGGTGGCGATTGCCCTCGGCGCCACCGTAGAGCGCCCGATACAGCGCAGCGACACCGGGAAAGGCCGTGCGTCGATCCGCTTTCTCCATGAACAGGCGATACAGCATCTTCAGCTTGTTGGCGACGCCGGTGTACATCACCGTGTCGTCGATATCGCTGATCACGATCAGGTCGGTGCTCGCCGGCGGAATGTAGATTTCGGTCTCGGTGCTGATGGCGTCGTCCTCGGAGAGCACCTGCAGCTTGACCGAGTGCCAGATCGCCTCGGCAGGAAGCGTGTGGGTAATGTCGATATGGGCGTGGAAATAGCCGTCGCGGTCGGTGGTGACGGAGGCCTGGGTCGCGCCAATCCGAATGTCGACGCGGGCGTCGCGGACGCCGTGCCTCACCAGGCGACGCGCGACATCCACCAGATCGCGGGCGATGCCGCCTTTTTCCCAGTTCCTTAGCCGTCCGGGTTGGCGAAAGACGCGGCCCATGATGAAGGCTTCCGAGTGAGAACCGTAACCGCGATACGGATGCACGACGACCCCGCCTCGGCCCTTGTCGCCGCGCATCGGCCGGATGAAGAGGCGAACCAGTTTCTTGGCGAAATGAACCAGTTTCGTCACGAAGAGCCGAGGCAGCGAGCCCGAGGTGGCAGTGTCGGCGGAAGTATCGCGAAATTGAGGCACGATGACGGAGAATCCTAGGTTTGATTAACGGTGAGTATGGGAACTCGCGCGCTATCCTGCAAAGTCTGGTCGGGCTTCGGTCGGTCTAACGACAGCCGGCATGACATAAAAAAAGCGCCCACCGATCGGCGGGCGCTCGTTTGGCGTCGCGAAAGGCGATCAGGCATGCTGCTCGCTGTGACGCCCTTCGGCCAGCTCTTCGATCAGTTTGCCGTTGAAATCATCGAGATCCTTCGGCGTGCGGCTGGTGACGAAGCCGCTGTCGACCACTACCGATTCGTCGACCCAGTTGGCGCCGGCATTCTTGAGATCCTGCGCAATGGACGGCACGGAAGTCAGTTTGCGGCCGTCGACGACGCCTGCGTTGATCAGAATCCACGGCGCGTGACAGATCGCGGCAACCGGCTTGCCGGCTTCGAAGAAGCTCCTGACGAAGCCAAGCGCTTTTTCGTTCGTGCGTAGTTCATCTGGGTTGAACACGCCGCCTGGCAGAACCAGCGCATGGTAGTCGGCGGGGTTGGCGTCCGCCAGGCTCTTGTCCGCTTCATAGGTTTTGCCCCAGTCCGTTTCGGCCCAGGCACGAATGCCCTTGCCGTCCGGGGTGATGACATGTGTCTCGACGCCCTGACCTTGCAGTGCGGCGCGCGGAGAAGAGAGTTCAGCTTCCTCGAACCCGTCGGCGGCGAGGATTGCGACACGTTTACCATTGAGTTGCTGAGCCATCGTGACCTCCTGGTCTTGATAAATCGGCTTGATGTTTCGATAGATGACAAGCCCATGGGCCATCCCGGTCCATGTCTCGGCTGACTCAAGAAGTTTGGGATAGTCTGGGCAGAGTTCAAGGAAAACCGGGCGCTTTCGATATCATCGCTTGCGCTGAGGCAAGGACTCACGGATGGTGGCGCCGCGATGGTGCCGAGGTCAGAGGAAGGCAGAGCGATGAGTGTAGCGGGTGAGTGGCTGTCGGGAGGTGGGCTTGTCTTGCTGCTCGGGTTCGTGACGTTGTTCGTGACGTTAGGACTCGGCGTCGGCGTGGTGTGGCAGCAGCGGCGCTACGCGCGCGAGCGGGACATGCTTCGATCCCGCTTGCAGGCCAGCGAGACCCAGTGCCTGCGGCTGGAGCAGGAGCTGGCCCAGAGCGATGGGCAGCAGGACGATCTGCGCGAGCGCCAGGCCCAGCTGCAGCAGCAGTTGGCCGCTCGCGAACATCAGCTCGAGGCGCTCAACGAACGTCTGGCGACGCTGCGAGAGCAGTATGGGCGACTGGAAACCCGGCACGAGCAGCAGCAGAACCAGCATGCGGAACAGCTCCAGTTGCTGGAGCAGGCAAAGACCCGCCTCGGACACGAGTTCGAATCGCTCGCCGGACGCATTTTCGACGAGCGCCAGCGCGCCTATAGCGCCCAGAGCCGGGACAGTCTCGAAGCGTTGCTGAAGCCGTTTCGCGAGCAGGTCAGCGGCTTCCGCCAGCGTCTCGAGGAGATCCATGGCCAGGAAGTGCGCGAGCGGACCACGCTCAAGGTGCAGATCGACCAGCTGGCCACGCTCAACCGCCAGATCACCGAAGAGGCCGCCAATCTCACCCGAGCGCTCAAGGGCGACAAGAAGATGCAGGGCAACTGGGGCGAGATGATGCTCGAGTCGGTTCTGGAGCGCTCCGGCCTGCGGCGGGATATCGAATACCGCCGTGAAGTTTCCCTCGATGGCGATCAGGGGCGCCAGCGCCCGGATGCGGTCATCTACCTGCCGGACGACAAGCACCTGATCGTCGACGCCAAGGTCTCGCTCAACGCCTACGTGCGCTACGTCAACGCCGAGGACGATGCCGAGCGCGCCCAGGCCCTGCGCGCTCATGTGCAGGCGGTGAGAAGCCATATCGACGCGCTGTCCGGGCGCGACTATCCCCGGCTTCCCGGACTGCGTTCGCCGGATTTCGTGTTCCTGTTCATGCCGGTGGAGCCGGCCTTCGCCGTCGCCTTTCAGCATGACGAGACACTGTTCCAGGACGCCTTTTCACGCGACATCGTGGTGGTCACGCCGACCACGCTGCTGGCCAGCCTGCGCACGGTATCGAGCCTGTGGAATCTGGAGCGGCAGAACGAGAACGCCAGGCACATCGCCGAGCGCGCCGGCAAGCTGCTCGACAAGTTCCAGGGCTTCGTCTCGAGTCTGGAGGACGTGGGTCGGCATCTGGGGCGGGCCCAGGGCAGTTACGATCAGGCGATGGGTCGGCTTTCGACCGGGCAGGGGAGCCTGGTCGGCCAGGCGCTGGCGCTCAACCGGCTGGGCGTGCGCATGAAACGCGACCTGCCTTCGCACCTGACCCGCGATGCCGAGGAGGACGAGCCTGCCGAATCCAGGGCCGTCGGGTCGCCCGGCAGCATCGGAACGTCCAAGGTCAGCGATGAGGATCGGCGCGCTGAGCCCGATGGCGACGATCCCCCCGACTTCCGCGAATCGGACGACGCCAGAGGCTGACCGGGATGTCGATGGGATGCTCGAATCCGCGCGTTCGTCTCAGGCGTTTGTCTCAGGCGGTCGAGCCAGCCTCGCTGAGCCGCTTGGCCAGGGTCTGCAGACACAAAAGCGCCATCACCTGACGCTTGTCGCCTTCGCCGACCGAGATCAGCCGTTTGGCCGCCTTGACGGGGGAGGGCTCGGGCGACGCGCCGTCGACGGCATCGCCGCGCCAGCGAATGGTAAAGCTCTCCCTGGGCGCTTCGACGTACTCGATTCTGCGGAGGTAGTCGACGAGGAACCCGACGAGACCGTAACCCGTCTCGACGACCAGGACGTGATTCGCGGGGTGGGAGGAGTCGATTCCCAGCAGCGCGCGCAGATCTACCAGCGAGACGCTGCGATCCTGTCGACGCCAGGCGCCGAGAAAAGGGCCGGCCGGATGCGAACTCTTCTGATAGTCCGTCGGTGCCGAGTCGACGGCTTCGAGCTGGTCGAGCGTCGTGACGTAATCGCCGCCGCAGCGGAAATGGACGAAGGCGAATCGCTGCCAGTCGCGCTGTTCCCGCGCTTGCCTGGCCTCCGTATCGAGCCGGGTATGGAGACGCGCCAGCGCGTTGACGTTGAGGTTGCCGAACAGCTCGTGGTGATCGATCGCCAGGGCGTCCTTGCCCTCGTCCGCGGCGGGCACCAGTGCGCTGACGGCGGGGGCGTAGCCCGCACTCGGGGAGACCGGTAGAGGCGCCGGCTGGTCGCTGCCCGTCAGCGTCGCGACGCGATCGACGGCGAGGGCGACACGACCGTGATCGCTATCGAGAACGGCGAGATGAGATGGTGGTGTCTGGCGGGCCGGCTGGCCGATCAGCGCTCGGGGATCGAACAGCGGCAGGGTGGCGCCACGCAGGGTGACATTGCCGAGATAGGCCGGCAGATCGATCATGGGGGAGTCGATGGGGCCGCAGGTGGCGACTTCCCGTACCGCGCCCACATCCAGCGCCAGTCGCGTGTCGTCACAATCGACGACGAGCCAGCGCCGGTCGCTGTGGGTGTTCTCCTTCACGGTGGCGGCATTCGTCCTCTGCCGGTCGGCTTCGACGTGTACCGAGACCATGCCCTCGAGGGCGAACAGCGCTTCGAGGTCGAGCACGTAGATGGCGCTGTCGAAGTCGGGATGCTCGAGCAACTGCGGCGTCAGGGCGTCGGCATCGCCCGCCGCGTTCTTTAGCGTATGGAGCTGCTCGGGATCGACGCTCACCAGGTCCCTGATGTGCGAAATCCGCATCCCGAAGCGGCCGCCGCGATATTCGATGATCGCCATGAGCTCGCCGGCTTCCCGCGGGCCCGTGCTCGGGTCCAGTTCGAGCAGCCTGCCCAGGTCGATCGCCGGCACCGGCGAGCCCCGCCACAGCAACGTACCCAGCGACCAGCTTGGCGCCAGCGGGCGGGGAGAAAGAGGCGTCTCGAGACGTACCACCTCGATCAGGTGCGCGGCATCCAGCGCGATGTCACTGTCGTTGAGGCGCAGTATTCCCAGTACGCGTTGGGTCATGATGTCTTGTCGTTACCCGCCCCGCGCTGGGTGGCTTGGGCCAGGTCGCGGATCAGTTCGTCGACATGCTTGGCGGTTTCCAGCTGTTCGCCTGCCGAGCTGGCGATCTTCTCGACCGAGGCGGTGGTCTGCCCGACGCCGTCGACGATGCGTCCGAAGGAGTCGGCGGCGCGCTGGGAGACGGTATTGCCACTCTCGATACGCTTGAGAGATTCCCCCAGCAGGCGGTTGATCTGGCGGGTGGCATCGGCGGATTTCTCGGCCAGCTTGCGCACTTCGTCGGCCACCACGGAGAACCCGAGGCCGTGTTCGCCGGCACGAACCGCTTCGATCGCTGCGTTGAAGGCCAGCAGGTTGGTCTGCGAGGCGATTTCGCCGATGACCTGGACGATGTCGTTGATGTCTTCCGAGGATTTCTGGATGGCGGTCATCGCGGTACGGGAGTCGTCCAGCGAGCGGGTGCCGTGTTCGGCTTCCTGCTGTGTGGCGCGCGCCAGTTCCCGCGTCAGCTGCGTGTTCTCGGCGATCGAGGCAATCGAGGCGTTGAGCTGTTGCAGCGAAACGCTCATCGCCTCGGTCAATGTCTGGATATGCTCTTCCAGTTCGACCTGATCGGTAATGTCGGTGGCGAACTTGACCACCTTGTAGGGGGCGCCATCGGCATTGAAGATCGGATTGTAGGTCGCCTGGATCCAGACGCGGCGGCCATGGTTGCCGAACCGCATGAACCGCCCGCTGAAGAACTCGCCGCGCCCCAGGGACTGCCAGAAGTCGCGGTACTCCCGGCTGGTGACGTAATCCGGTTCGCAGAACATGCGGTGATGATGGCCGATGATGTCGTCGGCCTGGTAGCCCATGGTGTCGAGAAAGTTGCGATTGGCGGACAGGATATTGCCCTTGAGATCGAACTCGATCACCGCCAGGGCGCGATCCATGGCGTTGACCTTGCCTTCGTACTCGGCCGCCAGATGCTTTTCCGCGGAGATGTCCGTCGCCATCTTGATGACCCGGTACGGCTTGCCGTCCGCATCGTTAACCGGATTGTAGGTGGCCTGGAGCCAGACCTCCTTGCCACTCTGGGTCAGGCGGCGGTATTCGCCTGCCATCAGCTCACCCTGGGCGAGCTGCTGCCAGAACGTGCGGTACTCCGGCGTGGATATCTCGGCGGGGTCGCAGAAGAGGCGGTGGTGCTGTCCGACGATCTGGTCGAGCGTATAACCCATCAGATCGAGGAAGTTGGCGTTGGCGCTGACGACCTTTCCCTGCAGATCGAACTCGATGATGGCCTGGGAACGGTCAATGGCTTTCCACAGCGCATCCAGTTGTTGGCTCTGAGTGTCGAGGGTGACGGGGGGATAATCAAAATCGACCGACATGCTGGATGACTCCAAGACGTGCAAGATCACGCGCGAGCCTGCGGGCAGACAATAAAGGCCCATGCGCTGGTGGGTTAATGCCGCGTTACAATGGTGTACTAAAGTTTACTTAAATGTCGAGAGGCTTCAGGGGGAAGAGACAGGAAAGCCACCCGAGGGTGGCTTTTCTATCGGCAGGCTTCACTTTTTCCAACAGGTTACGGCGAATACTCAGCCCAGATAGGCGTTGAGCATCCACACGGTCTTTTCCTGCTCGCGAATGTAATCGCTGGCCATAGAGGCGGTGCCTTCATCGTCGGCATCGCTAGCCTGAGAGAGCAGCTCGCGCTGGAGCTCGATCAGAACCTGAAAGCCTTTCACCAGGCCCTGAACGCACTGCTTGCCGTCGGAGACCTGCTTGTCTTCCTGAATCTGGGAAATCTTGGCGTAGTCGCTGTAGGCGTGCAGCGGCTGATAACCCAGTGTGAGAATGCGCTCGGCCACTTCGTCGACCTTGGTCAGCAGGTCGGTGTAGATCTCTTCGAATTTGGCGTGAAGCTCGAAGAAATGCTCGCCCTTGATGTTCCAGTGATAGCCGCGGGCGTTCATGTAGAACACCTGATAGTTGGCCAGCAGGGCGTTGAGCTTTTCCGCAAGCTGGGACGCGCTGGAAGCGTGCAGGCCAATGGCATTGGTATCGGACATGAGATCTCTCCTTGAAGGTGCTGAAAGTCAGTCTAACCGGGCGTCACATCGAGGCCCATCCAAGCATCTGTATGGGATGAATAGTGACGTTCTATCATGTCGCGATCATGTCGCGACGTGCCGCGCTCTCTTGAAGATATCAGGGCAGCACGAGGGGAAAGCAAGGGCCTGAAGCGAGCGAAATGTCGCACCTCTAGCGAGGGGCGACCTGCCAGAGTCGGGCCAGTGTGCGCGCGCGGTCGCTCAGCAGTTCGCCGCAGCGTGACAGCGCCTCGTCCAGTGTGAGCGGGCCGTCCGCCAGAGCAAACGCCGCCGTGATGCCGTGATCGAAGGCGGCCTGCCACTGGTCCCCCAGGCGCCCGACCAGCGCGACGGTAGGAACGCCGAAGCGTTCGGCACGGCGAGCGATGCCGATCGGCGTCTTGCCTGACAGGCTCTGGCCGTCCAGCTGGCCTTCGCCAGTGATCACCCAGTCGGCATCGGCGAGCAGCGCGTCGAATTTCACCTGCTCCATGACCAGCTCGATGCCGGGGCGCAGCGTGGCGCCGAGGAAGGCGCGCGCGGCGAAGCCCATGCCGCCGGCGGCACCGGCACCCGGCAGTTCGCGGAAATCCTCCCCCAAGGCTTCCGCCGCATGATCGGCGAAGTGGGAGAGCGCACGGTCGAGCCGTTCGACGTCGGCGCTGGTGGCGCCTTTCTGCGGGCCGAAGATGGCACTGGCACCCCGCGGGCCGAGCAGGGGGTTGTCGACGTCGACGGCGGTCCGCACCTCCAGCGAGGCCAGGCGAGGGTCGAGCCCGTCGAGATCGAGCGTCGCCAGATCGGCCAGCGCGGCGCCACCCGGCGGAAGGGGCCGCCCTTCGCTGTCGAGCAGGCGGGCGCCGAGGGCCACCAGCATGCCCGCGCCAGCATCGTTGGTGGCACTGCCGCCCAGCGTCAGTACCAGCGAACGAGCCCCCGCATCCAGCGCCGCCTCGATCAGTTGGCCGACGCCGAAGGTGGTACTGTGAAGCGCGGTGCGCTCCTCTCGTTCGAGCTGCTGCAGGCCGCTGGCTTCGGCCAGTTCGACGAACGCGGTGAGGGTGGCCTGGTGCCAGCCCCAGGCCGCCGTGGCCTCGCGCCCCAGCGCGTCCTGCACGTTCGCCGTGCGCCGCTCGGCACCGGTGGCCGCCAGCAGCGCATCCAGCGTGCCTTCGCCGCCATCGCCCATCGGGCATTCATGCAAGATGGCATCGGGTAGCTCCCGCTTCAGGCCGGCGGCAATGGCGGCGGCGGCGTCGCGGGCGGAGAGCGCATCCTTGAAGCTGTCAGGGGCAATGACGATATTCATGGCATCCTCTGTCGAGAGTAAACGAGAGTGAAACGGGCTCGTCGTGGCAGCGGTCAGCATAGCGTCGTTCCACGCCGACGGCGACGGGCTATCGTGACCTGCTGATCGCCACTCGCGCGCTCGTGCGACGTTGCCGCCCGCTCCCGTCGGAAGTCATCACGATGGGCGTGGATTGGCAGGGGGGAAACTGGCATGCTGAACGCTGTTCGCAATCCCCCGCAAGGAGGCTGTCATGAACGATCGACGATGTCGGATTGGGCGCTGGATGGTTCTCTTCATCGGGCTCGGATTGTTGAGCGGTTGCCAGGCACTGTCGGCACCGGCGCCCACCTCGGCGGCCGGCGGCAATGCGCTACCGGCCGCCTGCCGCTGGCCGGCCGGCAGTGCCGATCCGCTGGAGCGGCTACGGGCCACGCGCGAGGCGCTCGAGAGCCAGGGCTACGCCATTCTCGATACCGATGCCACGCTGGGCCTGGTCAGCGCCGAGCGCAAGACATTGCAACCGGGCCTCGGCGCGGTGGAAAGCCCGCTAGGGCGCACCGGCTTCTGGGGCGGCTTCGGCCTGGGTGGGCGGAACGGCTATTCGCTGGGCGTGTTCCAGAACTTCGGCGGTGGCTACAACACCGACCCGGTCCAGATCGAGCGCGTCTCGGTGGTGACGCCGGAGCAGACGACCCTGGTCGACCGTGATTCGGTCGTGGTCGATTACAACGGCTATCTGATCGACGCACGCAGCTACAACCAGCCGTCGTTCTGTCAGCAGTTGCGACAGGACATCGACACCCGCTTGAACGGGACCGCTGGGGAGGCAACGCCATGAATCATCGCAAGATACCCGCGCTTCGGCGGCGTACGGCTTCCCGTTCCCGCCCCTGGCGAGTCGCCGGGCTGGGGCTGCTGATCGGGATGCTTTCGCTGACCGGCTGTGCCGTCGCGCCCCAACCGCAGCCGCGGAGTATCGCCGTCGAGGCGACGGCGGAATCCACCCTCAAGGCAACGCTCGCGATGCTGGCCGAGCGCGGGTTCGTGATCCGTCACGCCGATGGCGACCTGGGCCAGATCGATGCCGTGCTGGCGTCCCGCTCCGGGTACGAGGTCCACGCCCAGGTCACCAGTGGGGGCGAGCGTCCTCCGGGGCTGGTCATCCAGAACGGCGATACCTTCCTCACCCTGAGTGGCCGGCGCGGCGACCAGCCATTGGATGCGCTGGAGCTCGATCCGCTGTTCATCGACGTTCAGAATCGGTTGGGATTGTTGCCTTGAAGAAAGCGTCGTCTCGCTGCCGCTATGGTTGGCTGGGCCTGGGGATCGCCCTGTGTCTGGGAGAGCCTTCGGCGGCGTTGGCTCACCCGCACGGCTGGGTCGACATGAGCGTCGAAGGGATCTTCGATGACGAAGGAAACCTGACCGCGCTGCGTCAGCGCTGGCGCATGGACCCGTTCTACAGCCAGGTGGTGATGGAGGAGATGGCGACCGCCGACGACGCCACCAGCATGGCCGAGCGTCTCGATGCGCTGGGCGTCGAGATCCGCGACAACCTCGCCACCCAGCACAACCTCACCACTATCACTCTCGACGACGACCCCTTGGCCCAGGGAGATGTCAGCGACACCAATACCGACTATCGCGACGAGCGGTTGATCTACGATTTCGTGCTGCCGCTGGCGACGCCGCAACCGCTGGCCGGTCGTACCTTGCGCTATCGGATCTTCGATCCGACCTACTACATCGAGATGGTCCACGAGGCCAACGAGGATGGCTCCCGGCCGCTGCCTGGCGCCCTGACGCTGGCAAACGCCCCCGAGGGGTGTGCCACGGTCGTCGTCAAGGCAACGCCGGACCCGCAGAAGGTGATGGAAGCGGCGATGCTGGACAAGAGCGAGACCGGCGAGCCGAATCTCGGCCGCTTCTTTGCCGAGACCGGAGAGATCACGTGCCCCGGTTGAATGCGTTGCTGAAAGTGATGATTCCGTTGGCAATGCTGGTCGCCATCGGCGTGGTGGGGTATTCGCTGGGCTGGTGGCAGCAGGCCGCGGTACGCATCGTGTACTGGCAGGGCGAGTTCTACCACGCCCTGGTCGAGGCGGTCACCGCCCTCAAGCGTACGCCGAGCGCGGCGACCTGGGGCTTGTTGCTCGGCGTGAGTTTCGGCTACGGCGTCTTCCATGCGGCGGGGCCGGGTCATGGCAAGGTGGTGCTGAGCACTTACCTGGCCTCGCAGGGCGGCGCCTGGCGTCGCGCGCTGGGGCTTTCCGCGCTGGCGGCCTTGCTGCAGGGCGTCATGGCGATCTCCATCATCGGCGTGCTGGTCTTCGGTCTGGGCTGGCTGACCCGACAGGCGATGGGCAGCATCGAGCAGGCCGAGCTCGTCAGCTTCGCCGTCGTCTCGCTGCTGGGGTTGTGGCTCTGCGTGCGTTCGCTGCGTCGCCTATGGCGTTCGCGCCACGCCAGTTCGCTCGTGCAGGAGGGCATTCATGAGCAGCGCCATACGCACGGGGCGCACTGCGGCTGCGGGCACGAGCATCATGTCGACCCGCGCAAGGCGAGCGACTGGCGCGTGGCTCTGCTGACGGTGCTCTCGATCGGCATTCGGCCCTGTAGCGGCGCCGTCCTGCTGCTGGGCGCGGCCGCGTTGCTGGACGAGTTCGGCAAGGGCGTGGTGGCGGTGTTGGCGATGTCGGCGGGAACGGCGCTGACCGTCTCGGTGCTGGCGCTGCTCAGCGTCGTGGCGCGGGATTGGGTCACGCGTCATCTCGAGCCGGCGGCTGGCGGCGGTCAGTGGCAGGCCTGGATCGGCCTGGCGGGCGGAGCGCTGATACTCGTGCTGGGGCTGTCGCTGACGCTGGCGCAGTGGCAGCGAGGCCCGGCCGCCGCGCCGCCCATGCTGGGCGCACCCACGGCGCAGTCCGAACCTGCCCCGGGGCCATTCGGATCGGGGCGCGGCTGATTCTGGATCGGCTCGAGCCGACGCGCCAAGCTCGCGGTCAGTTCGTCAGCTCGCCAAGTCGTTAGCTTGCCAGGTCGCCAGGTCGCCAGGTCGCCAGGTCGCCAGGTCGTCAACTCAAGAGACCGGCTTCACCTGCCAGTCGAACGATCTCGTCGCGGCGCCCTTCGAGCGCGTTGTCGGCGTAGGCCTCGGCCACTCCCTGCCCCCAGACCGGGCCTGGCCAGGCGGCATCGCCCTGAAAGCGTACGATCACGTGCAGATGGAGCTGCGGCACCAGATTGCCGAGCGTGGCGACGTTCAGCTTGTCGCCGCCGTAGTGGCGCATCATCGCCTGGCCAAGTCGAGTGGCTTCCTGCCACAGACGCGCCTGATCGTCGGGGGACAGATCGTAGATCTCGACGACATCGTCGCGCTGCGGGACCAGAATGACCCAGGGGTAGCGCGCATCCCGGCTCAAACGGACCTGGCACAACCGCAGATCGATGACGTGGACGCTATCCTGCTGCAGGCGTGCGTCGAGCGTGAAGAGGGACATGGCGGCTCCGGTTGGAAGGCGGCGAAGAACAAGGTCGAAAGAGAGGGTTCGAGGCGCCACTTTACGTCGCTGCCATGAGGGCGTCGAGTCGCGCGGCGACCGCGGGAACGGTGGTAAGATTTCGGCGTTGCCGCCGTGATAGCGGTAAGCGCTATCGAAAGGCGGCCCTGTAACGAGGATTGGACGATGAAAGCTGGATGGGGATGGCTGGCCATTGGCTGCCTGTTATTGACACTGAGTGCCTGCAACACGATGCATGGGCTGGGCCAGGATATCGAGCGCGGCGGCGAGAAGATCCAGAACGCTTCCCGCTAGGGTCTGTTGACGTTTCAGCGCGAACCGCGTTGCTGCGCCAAATGGCGCCAGGCCAGGCGCGGGATGCAGAGAAGGGTGGTTCCCTTTTCCAATCCCGCAACGCCGCATGGCGCCATTTGCCGCGCAACCCGAAGGGCCGGGCCAGTTTTTGCACGGTGCTGCGTTATTCGTCGTTCATTTGGAATGACCAAACTACGCTCCTCACGCCTTGCCCCGCACAAAAACTGGCTCCGGCGCGGCCGTGCATGAAACGTCAACAGACCCTAGGCCCGTTGCCGTCTCGGCGCGACCCACGTTGCCGTGCATGAAACGGTGATAGGCCGGCAGTTTGGAAGCGAAATCCGACAGTTAGACAAGTCGTATTGCGCGTTTTTCATGACTTTCTGCTACCTTGATGACAGGCCGATAACAAAACGGCCCGGATGAGCCAAGAATTCATCCGTCTAAAACGTTAAGGAGGACGACACCATGAAACGCCTGATTGCTTTCTCTCTGTTCGCACTGTTCAGCGCCGGTATCCTGGCGGGATGCAACACCGTCGATGGCGCTGGCAAGGACGTCGAAGCCGGTGGCGAAGCCGTACAGGACGCTGCCAGCTGAGTTCACAAACGCCCGGTCCCGAGGATCGGGCGTTTTGCCATTCCGCCTTGCCAGAATATCTTGTCTGATGAATATCTTGCCTGACCTCGTCCACGTCATCCCCGCCTCTCGCAACGCACCCGTGACCCCATGATCTCGTGATAAAGTAAAGCCGTGCTTCCTCCCTGACGCGTCGATGGAACGGAGTCATGCATGACATCGTCTTCCCAGTCATCTCTGTCTGATAACGATCCCGTGGCGATCTTCGATGACGCCAGTGCCTGCTCCCTCGATACGCTTCCCGGGCCGCAGGAGTCTCCCGTCTCCATCGTGTTCAACGACACCGCCTACGCCACTGTGCTGGCGACGCCGGACCAGCTCGAAGCGCTGGCGGTCGGGTTCGCGTTCAGCGAGGGCGTGATCGATCGCTATGCCGATGTCGGTGCCATCGAGATCGAGACCAGCCGCCACGGTTTCCGGGTTCGTCTGCGGGTTGCCGACCGGATCGCCAGACGCGCCGGCAGCCAGGCGCGGGCAACGCTGTCGACCAGCGGCTGCGGCGCCTGCGGCGTGCAGGAGGAGTCGCAGTTGCTGTTTGGCCTGACCCGTCTGCCCGACGCGGCGCTGCCGGAAGTCGATACCCTCGCGTCGGGCCTTGAATCCCTGCGCACCGAATCCGCCCCCGGCATGCACCTGGCCCTGGGGCTTTCCCAGGCGGGCACGGTCGCCACGGTCGGCCGCGATATCGGGCGGCACAACGCCCTGGACAAGGTGATCGGCGCCAGCCTGATCGCCGGCATCCTGCCGGCGCTGGTGATGACCTCCAGCCGCTGTAGCCTGGAGCTGGTTCAGAAAAGCGTCAGGGCGAAGATCCCTGCCTTGGCGACGCTCTCCTATCCCTCCCGTCTCGCGGTCGAAGTCGCGCGCAGCTGCAACCTGACGCTGATCAACTGCCATCGTGGCAAACGGCTCGAACTGTTGAGTCGCGGCGATGGCTGAGCCACGGTTCGGCGGAACCGATGAGGGTCGATGAACATCGATGAGCATGCGAACTATTTTGCTGCATGCTATGCTGTGGCCCCCTGATACGACGTTGCCCTCATCGTCTTCTCGGCATTCGACAGCTTCCGAGGCACGAATGTCGTCAGCGCTCCGCTGGAGGTCGCCCTATCGCCTGTCGGCCGGCAGCGTCGATCCGGTCAGCGTTGAAAGCCAGCATCGTTCGAGACGAGATCAGCAAGCATTGCCGCCAGCCGAAGATGCGCTCGGCCAACCCCGAACACGCCTGCTCCTGACGTTTTCCTGATCGAACTTGTTACCATTGACGACCGAGTGTCATTGCGCTCACGCCCCGAGCCTGCAAGCATTCGTGATCGTTGTCCGATCGTTTCCCGGGAGGAGAAACATGTCCCAGCCCCGCCAAGAATCCAGCCAGAACGCGTCCGGCGCCGATGTCATCCCGCCGGATGCGAAGATCTTCGACTATCACAACCCGGCGGGCGGCTGGGGCGCGCTGAAGTCGGTCGGCAAGCATCTGTTGCACAGCCGTTCGCCGGCGCTCAATGCGCGTTCGCTATTCAAGCTCAACCAGCCGGACGGCTTCGACTGTCCCGGGTGTGCCTGGGGCGATCCGGAGCACGGCTCCTCGTTTGAGTTCTGCGAAAACGGCGTCAAGGCGGTGACCTGGGAAGCGACGGCCAAGCGTGTGACTCGCGAGTTCTTCGCCAGACACAGCGTCAGCGAACTGAAGACCTGGGACGACTATCGGCTCGAGGACCAGGGGCGGCTGGTGGAGCCGATGCGCTACAACGCCGACACCGACCACTACGAGCCGATCGCCTGGGACGACGCGCTCGAGATGATCGCCGCCGAGCTCAAGGCGCTGCCCACGCCGGACGACGCCATCTTCTATACCTCCGGCAAGGCGGGCAACGAGTCCGCCTACGTGTTCCAGCTGCTGGCACGCCTCTACGGCACCAACAACCTGCCGGACTGCTCCAACATGTGTCACGAAGCCAGTGGCGTGGCGCTCAATGCGGCGCTGGGCACCGGCAAGGGCAGCGCGCGGCTCGAGGACTTCGAAAAGGCTGAGGCGATCTTCGTGTTCGGCCAGAACCCGGGCACCAACCACCCGCGCATGCTCGGCGTACTGCGCGAGGCCGCCGAGCGGGGCGCGACCATCGTCACCTTCAACACCTTGAAGGAGCGGGGGCTCGAGAAGTTCGCCGATCCGCAGAAGCCGTTAGAGATGCTGCACAACGGCAGCCATCGCATCAGCAGCCACTACTTCCGGCCCAAGCTGGGCGGCGACATGGCCGTGGTGCGCGGCATGGCCAAGGCGCTGTTCGCTCGCGATGCCGCCGGAGAGGACGTGCTCGATCACGACTTCCTGGCAGCCCATACCGCTCATTTCGAGGCCTATCGTGCTCGCGTCGAAGCGACCGAATGGACCGCACTGGAGGCCCAGTCCGGCCTGACCCGCGAGGAGATGGAGCAGGCCGCCGAACTCTACGCGCGCTCCAACGCCACCATCGCCTGCTGGGCGATGGGCATCACCCAGCACGTCCATTCCGTGCCGACGGTACGCGAGATCGTCAATCTGCTGATGCTGCGCGGCAACCTGGGCAAGCCGGGCGCCGGTACCTCGCCGGTTCGTGGCCACTCCAACGTCCAGGGCGATCGCACCATGGGCATTTTCGAGAAGCCCTCCAAGGCGCTGCTCGATGCGCTGGAGGCGAAGTACGGCCGGCCGATGCCGCGGGAGCACGGGGTCGATTCCGTAGCGGCGGTCGAGGCGATGCGCGACCGGCCGGGCAAGGTGTTCATCGGTCTGGCCGGCAACTTCACCCGCGCGATTTCCGACAGCGTCGTCACCGAGAAGGCGATGGCCAACTGCCGGCTGACCGCGTTCATCAGCACCAAGCTCAACCGCAGCCACCTGGTCACCGGCGAGCAGGCGCTGATTCTGCCCTGCATCGGCCGCAGCGAGATCGACCGCAGCATCGATCGCAACGGAGTCGCGGGCAAGTCGCAACTGATCACGGTGGAAGATTCGATGAGCATGGTTCACGGCTCCGCCGGTATCAACAAGCCGGCGGACAAGGCGCTGCGTTCCGAGATCGCCATCCTCACCGGCATCGCCGAGCGGCTGTTCGCCAACGAAACGATCGATGACGAGGTCATCGATTGGGCCGCGATGCGCGAGGATTACGACGTCATCCGCGAGCATATCGCGGCGGTCATCCCCGGCTTCGAGGACTTCAACTCCCGCGTGCGCGCGCCGCGAGGGTTCTGGCTCGCCAACCCGGTGGCCCGGCTCGAATTCGGCACGGCGACCGGCAAGGCCGAGTTTTCCGATGACGCGCTGCCGACGGCGGTCATGCACCAGCGTCTCGCCTCGCGCGAGGGCTGGCTGACGCTGCAGACGATGCGTTCCCACGATCAGTACAACACCACCGTCTACGGCTACGACGACCGTTATCGCGGTATCGAGGGCGGCCGGCGGGTGCTCTTCCTCAACCGGGACGACATCGCGCGTCTGGGCTTCGAGGCCGGGCAGTGGGTCGATCTGATCGGTGAATCGGACGATGGCGTGACCCGCCGCGTCGAGGGCTTCAAGATCGTCGCCTACGACACGCCCCAAGGCTGCGCCGCTGCCTACTATCCGGAGACCAATCCGCTGATCCCGCTCGACCACAAGGGCGATTTCAGCCACACGCCGGCGTCCAAGTCGGTCGCCGTCAGGCTCGAGGCGAGCACGCGGCTTGCCTGAGCTCCCTGACCCGGTCGACCTGCAGCGCCAGTGGCAGGCGCTGCAGATCGAGCAGCCCCAGCTCGATCCGCTGGCGGCACTGGTGCTGGTAGCCTTGAGAGCGCTCGATGCACAGGGCGGCGGTGGAGAGGAGAAGACGGGCACGACCACGGCGGTGCTGTCGCGCCGCCTGGGCATCGAACACGCCCTGGTCCGACGCGCCGCGACCGAGCTCGAAAGCGGCGGCTGGGTCCTGACCCGGCCGGCCGGCGGCGCCAGCCCCGCCCTGCGGTTGATTTTATCGCCCGTTTGCTGACTCAATGCCGGTATCGCCGATTGTCGCGATCATCGTAGAGCACGATCAACGGAAAACACGATCACCGGAGAAAAGGGAGCGTTACATGCCGGACAATCATCTGCAGGGACGGGTCGCGGTCGTGACCGGCGGCGGCGTGGGTATCGGCCATGCCATCGCCAAGGCACTGGCGGCCGCCGGGGCGAGGGTGGTGATTACCTATCGTTCCCACGAGCCCGATTCAGAAGCGCTGGCAGCGTTGACCGCCAGCAGCGGTGAAACGGCGCTGGCCCGGTCGCTGGACGTCACCGACGAAGCGGCCGTCGAGCGCTTCGCGAGCTGGCTGAAAGAGGAAGTCGGCGGTATCGATATTCTGATCAACAACGCCGGCGGCCTGGTTCAGCGCTCGACCATCGAGGAGATGCCGTTCTCGCTGTGGCGCCAGGTGCAGGCGCTCAACGTGGATTCGGTTTTTCTGGTCACCCACCATCTGCTGCCGCTGGTTCGCGATGGCGGCGGACGCATCGTCACGGTGTCCTCGCTGGCCGGGCGCAACGGCGGTCATCCCGGCGCCACGGCCTACGCCACCGCCAAGGCGGCGCTGTTCGGCTTCACCCGCGGGCTGGCCAAGGAAGTGGCGAATCGGGGAATCACGGTCAATGCGCTGGCGCCGGGCTTCATCGAGGCGACGCCGTTCCACGCGACCTTCACCACCGACGAATCCAAGCGCGCCACCATCGAGACGATCCCCGCCGGGCGCGCCGGGCTGCCCGAGGACGTCGCCTCGGCGGCAGTCTGGCTGGCGAGCGACGGTGCCGCTTTCGTCTCCGGCACCATCGTCGACATCAACGGAGCCCAGTACTTTGGTTGAGGGCTTTGGCTAAGGGCTTTGGCTAAGGGCCTTTGGCTAAGAGCTTTGGCTGAGCTCAATCCCCGAACGAGTACCGTCGCTCCAGTCGCTCGAACAGCAGGTCGGTGACGATCGCCAGCAGGCCGACCAGCAGCGCCCCCTGGATCACGTAGGCCAGGTTGTTGCCGACCAGGCCGGCGATCAGCGGCGTGCCGAGGCTCTTGGCGCCGACGGTGGAGCCGATGGTGGCGGTGCCGATGTTGACGATCACCGAAATGCGAATGCCGGCAATGATCACCGGCATCGCCAGGGGCAGCTCCACGCGGCGCAGAATCTGCCAGCGGTTCATGCCGTTGCCGCGGGCGGCTTCGAGCGTGGTCCGGGGCACCGTGCCGAGACCGGCGATGGTGTTCTGGATCACCGGCAGCAGGCCGTAGAGCGAGAGCGCGATGATGGTCGGAGCGAAGCCGAAGCCGGCCAGCGGTACGGCAATGGCGAGTACCGCGGCGGGCGGGAAGGTCTGGCCGATCGCGGCCAGCGACGACACCATCGGCTCGAACTCGCGCCCGACCGGGCGGGTCACGAACAGGCCCGCGGCGACGCCGATCGTCACCGAAATCAGCGACGACATCAGCACCAGCCCGATGTGCGCGAGCATCAGGTTGAGGAAGCTGTCCCGGGCGTAGAGCGGGTTGCCGAGGTCCGGGAACAGCGCCCGGAACAGCGGCTCCAGCTGGCCCATGCCCAGCGTCAGGCCGATCAGCAACACGATCAGTACGCCCAGCACCCCGTTCCCGGCGGAGGCAGCGCGTAGCCGCCGTGCCCCGTGGATCGCGCCGTTCATGAAACCTCGCTCCCCGCTTCCGCCTGAATTCCCATGATGCCCTGCATGCCGATCTCGCCGATCAGCTTGCCCGCGTCGTCGATCACCGGCAGTACCATCACGCGATACCACACCATGCGGGAGAGCGCCTCCTTCAGGCTCATCTCGGGCGTGGCGGTCCACTCGGCCTTGACCGGCGTGACGCCATGGTCGTCGTCCAGCCGCGCGCCTTCGAGGGCAATCGGCCGGCCGGCATCGTCGAGCTGCCAGCAGTGATCGAGACCGGGAAGGGTAGCGTGGTGTTCGAGACTCGGTGGCCGTTGGTATTGATGCACCCAGCGCCTCGAGAGCAGCTTGAGGCCGAGATCCGCCTGGCCGATGAATTCGCGCACGAAGTCGTCCGCAGGCTTCACCATCATCTCGATCGGGCGGTCGTACTGTACCAGCCGGCCGCCGTTGAGCAGCGCGATGCGGGTCGCGAGCTGCAGCGCCTCGTCCATGTCGTGGGTGACGAAGACGATGGTCTTGCCGGTCTGCTGGTGGACGCGCTTGAGTTCCGCCTGGAGCACCTCGCGGGTGAGCGGGTCGACCGCGCCGAAGGGTTCGTCCATCAGCAGCACTTCCGGATCGGCGGCCAGCGCCCGGGCCACGCCGACACGCTGCGCCTGCCCGCCGGAGAGCTGATGCGGATACTTGTGGCGGAATTCGGCGGGATCGAGATGGAACATCGCCATCAGCTCGTCGACCCGGTCGTCGATACGCGACTTCGGCCACTTCAGCAGCTGCGGCACGGTGGCGATGTTCTGGGCCACGCTCCAGTGCGGGAAGAGCCCGGTCGACTGAATCGCGTAGCCGATCCGCCGTCTGAGCTGTTCGGCCGGCAGATCGGTGACGTCGTCGCCATTGAGAATGATGCGGCCGCCGCTCAGGGGGACCAGGCGATTGATCATCTTCAGCGTGGTCGACTTGCCACAGCCTGATGGCCCGATCAGCACGCCGAACTCGCCAGTCTCCAACGTCAGCGAGACGTCATCGACGACGTTCGTGCCGGCGTAGGTCTTGGTCAATCCTTGCAATTCAATCATGGATCTTTCCTGATCAGTGCCTGAAACGGCGTCAGCGAGTGCCGGATGGGCGACTCAGACTGACCAGAATCTGCAGCACGAAGTCGGCGATCACCGCCAGCACGATGGTCGGGATGGCCCCCAGCAGCACCAGATCGATGGCGTACTGGCCCAGCCCCTGGAAGATGAAGGCGCCGAAGCCGCCGGCGCCGATCAGCGCGGCGACGACCACCAGGCCGATCGCCTGGACGGTGACGATACGAAGTCCCGAGAGAATCACCGGCAGTGCCAGCGGAATCTCCACCTGCCACAGTATCTGACGTGGCGTCATGCCCATGCCGCGAGCCGCTTCCAGCGCACCGCTGGAGACGCCGGCAAGGCCGGAGTAGGTGTTGCGCACGATCGGCAGCAGCGAATAGAGCACCAGCGCGATGATTGCCGGCGCCACGCCGATTCCGCTGACACCGAGATCGCCCAGCCACGGCACGGCGCGGCCGAGCGCCGAGAGCGGCGCGATGAGCAGCCCGAACACGGCGATCGAGGGTAGTGTCTGGAAGACGTTGAGCACGCTGAACAGGCCGTTGCGCAGGCGGGCGCGACGATTCGCCAGCAGTCCCAGCGGCAGGCCGATCAGCAGGGCAGGCAGCAGGGCGCCGCCCACCAGCAGCAGGTGGCGAATGAGCTGGTCGACGAAGTTTTCCTCCTGATTGCCGAACTCGCGCATGATCGACAGCGGCGCGAGCAGCTCGCCGGAGAAACAGATGCCGATCACGGCCAGGGCCAGCGCGCCGTACAGCGCACGCTGGATCAGGCCGAGGCGCAGTCGCTGCAGGGCGTCGATGGCGATCAGGGCGGAGACGAGAAGCAGGATCCAGAAGGTCGCGCCCTGGGAAACGCGCGCAGCTGGCGAGGCATCGACCAGCGCGCGATGGGCGTAATCCCCGAGGCCGTAGAAATCGAGCGCCAGCAGCGGCAGCGTGGCGGCCAGCGCGAGCCATTGGGAGGCGCGTGGCCCCATCGGATTCGCCAGCGCCGCGATCAGCAGGGTCATTCCGATCAGAGCAAGGGCAGCGAGCTGCCAGCTTGCCAGCGCCTGCCAGAGCATCACCGACTGCCCCGAGGCCAGCCGGTTGGGCGAGAGACTGGCGAAGGGCAGCAGCCCGACGCTGGCGACGGCGGCGACGAGCAGCGTCATCAGCACCCGATTGCCGACCCATCGATGGCTTGCGACTGACGCCATGATCGAGTTCAGTCCAGCAGGCCTTGTTCGGTGAGATAGTCGTGGGCGACCTGATCCGCCGGCAGGCCGTCGACCTGGATCTTGCCGTTCAGCGTCTGCAGCGTTTCACGGTCGAGCGATTCGAACACCGGTTTCAGCAGCTCCTCGATCTGCGGATAGGACTCGAGTACCGACTGGCGCACCACAGGAGCCGGTTCGTAGACCATCTGCACGCCCTGGGGATCGTCCATCACCTTGAGCCCGGCGGCGGCAATGGCGCCATCCGTGCCGTAGACCATCGCCGCATTGGTGCCGCTGGTGCCTTCGGCCGCGGCGCGGATCGTCGCGGCAGTATTGCCGCCGGAGAGCACCAGCAGCTGGTCTTCGCCGAGCGTGAAGTCATAGGCGCGCTGGAAGCTCGGCAGCGCCGCGTCGCTTTCGACGAATTCCGCCGAGGCGGCCAGCTTGATCTCGCCGCCGTCGCTGACCCACTGGCCGAAGTCAGCCATGGAGGAGAGATCGTTTTCATCGGCCAGATCCTGGCGCACGGCGATCGCCCAGGTGTTGTTGGCGGGTGCCGGAGTCAGCCACACCAGTTGGTGCGCTTCGCTGTCGGCGGCCTTGATCTTCTCGTAGCCTGCCTGCTCGTCCTTCCACGCCGGGTCGTCGGTGGTGTCGGTGAAGAACGCGCCGTTGCCGGTGTACTCGGGGTAGAGATCGATATCGCCGGCCACCAGCGCTTGGCGCACGATGTTGGTCGGGCCGAGCTGCAGACGGCTCTCCACCGGCAGGTCGGCGTTTTCCAGCACGTCGACGATCATGTTGCCGAGCAGCGAGCCTTCGGTATCGATCTTGGAGGCAACGCGAATCGGCTGCTGGTCGTCCTGCGCCATGGCCTGGCTCATGCCCAGGCTGACGGTCATCGCGAAGGCGGCAACGGAAGTGAGTAGACGGGGGAGCGAGTGGGACATGGCGGCGTTCCTTTGCGATCGATGAGCCCAAGGCTCGGTTGTCGAGCTTGCAGACTCGATTGTTGTGGGCGTCCGTCCGGGACGGCTGTTGTCGAGGGCCAAATGATGAACCTGGTCAGGCCAAGGTTTGAGTCTAGCGATACTGCGCCCGGCCGACCAGCCGATGCCGAGCCTGGCGCTAGCTGCTAGGATGGATTCATCCGAAGTGGATCCAATGAGGAGTAGGACATGAAGTTTCCTGGTGCGGCGTTGATCGTGAGCGGTTTTCTACTGGCGGGTTGCAGCACCGCGCCCAAGCCCGACGAGGCGCCTCGGCCGCCGGACGTGAAGCCGGTTCCCGAAGATGCCTGCGGTGCCCAGACCGTCGGCAGTCTGGTAGGGCAGATCCTGACGGACGATCTGCAGGCGCATATCGCGGATCGCTCGCGTGCCGCCGAGATCCGGGTCATGGAACCTGGCAAGGCTTACACGATGGATTATCGTTCAGAACGGCTCAACATCAAGGTCGACGATCAGCGCATGATCACGGATATCACCTGTGGTTAAGCGCTAGAAAGGAATATTTCGAGGGCCGGCCAAAGACCGGCCCTCGACGTTTCAGAAATCTGCCAGCCAGTGGCGCTCCGGCAGATCGGACAGCCTCTCGAAAGACGTTGCCGCAGCATTCAGCAAGGAGACCCCATGTTACGCACCGAGATCCTCAACGAAGGCACGCTGCACTGCTTTCCTCGCGGGCTGAAGTACGAAAACGGCTCGCTGGTCAATGTCGAAGTCTCGGCCGTGGTCTTCGACGGCGAGCGTCTGATTCTGGCCAGCGACAAGCCGATCCCCGGCGACGAGCGTTCCGCGGCGTTCGCTTTCGAGTTGATCGATGGCTTGCCGGATCCGGACAGTATCCAGTACCTGACCGCGGATGCCATCCGGCACGCGGTCAAGTACGAGGATTTCGCCCTGACCGTCGATGGTCGCTATATCCTGGCGACGACCGGCTTCGACCGCATCGACGACGAGAGTCACGCGCTCAATGCCTACAACCATCTGCTGGTCTGGCCGGTGGGCGAGCCGGATCGCGTCCAGGTCGTGGACCCGGATCCGCGCGACGGCGTCGGGGGCTCGCTGGAGTTGCGGCGCAAGCTCGATGAAGCGATCGGCCTGCCGTATTACAAGATCGAAGGGCTGGCAGCGGTCCCGGCGCTGACCGACCTTGGCGAAAAGTGCGATGGTCTGCTGCTGTTCGGCGTGCGCGAACAGGGTCAGGCCTACGACGATTTCGAGTACGTGGCACGCTTGGTGGGCGTTCACTACCGCATGACGGCCGACGGCAATCTCGAGTTCGTCGACAAGCTTTGCGAGCGCTATCGCTTCGAGCCCTCGGAGTACGCTGGCGTTCGTCATGTCTGCGGGCTTTCGAGTCTCGAGTACGACCCCTACAACGATCGCCTCTACCTGATGGCGAGTTTCGAGATCGAGGACGAGGCGGGCGAGCAGACCGGTGGCTATCTGTGGTCGATGCCGCTGGCCGATCTGACCCGCGACGTCGGCCCGTCGATCGTCGAGGACGCCCATGGCGAGGTGCTGGAGTTCGAGCACAAGGCGGAGGGGCTGGCGGTGCTCGATACAGAGCGGCTGTTCGTGGCCTACGACAACGACCGCGACATGACCCTGGGGCGGATCGACGAGCGTGACGAACGGGAAGCGTGCGAGGCGCCCTATACCGTGCTGCGGATCATCGAGTGACGCCGAAGGCGCCGACGGTCTGACGCCTGACCGACCAGGTCAGGCGCCGGGCTCGCGACTCGGACGAGCGTCGTGCCGTGTCCGAGGCTCGCTGAGCTCGCTTTTCCAGCGCTTCACGGCGACCTGTTCCTTGAGCAGTTCCAGCATGTCGATCAGTACCTGCTGGGTGACCTTATCGGTCCTGTTGTCGACCTGGAGCCAGGCATCGACGCCGCTGCCGACCAGATCGGTCATCAGCGAGTGGAAGTGGGGCGAACGCAGGCCGTCGATGGCCTCGTGGACCACGCGGCTGGCGATGTCGCTCAGGCTACGCTCGATACCCTCGGCGACGGCGTCGCCCATGGGTAGGCTGCGCAGGCGACGCAGCTCGTCGTTCTCCGCCATCGTTCTGCTCACCAGCGCGGCAACGTAGCGGTGAACCTGCTGATGATTCTCCGCATAGCCCTTGTCGATAGTTCGCTCCAGGCGTGCGGCGATCTCGTCGACCAGCGCAGCCTTGCGCGGCTGGATCACCTCGGTCGAAATACGCTGGGTCAGGTGTTCGCTGTCGCGGATCTCGTCCTGTATGTCACCGAGCAGGTTGATGGCGACGCGATCGGAAATCTCCTCCATCAGCACCCCGTAGTAAGTACGGTAGAAGCGATAGAGGCGCCAGCGGGTGATGTCGATCACGCCCAGGCGCTGCAGACGTATCAACAGCGAGATGATACGCAGCACGCGCAGCAGCCGGAAGCCGGCCAGCGGAATGCAGCCGAGCACGTCATACCAGTGCACGAACGGATAGAAGAACCACCGAGCATAGCGCCGCTGGGCGATGGCTATCGCCCAGCCCAGCAGCACGTCGAGCATGAAGATGGCGACGAAACAGAGGTCGATCTCGAAGAAATTGGCCCGGATGGTCGACGCGTAGGCGTCGTGCAGACCCGGTGCCACGGCAGCGAAGGCGGCATTGAGCGGCGGAATCAGGAACAGGCTGTCGAACAGCAGCAACGCCAGGTTGATCGCCACCAGGATGACGACGGCGAAATCCCAGATCATCAGCATCCGCTCGCTGAGGAGGCTGAGCCGCCGTGTGGCGCGGGGTTGGCGGGAGCGGGTCTCAGGCATCGAACGTCCTTGTTCGCAGGGGCTGTGGTCGAGGTGCATTGATGGCGCGATTGAAGCGCCATTCAGGCGTCGTCAGATGTCGTCAGACGTCGCCAGGCAAGGACGGCGCCGGTCTAGCCGTCGAGCCGATCGGTCGGGTACGCCTTGAGGTGTTCGGCCATGGCGTTACGCTCCTCTTCCGCTTCCTGCTTGCGCAGTTTCTTGCGTAACGCGGCCTTCTCGAAGCGTAGCTTCTGCAGCGGTGTCTTCAATTCCAGCGCCGGCACGGGGACCGGTTTGCCGCTGCTGTCGACGGCGACCATGGTCAGGTAGCAGCTGTTGGTGTGTCGGATCACCCGCTCCTGGATCGATTCCGCCAGCACCTTGATGCCGACTTCCATCGACGAGCGGCCGACGTGATTGATCATAGCCAGGAAGGTGACCAGCTCGCCGACGTGGATCGGCTGCTTGAACAGCACCTGGTCGACGGAAAGCGTCACCACGTAGCTGCCGGCATAGCGGCTGGCACAGGCGTAGGCGACTTCATCGAGTTTCTTGAGAATCGCCCCGCCATGCACCTTGCCACTGAAGTTGGCCATGTCGGGAGTCATGAGTACGGTCATCGACAGCTCGTGCTGACGAGGCAGGTCATCGGGCGTCACGGTATCCTCGAAATCCAGTGCAGACAAATCCAGTACAGGAATGATTGTGCGCCAGATGTAACACGTTTCACCGCGACTGCCCATCAATCGGCTCGATAGTCGAACCGCCGACCAGATCCATGCAGACCGCTTTCGGCGGAACCTAGAGCAGGGTCAGCCCAAGGCCGATCACCACCCCCGTGACCACCAGCTGGATCAGACAGAATCCCATGATGTCCTTGGCATTGAGCCCGGCGATGGCCAGCACCGGCAGCGCCCAGAACGGCTGCAGCAGATTGGTCCACGCATCGCCCCAGGCGACGCCCATCGCCACGCGCGAGACATCGGCGCCCAGCGCTTCGGCGGCAGGCAGCATGACCGGCGCCTGCACCGCCCACTGGCCGCCGCCGGAAGGGACGAACAGGTTGACGATGCCGGCGCTGATGAACGACCAGAACGGCAGCGTATCGGCATTGGCGATGGCAACGAACAGCTCGGAGAGCGACTGTGCCAGGCCGGACTGCATCATGATCCCCATGATGCCGGCATAGAACGGGAACTGGATCACGATGCCGGCGCCGCCCTTGATCGCCTCGTTGAGGCTCGCGAGCAGGCTGCGCGGAGTACGATGAAGGACGATGGCGAGCGACAGGAACAGGAAGTTGACGCTGTTGAGGTTGAGCCCGCCGCCAGCGAAGAAGAAGTAGTGAACCAGATAGAGCAGGCCCGGAACGCCGACCAGCATCGACAGGAGAGTGCTGTTTTCCAGCCGGTCCGCCGGGCGCTCGATGGCGTTGCGGTCGGGGCTTTCAGGCTCCGCGAGCTGCTCGCGGCTGACGAAGACGCTCTCGTCCTCCGCCGGCATCATCCAGCGATTGATCAGCGGCATGATCACGAACAGCGCGACGACGATGATCAGGTTGTAGCCGGCGAAGATGGTCTGCGAGGTGGGAATGATGCCGATCTGGTCCTCGCTGAAATGCCCCGGTGTGGCGATGGTGAGCGGGATCGAACCGGCCAGGCCGCCATGCCAGACGACGAAGCCGGAATAGGCGCTGGCGATCAACAGGCGGTAGTCGACCCGGATCTGTCGCGCCAGCGCCTTGGCGAACAGCGCGCCGATCACCAGGCCGAAGCCCCAGTTGATCCAGCTGGCGGCGAGAGAAACCAGAGTCACCAGGATGATCGCGCTGGCAGGCGTCCGGGCGGTAGCGGCGAGCCTGTCCAGCAGGCGCTTGATCGGCGGTGAGTTGGCGAGCATGAAGCCGGTGACCAGCACCAGCAGCATCTGCATCGAGAACGACAGCAGCCCCCAGAAGCCGTTGCCCCAGTACTGCATCACCGCCAGTGGCGAGCGCTGCTCGAACAGCATCGCCGCCAGCGCCGCGACGATCGTCAGCAGCAACACGAAGATGTAGGGGTCGGGCAGGTAGCGCTCGACCAGCTTGACCGCCGGGCGTGAGAGACGCTGCAACATGATGGGGTCACTCGTTGGAGAAAAGGTAGCGCGAGCCTAACGCATCCTTCGATCCGTCATCAGTCAACCTTGGTCTAGCGTCTTGATTCCGGGGCGATTTCGGCGCCGTAGGACCAGCGGGTCCGGCGGTAGCGGAGATAGCAGGCACCCAGCGAGGCCGAGCGTACCAGGGTGAACAACAGAAACGAGAACCACAGGCCGTGGTTGCCGTAGCCTTGTGTCAGCCACCACACCGGCAGGTAGAAGGCGATCGCCAGCCAGATGGTGTCGCGCATGGCGCGGCTTTCGGTGGCGCCGATGAAGACGCCGTCGAGCAGGTAGCTCCACACCGCCAGTGCCGGCATGGCGATCATCCAGGGCAGATAGTCGGCGGCCGTGGCGCGCACTGCCGGCAGATCGGTCAGCAGCGATATCAGGCCATCGCCGGCAATCGCGAACAGCAGCATCGATGCCCCCGCCACCAGCAGCGACAGCTTGCCGGCGGCCCGCACGGCGTCGCCGAAGTCGTCCCAGTCCCGCCGGCCCACGGAACGCCCGGTCAACGCTTCGGCCGCGTTGGCGAAACCGTCCAGCGCGAAGGAGGTGAGCATGATGAACTGCAGCAGCACGGCGTTGGCGGCGAGCACGGTGTCGCCGAAATTGGCACCCTGAGCGGTGAAGAACGCCTGGGCGAACAGCAGTCCCAGCGTGCGCACGAACAGATGCTGATTGACGCGGATCAACGCCGAGTAGTGCTGCCACACCCATAGCGCCTGACGCGACAGCGATCCGCCCAACTGGCGGCAATGGACGGCGACCCGCCACAGGCCGAAGGCCAGCGCGCTGTAGTCGGCAATCAACGAGGCCCAGGCCACGCCGTCGCTGGCCAGCCCGAAGCCGACCACGAACAGCAGGTCGAGCACGATGTTGACGCCGTTGGTGAGCAGCAGGATCGCCAGGGTGATACGCGTCTTCTGCTGGCCGATGAACCAGCCAAGGATGGCGTAGTTGGCCAGCACCGCCGGTGCCGAGAAGATCCGGATATGGGCGTAGCTGGCGGCCAGCGACATCGCCGCTTCGCTGCCGTCGAGCAGCCACAGGCCGAAATCGATCAGCGGTTTCGACAGTACGATCAAGGCCAGCCCGATCGCGACCGCCATCACCAGCGACTGGGCCAGCAGTAGCCTTACGCCGCTGTCGTCCTCGCGCCCGACGGCCTGGGAGGTCAGGCCAGTGGTGCCCATGCGCAGAAAGCCAAAGCCCCAGTAGAGAAAGCTGAACAGCGTCGCGCCCAGCGTCACCGCGGCGAGATAGCGTGAATCCGGCAGATGGCCGACCACGGCCGTATCCACCAGGCCGAGCAGCGGTACGGTGATGTTGGAGAGGATGATCGGCCACGCCAGTTTCCAGATATGGCGGGTGGTATAGCGTCTGGCGTCGTGACCCGGCTTGCTCGGGGAAGTGTCGGTGCGGCCCACTGGGTGTCTCGTCTCCGTTGGTCGTGTTCGGGCCTTGGCCTTCAGCGGCACGGTGCCGTCGAGCCGGGCGGCACAAACGAAAGCGCCGCCGGAAGCGGCGGCGATTCGGTGTCGTGGCAGGCGCGCGGCTGTCAGGCCGCGGTGATGATCCGGTATTTCTCCATCAGTTCGTCCTTGGTCTCTTCACGCTCGGGGTCGAGCGGAATGCAGTCCACCGGACAGACCTGCTGGCACTGGGGCTCGTCGAAGTGACCGACACACTCGGTGCAGCGGTTCGGATCGATGACGTAGATCTCCTCGCCGGGCGAGATCGCATCGTTGGGGCATTCCGGCTCGCAGACATCGCAGTTGATGCATTCATCGGTAATCATCAGGGCCATATCAACGTCCTCGCGACGGGTGACCGCCGTCTGCCGCGAATCGCCGCTGCAGGGCTTCGGCCACGCACGGCGATACATGTTGGGAAACGTCCCCGCCGAGGCGCGCGATCTCGCGCACGAGGGTCGAGGAAATATAGGAGTTCTCGATCTCGGGCGTCAGAAACAGTGTCTCGACGTCCGGCGCCTGAGCGCGGTTCATGTTGGCCAGCTGCATTTCGTATTCGAAATCCGATACCGCCCGCAGCCCGCGCAGGATGATGCGTGCCTGCTGCTGTGCCAGCAGTTCGGTGAGCAGACCGTTGAAGCCGATCACCTCGACGTTGGGCCATTCGGCGACCACTTCCCGCGCCAGCGCCTCGCGCTCCTCTAGCGAGAGCGTCGGCTGCTTGCGCGGGCTCTCCGCGACCGCGATCACGACCTTGTCGAAGATCCGCGCAGCCCGATGGATCAGATCGCGATGACCGTTGGTGATCGGATCGAACGTGCCGGGATAGACGACGGTATTCTGCATTCAGAAGGCTCCGCGATGGCCGGGAACGGGGCCGGCGGACGGTGCGAGGTTCGCACGCGCTGCCGTACCCGGACCCGAGACGTTCAAACTCAATCCAGTGTACCGAAAGGATTGTCGACCTTCAGTGACACCGGGTTGGCATAGCCGGGGATGCGGATCGAGTCGCGACCGACTTCCAGCTCCGGCCCTTCCAGCACGCCCTCGCCGAAGCGATAGATGACATCGAATCGCCCGGCATCGGCGGTGGCTTCGTGCTGCGCGGCGGCGGCGAGGGTCTGCTCGCGACGATGCCGCCAGTCGTCGAGCGCGCGCTGGCCGTGGCGCTGGGCCAGCAGGCGTTCGGTGACCTGCGGCGACAGCAAAAGGCCGGTGGCGTTGTTGCCGCCGAAGCCCTTGGCGTTGATGAAGCTGCAGTCGGTCTCGAGCTCGATCGGCGCCTGGAAGAAGCGCAGCCGTTCGGCGTGAACATCGTCGGCGACCGCGTCGAGCGTCGGGATGCCCGGCACCCAGCCGTGGGCGAAGGTGCCCAGGGCACTGGCGATCTGGTCCCCGGCGGCGCTGCCCTGGGAGTGGCCGATGAACGCCTTGATCGCGGCGACCGGCCAGTTCTCGATGCCGTTGGCGCGCGCCACCTGATCGAAGATATGCGACTCGGTGGTGCGGTTCTTCGGCGTGCTGGTGCCGTGGGCATGCAGATAGCTGCGCTGGCGCACGCTCCGTTCGCCGAGGATCGAGGTAGCCAGCGAGACGGATTTGCCCAGGGTGAGATAGTTGCCGATGCCGGGCGCCGAGATCGAGCGCTTCCAGCCATCCGCGTTGACGTTCACCTCGGGCACGGAACCCAGGATCTGGGCGCCGGTCTCGAGTACCAGCGAGTCGTCCATCAGCAGCACGAACTGCGACGCTTCGGCGATGGTGAAGCCGCAGTTGCGGGCGAACGGACGGCAGGCGCGCTGGTAGTCCTCATCGGTCAGCAGCTCGAGGGCGTCGAGCGCCATCAGGCTCTGGTCATCGGCCAGCGCACTCATGGCGCGGAATCCTTCGATGATTTCCGGCGTCACCGGCGCATCGCTGGTGCCGACCATGACGATGCGGCGGCGGCCGTGACGGATATCGTCGATACCCAGGCGCAGGTTGTAGAGGAACGTGGCGCAGGCGCCTTGAACCGCGCCGGTTCCCCCGACGCTCCCCAGAACGTAGGCGTTGAGGAAGTCCGCCGGCATCTGGCCGTAGCCCAGCGGCATCTGCTTGGAGGTAGTGCGGCTGCCGGTGACGAAGCTCTTGAGCATGCCGCCCCAGCCGGCGTCGTCCAACTGGCCGATCGAGTTGCCGGCATAGACGGCGATGGCGTCCGGGTCCACCCGGTCGCGCAGCGACTCCCAGTCGAGCCCGCTCTGGCCGAGGCAGTCGCTGACACCGAAGATCGCCATCGACAGCCCGCGTGGATGATGCACGCTGCGATAGAAGCTGTCCGGCGCGAAGCCTTCCGGCAGGCGGCCGGCAGCGCGCACCAGCGCCTGGCGCCGTTCGGGCAGCAGCGCATCCAGCGTCCCGGCGGGAACGCTGACCTCGACCGTCTGCTTGTCGAGCTCGCGCACTTGCCAGCCCGCGGGCAGCGGCTGCGGCAACTGGCGTCGCGACGCGGTGAAGCGCAAGGGGCTATCGAGCGTCATCCGCACTTCACGGTTGCCGGGAATGCCGGCCTCCCCGAAGGCGTCATCCTCGATGCGACGGATCAGCGTATGCTTGAGAATGTACTCGCGATAGCGGCTGACGACCGCCTGTTCGCTCAGAATCTCGCCGTCGGCGCTTTGCCACTGGCCGTCCTCCCGGGAGGTGACCAGTTGCATCAGGGTTGCCAGTGCGACAAGCGTACGAGTCTGTTCGGCCGTTGGCAGAACGTCGAGAATCGTGCGGCGGTAGGCCTGGTGCCCGGACGTTCTACCCGCGGCGTTGACGCCGCCCATACCGACGATTACCGGTAAATGTGACAAGCCACGTCCCTCGTGAACATTGGGGGCAATCGGTGAACGATGACATGGAGATGACGAAACTGCGATGAAAGGGCATCCCCGGCAAAGGCTTGCGCTGTCGACCTCGAATCGGCGAAGGGTAGCCCCGAGCCGGTGGAGGAGAGCCCTGAGTCGGTGAAAAATGGCCCCGGAACGAGCGGGGGACAGTCATCGCGCATGCCATCGAAGGCCGTATTGCCAGGATTGGCTGAATGTGGGCTGGGATGATACACCTGCGCGCGCGCGCCGTCATGCCGCGTGGGTGGCTCGTCCACGAACGCGTCGCGGGAGCCGGCGCCACGGCGGCAGGAATGCCGACGTCGTGGCTGCTAGAATGCGCGCTCTGTCGTCAGTCGTAAACGGTACTCTCCTTTCAACGGGACACAACCTTTAACGGGCCTCATCCTTACAACGGTAATTGCCATGCAAGCGTCTTCGCGCGCCATCACTTCCAGTCAGCAGGGGCCGCACCAGGATCTGGTGCGCCGCGTTCAGCGTGCCCGGGACAGCGCCTGGCAACGTCCGCCCGCCGAGCACACGCGGATCGCCTTCGAGGGGGCGGCACAGTGGCTGGCTGATCAACATCGGCCGCTGATTCTCGATGCCGGTTGCGGCGTAGGCCTCTCCACGCGCCGGCTGGCGGAGCGCTATCCCGACCACGCCGTGCTGGGGGTAGATCGCAGCGAGCAGCGGCTGTCACGCGACCATGGCGCCCTGCCGGACAACGCGCTGCTGGTGCGCGCCGATCTGGTCGATTTCTGGCGCCTGGCGGTGGCAGCCGAGTGGCGGCCGGCGCGGCACTTCCTGCTCTATCCCAATCCTTACCCCAAGAGCACGCAGCTCAAGAAGCGCTGGCAGGGGCATCCGGTCTTTCCGGCGATACTCGCCCTTGGGGGTATGCTCGAGTTGCGCTCCAACTGGGCGATCTACGTTCAGGAGTTCGCGCTGGGCGTGAAGACGCTCCGTGGTCTCGAAGGCGAGATCGACTCCTACGCACCGGGTGGAGCGTTGATGACGCCGTTCGAACAGACTTTCCTGACGCCGTTCGAACAAAAATACGTCGAGAGCGGCCAGACGCTATGGCGCTACCGAGTCGATCTGTCGACGACGGGGTTCGACGCAACTGCCTCGGCTGAATCGGACTCAACCGAATCGACTTTCACCGAGTCGCCCTCAACCGAGTCTCCCTCAACCGAATAGGAATCAAGCCCGATGAGCTATCTGCTGCTAGCGCTGGCGATCGTCGCCGAAGTCGTGGCGACCAGTTCGCTGAAAGCTTCCGCCGGCTTTTCACGGCTGCTGCCGAGCGTGATCGTGGTGGTCGGCTACGGCTTTTCGTTCTATGCGCTGTCGCTGGTGCTCAAGTCATTGCCGGTCGGTATTACCTACGCGATCTGGGCGGGGCTCGGCATCGTGCTGGTGACGGTGATCGGCATCGTGTTCTACGGCGAAAAGCCGGACCTGCCCGCTTATCTTGGCATGGGGCTGATCATCGCCGGAGTCGCCATCATCCAGGTGTTCTCGCGTCTATCGTCGCACTGAGGCTCTCGTCACTCTGGCGTCTTTCCTGCCACTGGCGCTTTCATCACGATCGCGTCTTTCGCCACTGGAACATGACATGGGGCATCGCATTCTCAGTGAGTTAATTGGTACGCTCTGGATGAGATTGGCCCTCATTTTTCTTTGGAGCGAGCATCCCATTATGCGGCGATGGCTAGGTCGAAGTTCTCTGTTTCTCGGTGCGTTATCCCTCTCTGTCTTCACCATCGCCGCGCAGGCGGCCGGGTTCGAGCATGTCGCCCGGCTTGCGGATAAAGGTTTCGTGGTCAGCGCCCAGGCGCGCCTGCTCGATAGCGGCGAGGTTCTCGGCGCCATCAATCCGGCGCAGTCATTGTCACCGGCTTCGGTCACCAAGCTCTACACCGCGGCCGCTTCGCTGGATCGCTGGGGGCCGCAGCATCGCTTTACCACGCGTTTCGTCTCCACCGGCACGCTCGATGGCAATGGCGTACTGCACGGCGATCTGGTGCTGGAAGGCGGCGGGGACCCGGCGCTGACCTCCGAAGAACTCTGGCGCTTGATTCAGAAACTGCGGGAGCTCGGTGTCTCCAGCGTCGATGGCCAACTGGTGGTCAGCCAGTGGCGCTTCGGCCCGGTGACCTGCATTACCACCGATCGCTGCGAGACGCAGACGGAAGGCACCAACGCCTACGCGGCGCTGCTCTCTTCTGCCGCGATCAACTACGGCAGCTGGTGCGCCACGGTGATGCCGGGGATCGTCGGGCAGCCGGCGCGGGTCACCAGCTGCGATACGGTGGCGCCGACCATTCGCATCGAGAACGACGTCGCCACCGTTGCCGCTGGCGGCTCGGCCAAGCTCTACGCCAGGCGGATCACCGACAGCCAGGGCGATACGCTGCGGGTCAGCGGGCAGATACCGGCCGGCAGCTATCCGCGCCCGGTCTACAAGGCCAGCTCCGATCCTGCCGACCAGACCGGCCAGACGCTGCTGTCGCTGCTGCGCCAGTCCGGCATTACGGTCAGCGGCGGCTACGCCGTCAGTCGCCAGGCGCCGCCGTCCACCGCGCAGCCGCTGGCCGCCGTCGAGGGCAAGCCGCTGCAGGAGCTGCTGCTGCGCACGCTCAATTATTCGAACAATTTCATGGCCGACACGCTGGCGCTGGACCTGACCTCCGGCACGCAGCAGAACCTGTCGGATGCCGGCCGCGAGCTGGAACGTTTCGCCGCCGGCCTGCCGGGGCACAGCGCGGTGACCCTGCGTAGCGGCAGCGGTCTGACGCCGGAAAATCGCGTTTCGGCGCAGAGCGTCAACGCGCTGCTCGGCGCGATGTATGGACGCGCGTCGCTGTTCCCCACTTTTGTGGCCGGCATGCAGGTACCCACCAACGGGCCGATGCACTTCATCCGTCGCGGCAGCCAGACGTTCCAGGATCACGTGATGATCAAGACGGGCACGCTCAACGAGCCGGTGACGGTACGTGCCATTGCCGGCTATTTTCGTACCGAGAGCGGGCGCTGGGGCAGCTTCGCGGTGCTGGTCAACGGCACCGGGTCGACGCCTTATCTTTCCTGGCGGGAGACGCTGCCGCTGGTCTCTGATGACCTGACCGCGATGATCGAACGCCACTAGCCTGCAACCCGACGCGGCGACCGGCCTGTTTCCGGTCGCCCCGGCATGATCGAAACGCGCTTTCCGTACGTTCTTTTGAAGAGGACCTCATCGTGCTATCACGCCTTAAACACTTGATCGCCGTCTCGGTGGCTGTCGTTGCCGTCATGGCCGTTTCCGGCTGTGCCACGAATCCTGACGTCACCACGCAAACCGCCAGCGAGGACCTGGTCGGCACCTACTGGAAGTTGATGCTGCTCGACGGCAAGCCGGTGACCGTGGCGGACGGCCGGCGTGAAGCGCATCTGGTTCTCGGTGAAGACGGGCGCGTTTCCGGTTCGACCGGCTGCAACCGGCTGATGGGCAGCTATCGGCTTGAAGGGGACACGCTGACCTTCTCCCGGCTCGCTTCGACCCGGATGGCATGCCCGGGTGACATGGCGACACTCGAACAGGCGTGGCTGGCGGCGCTCTCCGAGACGGCGCACTATGCGCTCGTGGGCCAGTCACTGGTGCTGCAGGACGCTGACGATCGAGCGCTGGCCGAGCTCAAGGCCAACGCGCTGTATTAGACTGCGCGCCTGGACTATGCGCTAGGCTCTCGGCCTGACGACTTCCGAGCTGACGATACCTGACCTGATCATGAGAACCGAACCTTGACCCTGATCGACTGCGAGTTCGGCCCGCACGGTGAAGCTGTGCTGGCGATTTTCAACGATGCCATTCTCAACACCACGGCACTCTACGAATACCAGCCACGCACCGCGGCGTTCGTCGAGAACTGGTTCCAGACCAAGCGCGATGGCAACTTTCCGGTCATCGGCATGCTCGACGACGAGAGTGGGCGGCTGATGGGCTTTGCCAGCTATGGCCCGTTTCGCCCTCATGCCGCCTACCGCTACAGCGTCGAGCATTCCGTCTACGTGGACCGCCACTTTCGTCAACGCGGCGTGGCCCGGCAATTGATGACAGCGCTGATCGAACGCGCCGAGGCACAGCAGTACCACACCCTGATCGGCGGTATCGACGCGTCCAACACGCCGAGCATCGCGCTGCACGAACAGCTGGGCTTCGTCCACGCGGGGACCGTGCGCCAGGCGGCCTACAAGTTCGATCGCTGGCTCGACCTGGCGTTCTATCAACGGGTGTTGGCGACGCCGACGAATCCTGTCTCGGGGTGATCAGGGATCGTCATCGGTCGGGGCCGATGGCGCATGCTCAGCCTCCTGGGTCTCGGCGCTCTCGTTGATCGCATCGGTCGGTGTGCTGGGCAGGGCATCGGAGCCGATTGCGAGCTTGTCGGCGTCTGCCATGTAGACTTCCTGGCTGCTGCGCAGGAACAGGCAGAGCTCGCGGCCGGCCTCTCCGTTCATATGATCCTGTGAATAGTGCCCCTGGATCAGCAGTGCCGTCATGCCGGCTTCGTCATCGAACGGTACGGGGTCGCCGGCCGGCGCGGCATCCGGGAACTGACTGGCGTTCTGGCACTGCTCGACGACGGCGCGGTCGTGTTCTGCCCACGCCGCATCGCTGGAGGCGTGGGCGGAACCGGCCAGCGTGAGCAGGGCTGCGGCAAGAGAAACAGGAATGGAGTGCAAGTTAGAACGGCGCATTGGGAACATTCCTTGTTGCTGGTTGGTCGTTGCTGGTTGGTCGTTGCTGGTTGGTCGTTGCTGGTTAGTGGTTGCCGATTGATAGAGCGGCAATCATGGCTTTCAGGATGGCGGGCTCACGCTCGCAGAATCTCGTGGCATTTTTCATGGGCTATCGTGGCCCGTCATTGGAGTGTAGACCCCGCATGGCGATACCCGTTGCGTTGCTTTTTCTGGCCGTAGTGTTCTCGACCTCGGTGTTGTCCGGCGTGTTCGGCATGGCTGGCGGATTGATCCTGCTAGGCTTCTTGCTTGCCTGGCTGCCGGCGGCAACGGCGATCGCGGTACACGGGGTGATCCAGCTCACCGCCAACGCGTCGCGAGCCTGGCTGTCGCGCCGATTCATCGCCTGGCGCATCGTCGGCATGATCGCCTGTGGCGTCCTGATCTCGGCGGCCTTGCTGATGCTGGTGCGCTATTCGCCCAGCGAGACGGTGGTACTGATCGTGCTGGGGCTGATGCCGGTCATGGTGTGGATTCCCAAGCGCTGGTTCCACTTCGATGTCTCGCGGCCCGGGCATGCGGTCATGTGTGGCATCGTTTCCGGCGGCCTGACCATCGCCGTCGGGGTTTCCGGCCCGACCATCGACATCGGATTCATCCGCACCCAGCTCGACCGGCGCACCGTGGTGGCGACCAAGGCGACCATTCAGGTCATCGCCCACACCCTCAAGATTCTCTATTACTGGCAGGCGGCGGTGGCGATGGACAGCGGCGAGTGGGGCTGGGTGGCACTGGCGATTCCCTTCGCGTTCCTGGGAACGCGCACCGGCAATCTGATCCTGTCGCGGCTGACGGATGCCGGCTTCCGCTACTGGACGCGCTGGATCGTCACGGTGGTGGGCGCTTATTACCTGATTCGCGGTTTGATGGGGCTTCTGGCCTAGCAATATCACGGGCCGAGCTCCCACCCATTCAGCCTTGGGATGGGCTGACGCCGAAATAGCGCTTGTACTCGCGACTGAACTGCGACGTGCTGCGATAGCCGACATCGGCGGCGGCGCGCGCGACGTTGACGCGCTGCTGGCCGAGCAGCATTCGAGCCCGAAGCAGTCGCAGGCGCTTGAGATACTGCACTGGCGAGAGCTGAGTCACGCGCTTGAAGTGGTGGTGAAAGTGCGAGGCGCTCATGTTGGCGCGCTCGGCAAGCGTTTCCACCGTCAACGGCAGGGCGAAGTGACGGTGGAGGTAGTTCAGCGATTCGGCAATGCGGGCGTAGTGCCCCTGCTGCTGCACCAGTTGACGAAGCGACTGGCCCTGCGGGCCGTTGAGCGCGGCGAACAGCACTTCCCGTACTCGGCCTGCGCCCAGCGCGCGGCTGGTGTGTTCATCCTGCAGGCACGACGCCAGGCGTTGTACCGCTTCCGCCATCGGTGCATCGAGGGCCACGGCCGCCATGGGCTCGGGAGAGCCGCGGTCGAGAGGGGGCGGCGCGGGCAGATGATGCACCAGTTCGCTCAGCATCAGCGGATCCACGCCGATGGAGAGGCCCAGTAACGGGGCATCCGGGCGGGTGAGCGTCTCGCATTCGAACGGCAACGGCATCGCCTGTACCAGATAGTTGCCGGGGCCGTAGTGAATCACCCTGTCTCCCAGGTAGCCGACCTTGTCTCCCTGCGCGATGATGAACAGCCCCGGCTCGTAGATCAGCGGCGTGCGCGAGTGACTGCATTCCGAGGCGATCAGTTTGACGCCATCGATGGCCGTGTCGGAAAAGCCGTCGGTGCTGGCCAGCGGCGCCAGCGTTCGGGCCAGCTGGAACGCCCAGGCGTCGCGGGCGTTCGAGGAGCCGAAAGCGGGATCCCGGGACGCACGATCCTGAAGAGAGGAGGCAGGGAGACGATCGAGCATGGCGACCTCGCGCTGAGGAAGATGAACAAGGTCAGCGTATTGTGCATGAGCACGGCTCGATAGGGGTAATGGCCTTGCGAGATTCGGAGGATCGAGCAGATGTTGCGCAGGAAACGGCATGGCTGCCGAGGACGTTGTAGACCACACTGTGCCCACGATCCCGTCCATTCACCCATCGTTATGGGGAGTCAGAAACATGGCACAAGCTACTGCCACACCTGCCAAGGGTTATGCCGCGCATTCCGCCACCACGCCGTTGGCGCCCTGGAACTTCGAGCGGCGTGCGCCGCGTCCGGACGATGTCTCGATCGAGATCCTCTACTGCGGCGTCTGCCACAGCGATCTCCACTTCGCCCAAGACGATTGGGGCATGTCCTCCTATCCGGTCGTGCCGGGCCACGAGATCGTGGGCCGCGTTACCGCCGTGGGTGACGAAGTCAGCCAGTACCAGGTCGGCGATCTGGTCGGCGTCGGCTGCATGGTCGACTCGTGCCGCGAGTGCAAGGCGTGCAACGCTGGCCTCGAGAACTACTGCGCTGAAGGCTTCGTGATGACCTACGGCAGCCCCGACAAGCACGACGGCACGCTGACGCAGGGCGGCTATTCCGATAAGGTCGTGGTCAGCGAGCGCTTCGTGGTGCGCATGCCCGACGGCATTGATCTCAAATCTGCCGCGCCGATCCTGTGCGCCGGCATTACCACCTATTCGCCGCTGAAGCATTACGGTGTCAAGCCGGGCGACAAGGTAGGCGTCATCGGCATGGGCGGCCTCGGTCACATGGGGGTCAAGCTCGCCAAGGCGCTGGGTGCCGAGGTGACGCTGTTCACGCGCTCCGAGTCAAAGAAGGCCGAAGCGAAGAAGCAGGGCGCCGACCATGTCGTGATCTCCACCAGTGAAGACGAGATGCAGGCAGTCACCGAGACCTTCGACTTCATGCTCGACACGGTGCCGGTGCAGCACGACATCAACCCCTATCTCAATGCGCTGAAGCCGGACGGCACGCACATTCTGGTCGGGCTGCTCGAACCGCTCGATCCGGCAATTTCCGGTGCCAATCTGATATTCCGTCGCCGCGTGCTAGCCGGCTCGCTGATCGGCGGCATGCCGGAAACCCAGGAAGTGCTGGATTTCTGCGCCGAGAATGGCATTACCTGCGACGTCGAGATGATCAACATCGATCAGATCAACGAAGCCTGGGAGCGGATGCAGAAGGGCGACGTGAAATACCGTTTCGTGATCGATATGGCGTCGATCAAAGAGAGCTAAGAGCTAAGAGCTAAGAGCTAAGAGCTAAGAGCTAAGAGCTAAGAGCTAAGAGCTAAGAGCTAAGAGCTAAGAAAACCGCCAGTGATAATGTCACTGGCGGTTTTCGTTACAGGAGCAACATCCTGATTGCGCGGCTCGCGGCTCGCGGCTCGCGGCTCGCGGCTCGCGGCTCGCGGCTCGCGGCTCGCGGCTCGCGGCTCGCGGCTCAGGACTGAACCCTGACCAGTCCTTCCTGTGCGGTGGAGGCGATCAAATGGCCATCGCGATCGTAGAAGCTGCCGCGGGCGAAACCGCGGGCGCCGCCCGCCCACGGGCTCTCCATCACGTACAGCAGCCACTCGTCGATCTTCGGGTCCTGATGGATCCACAAGGCGTGGTCCAGGCTGGCGATGCGCAGCCGCGGGTCGCCGAATTCCACATCATGCGCCAGCAGCGAGGTCAGCAGCAGGTTGAAGTCAGAGCTGTAGGCGAGCAGGTAACGGTGCAGGGCCGGGTCCGACGGCATGCCCTCGTCTTGTATAGTCCCGCTGCCCATGCGAAACCAGATCATTCGCGAGGGGGGGCAGTCATGGCGCTCTTCCACCGTGATGAACTCGACGGGATGACCGCGAAAGCGCTGATGGACCGCCTTGCCCTCCGCCAGCAACGCTTCCGGCGACGGCACGTCGGGCGCGGTAGGCTGGTGGTGCAGGCCGTGTTCACGCCCCTGGAAGGAAGCGCTGCAGAAGAATATCGGCTTGCCTTTCTGAATCGCCGTGACCCGACGCGTGGTGAAACTGCCGCCATCGCGAACGCGATCGACGGAATAGACGACTGGCAACTGGGCATCGCCGGGGCGCAGGAAATAGCCGTGCAGCGAGTGCAAAAAGCGGTCTTCGGGGACCGTGCGGGTAGCGGCGGCGGCGGATTGTCCGAGGGCCTGACCTCCGAACAGCTGGGGCAGTCCCAGATCCTGGCTCTGGCCGCGGAACAGGTTCTCCTCCAGCGCTTCCAGGCCAAGAAGCTGGATAAGGTCGTTCAGCGCTTGTGTCATTCGGGTATCCTTGATGGCGCGTCGATGAAGGCTTTTCGAACCAGATTCGTCACGAGTATATCCTGCTCGCCGACGACTCGCCGCGACGCCGGATGGGCAATACGGGACGGTCATGATACGTAGCGACGAATTCTACATGCACCGTGCGCTGGAGCAGGCGCAACGGGCGTTCGACAGTGGCGAGGTGCCGGTTGGTGCCGTGGTGGTCGATGCCGCGGGCACGGTGATCGGGGTCGGCTACAACTGCCCGGTCGAGGGGAAGGACCCGACCGCCCATGCCGAAGTGCAGGCGCTGCGCAGCGCGGCGCTGGCACTGGGCAACTATCGGCTGGACGAGTGCTCGCTCTACGTCACCCTCGAGCCCTGCCTGATGTGCACGGGCGCGATCATCCATGCCCGTATTCGCCGGGTCGTCTACGCCACCGCCGAACCCAAGGGCGGCATGGTCGAATCCCGTGCCAATCTCTTCGCACAGCCCTGGTTCAATCACCGCGTCGAGATCGACGGAGGCGTGCTTGCCGCCCCGGCGAAGCGGTTGCTCCAGCAGTTCTTTCGGGAACGTCGCCAGCATGATGCGTCACCGGGGGGCTCTTCGAACTGACCGAGCCGGCGCGAAGGGGGAGCTTCTGTCCGACCCTACGCTGTGTCTGAAAAATGTCTGCGTTTTCAGACAGAGCTTAAAGCGTCGATTCGGACGGCTCGGCAAGCACGACGCGATTGCGGCCCTCCTGCTTTGCGCGGTACAGCGAATCGTCGGCGGTCTGGAAAATCCGGTTGCGCTGCAACGGGAGCGAGTCGGTGACGCTGACCCCGATGCTCAGCGTCACCGGCTCGTCGTTAGGTAGCACGAGGCCGCTCTGGGCGACCGTTCGGCGTATCGATTCGGCGATCTTCCCGGCCATATGGCGGTCGCAATTCGGCAGACAGGCGACGAACTCCTCGCCGCCGTAGCGGGCGAACATTCCACCCGCGCGCTCCACCGGCAGGCGGCAGCGCTCGGCGATCGTCTTGAGGTAACGATCCCCCTCCAGATGCCCGAAATGGTCGTTGACGCTCTTGAAGTGATCGAGATCGCAGATCAATACCGCCAGTGGCAAGGGATGCTCGCAGGCATCCATCCAATGCATCAACTCGCGCCGATTGGGCAGTTGGGTCAACTCGTCGTGACTGGCGATCCATTCGATTTCCTGCTGAAGCCGTTCTCGCTCCTTGATCTCTTCGCGTAGCGAGGCGTTGGCCTGATTGGCCAGACGATGCTGGTGCGCCAGACGCCGATAGATGTAGAGCACCATATGCAACAGATAGGCGAGCAGAATGCCGAAGATCAGGGTGATTTCCGGTAGCCTGCTCCGCATCGCCTGTAACCAGGACAAGGAGGGTCTCACGCTGAGGATGAGCCGGTCGGTGCCCATCTCGACCATCTGTTGATAGCGCCAGTCGGCCAGGTCGCCGAGCGGGCCATAATGGAAATAGAGCTGGCCGTTGCCGCTGAGCGTGATGGCTTGATTCCTGTTGCTGGTTTGCGCGAGCAACGAATTGAGCAGAGTGTCGACGCTGACCGACATGCTGACCGCGCCCAGCAGCGTGCCATCGACCAGGTTGCGCACCGGCAGATAATTGATGATGCCGCGCCCGCCCTGAAGGAAGTCGACGATGCCGGTCTGCCCCTCGATGCCGTAGATCAGCGATCGGTCCAGTGCTTTCCTGGCCAACGTGTACGACTTGTAGAGATTGAGGTCGAGGGTGGATTGATTGCCGCGCAGCGGATAGACGCGGATGACGGTGCCATCGAGGTCGATGAAGGCAATGTTACGGAAGTAGCCGAAATCGTCGTGATAGCGTTTGGCCTGCTGTTCCCATTCCGAGCGTGTGGGCACGTGCCCCAGCATGTTCCAGAAACTGGCGAAGCGTCGCATGGCCTTGACGTGATCGTCGGTTTCCGTGGCCAGCAG
The DNA here is from genome assembly GCF_001858555.1 of Salinicola sp. MIT1003. NCBI lineage: Bacteria > Pseudomonadati > Pseudomonadota > Gammaproteobacteria > Oceanospirillales > Halomonadaceae > Salinicola > Salinicola sp. MIT1003. Next base: position 103,940 of record NZ_MCAP01000057.1, read on the forward strand.
AGTCGCGATCCTGTTGCCCTCGCTGGCGGCGAGGGCGTAGAGGCGCAGGTCATCCGTCTGGCGCTGCTCCTGCCAGCTGACCATGGCCAGCAGCGCGATCAAGCCACCGACCAGGAGCGGTAGCAGAATTCGCCGCCAGTAGCGTCGTAGCGTCGGAAAGAGCGATAGCCCCTGAGCGGCCCACAACAGCCATAGCGCCACCAGCATCGGCAACGGGATACCGTTCAGGCTGGAGGCATGTTCCGGTGGTGGAGTCAGCGAGCGATAGCCGAGCCAGGCGCCGCACATGGCCACCAGCAGCAGCGTGATGGGGGAGCCCAGGCCCAGCCGCGACAGCAGCAGCACATTGAGAATCAGCCCGAAGATCATGCACAGCGCGAGAATGGGTGGGCGGCTGTGGAAGAGCTCCCAATGGCCTGGCAGAAAATCGAGCCCGCGTTGCCAGAGATCGACGCTGACCCAGTGTTCCGCGATGAGAAAGGTGGCGATGATCGCCAGGGTCAGGATACCGGTGGGAATCAGCAGCCAGCGACTGGTCCCGATCCGCTGACGAAGGGCAGCGAACTGACCCAGCCACAGCAGGCCAAGCAGCAGAAGGATCCAGTACTGGTCTGGCTCGCCGTCTGGCCAGAGACCCAGCAGCAAGGCCGGAAGTGCCAGATACAACGACAGACGGGACAACACCATCGACATAGACGTTAGGGTTCTCCACCGCGGCTGCCGACGACAGCCCAGCGACAACTCGGCGACAATCCGGTGACAGTCTGGCAGAACGACCGGTCACAGCAGGGGAGCGACGGTCTCGAGAGGTAGCGTATCCCCCTCGAGTGCGCGCTCCCCTAACAGGTTGAACTGCTGCTGGCTGCGATTGACGTACTTTAATATTTCGTAATAGCGGCGCACGTTACGCACGTAGATTACCGGTTCCCCGCCACGAGCGTAACCGTGGTGTACCCGAGAGTACCATTCCCGGTCCTGCAGCAACGGCAGCGCTTCGCGAACGTCGGCCCAGCGGTTGGGATCGCCCCCGCGCAGGCGGGCGATATCCTGGGCATCGAACAGGTGCCCGAGCCCGACGTTGTAGGCGGCCAGCGCCATCCAGGTGCGATCCGGCTCGGGGATGTCCTCGCTGAGGCGCTGCTTGACCTGAAGCAGGTATCGCGCGCCACCGTCGACGCTCTGGCGCGGGTCGAGGCGATTATCGATGCCGATCTCCTCGGCGGTGGGGCGCGTCAACATCATCAGGCCGCGAACGCCGGTCGGCGACTCGGCATCGGCTTCCCAGTGCGATTCCTGGAAACCCAGCGCCGCCAGCAGACGCCAGTCGAAACCGGTCTCGCGCGCGGCCTCCTTGAAGTAAGGCAGAAAACGCGGCAGACGAGTGCCGATGTGATGGATGAAAAGCCGGGCGCCGACATACTCGAGGTAGTCGTCATGGCCGAAATACCGTCCGATGAGCTCGTCCAGCCCGCCATTGCGCCGCTGCGCCTGGAGAAAGTCGTTGGCGGCATTGAGGAGATCGATCGGCTGGTTTGCCGCAAAGGCCCAGGCCAGGCTCAGGGGCTTGCCCAACGGAAAGCCACGCTCGACGTTGGGGAAGAACAGGCGGTTGAGCTGGAACTGGTGGGTATAGACGACAGCGGCATCGAGATCGTCGCGCTCGACCATCTCCATCAGATCGGCAATGGTCAGCCCGTCCGCTTCGCGCCAGCCGAGCCCCGGCAGGTTCTGCTGCTGCGTGTGCAGTGCCTCGGCGTTGCCGGAGTTGGCAATGACCCCGATACGCAGCCCCACGAGGTCGTCCAGGGTGCGCACCGGTGGCAGGCCACGGCGATAGACCACCAGCGGCTGCAGCGTCAAAATCGGTTTGCTGTAGCGAATGCCCGGTCGGCTCAGATCCAGAGACAATGCGGCGGCGCCCAAGTCCGCCTTGCCGCTGCGCACGTCGTCGAGGACATCGTCGATACGGGTATTGCTGTCGACCGCCAGACTGACGCCCAGCGACTGTGCGAAACGTCGCATCAGTTCGTATTCGAATCCGGTCGGCCCATGCCCCCCGTTATAGAAGGTAATGGGACCCTTGCGAGTCGCGACCTGCAGGAAATCGCGCTTGCGAATCGGATCGAGCCCGTCACTGTAGCGCAGCGCGAACTGAGCGGGGCAGAGAAGAGTCGCCAGCGTCAGCAGCACTGTCAGCGCGAGTCGCAGACGTGTCAGGAGCTTGGGCATGCAATGGGGTCGGTAACAGCGTGACGGGACACCATAGCCGGCCACCGTCTCGCTGTCATCCATTCGGTTTCCTGCCACGCACCCCGAAACGCGGGCATCAGGCGTCGATCATGGCGGTATCTTCCCGCCGGATTCATGGCTTGCGACCGAGACCGGCGTGTTGACTTAGCGAGCGCCGCCGCTTTCCAGTATCATGTCGCCCTGATCCCGGCATCGCTGCCCGTCTCGAGCTCAGTATCTCGAAATGAGACCAACGCGATCCTCGACCGTCCTGGAGGCTTTCCACGCCATGCTCGAATTGCAAGGCGCTCCCGCGCTATCTGCATTCCGTCACGCCAAACTGCTCGCCGATCTTCGCGCTGTCGTTCCCGAAGTCGAGTCTCTCAGCGCGCATTACGTCCACTTCGTCGATCACCATGACGAGCTCGATGATCAGGCTCGCCAAGTGCTGGACCGGCTGCTGGACTACGGTGTTCAAAGCCTCGAAGGTTTCGAAAGCCGTGGCAGCGACGCCGACCAGCGTGCGTCCGCCGACGGCCATCTGTTTCTGGTCGTTCCCCGGATCGGCACGATCTCGCCCTGGTCCTCCAAGGCCACCGATATCGCCCACAATTGCGGGCTGGATCAGGTCGCGCGCATCGAGCGAGGCATCGCCTACCGCGTGACATTGAAGAGCGCACCGAGCGCCGAGGCCTACGAGGCCATGGTCGCGCACCTGCATGATCGCATGGTCGAAACCGTGCTGTTCGACGCAAGCGACGCGGCCAAGCTGTTCTCGCACCACCAGCCGACGCCGCTGTCGACGGTGGACGTGCTGGGCGGCGGTCGGCCGGCGCTGGCCAACGCCAACACCGAACTGGGGCTGGCACTCGCCGACGACGAGATCGACTACCTGGTCGAGGCCTTCGGCGAGCTCGGGCGCAACCCGACCGACGTCGAACTGATGATGTTCGCCCAGGCCAACTCCGAGCACTGCCGCCACAAGATCTTCAATGCCGACTGGGTGATCGACGGCGAACCCCAGACCCACTCGCTGTTCAAGATGATCAAGAACACCTTCGAGCAGTCCAGCGACAAGGTGCTCTCGGCCTACAGCGACAACGCGGCGATCATCGAAGGGCCGACGGCCGGGCGCTTCTTCCCCGCGCCGGACAGCCAGGTCTACGGTGCGACCCGAGAGCCGATCCATATCCTGATGAAGGTGGAAACCCACAACCACCCGACCGCGATCGCCCCGCATCCGGGCGCGGCCACCGGCGCCGGCGGCGAGATTCGCGACGAGGGCGCGACGGGGCGCGGCGGCAAGCCCAAGGCGGGGCTCACCGGCTTCACCGTCTCCAACCTGCGCATTCCCGAATTCGTGCAGCCGTGGGAAGCCTTCGACTACGGCAAGCCGGAGCGGATCCAGTCGGCGCTCGACATCATGCTCGAAGGGCCGATCGGTGGCGCGGCGTTCAACAACGAGTTCGGCCGGCCCAACCTCAACGGCTTCTTCCGCACCTTCGAGCTCGACGCGGTGGGCGCCGGCGGCATCGAGCGTCGCGGCTACCACAAGCCGGTGATGCTGGCGGGCGGCTACGGCAACGTCCGCGACGGCCACGTGCTCAAGGGTGACATTCCGGTCGGCGCCAAGCTGATCGTGATGGGCGGCCCGGCGATGCTGATCGGTCTCGGCGGCGGTGCGGCGTCGTCGATGGCGTCCGGTGCCTCCAGCGAAGATCTCGACTTCGCCTCGGTGCAGCGCGACAACCCCGAGATCGAGCGTCGCGCCCAGGAAGTGATCGATCGCTGCTGGGCGCTGGGTGACGCCAACCCCATCGCCTTCATCCACGATGTCGGCGCTGGCGGTCTCTCCAACGCCCTGCCGGAGCTGGTCAAGGACGGCGGCCGCGGCGGCCTGTTCGACCTGCGTGCGGTGCCCAACGCCGAACCGGGCATGAGCCCGCTGGAAATCTGGTGCAACGAAGCCCAGGAGCGTTACGTGCTGGCGGTCACGCCCGAGCAGCTCGACACCTTCGATGCGCTGTGTGTCCGCGAACGCTGCCCCTACGCCGTAGTCGGCGAAGCCACCGAAGCGCACCATCTGGCGGTGCGCGATGGCCATTTCGAAGCCGATCCCGTCGATCTGCCGATGAGCGTGCTGTTCGGCAAGCCACCCAGGATGCAGCGCAGCTTCGAGCGGCACACGCTCAACCTGCCGGGGCTGGGGCTCGACAACCTCGACCTGCGTGAAGCGCTGGATCGCGTGCTGCGGCTGCCCACGGTGGCGTCGAAGAGCTTTTTGATCACCATCGGCGACCGCTCGATTACAGGCCAAGTGGCCCGCGACCAGATGGTCGGCCCCTGGCAGGTACCGGTGGCGGACTGCGCGGTGACCACCTCGAGCTACGACACCCACGCCGGCGAAGCGATGGCGATGGGCGAGCGCCCGCCGGTGGCGCTGATCGATCCTGCGGCCAGCGCGCGGCTGGCGGTGGCCGAGGCGATCACCAACCTGGCGGCGGCACCGATCGGAAAGCTTTCCGACATCAAGCTCTCCGCCAACTGGATGAGTGCGGCCGACCACGTCGGCGAGAATCAGGCGCTGTATGATGCCGTTCACGCCGTGGGTATGGAACTCTGCCCGGCACTGGGCATCGCCGTGCCGGTGGGCAAGGATTCGATGTCCATGCGCACTGCCTGGCAGACAGAAGAGGGGGACGAGAAGAGCATTACCGCACCGCTGACGCTGAACATCACCGGCTTTGCACCGGTCACCGATGCCATGCGTACGCTCACGCCGCAGCTGCGTCTCGACCAGGACGAGAGCGATCTGATCCTGATCGACCTTGGCCGCGGCCAGAACCGTCTCGGCGGCTCGGCGTTGGCGCAGGTCTATGGTCAGGTCGGCAACGTCTGCCCGGATCTCGACGAGGCCGAGGACCTGGTGGCGTTCTTCAACGTCATCCAGGGGCTCAATGCCGACGGCAAGCTGCTCGCCTATCACGATCGCAGCGACGGCGGCCTGATCGTGACGCTGCTGGAGATGGCCTTCGCCGGCCGCGGCGGGCTCGAGGTCAAGCTCGACTGGCTCACTGACGATGCCGTCGGCGCGATGGATGCGCTGTTCGCCGAAGAGCTCGGCGCAGTGATTCAGGTCAACCGTCAGGATACCGAATTCGTGCTGGCGCAGTTCGCCGCCGCCGGGCTCGAGACTTGCGGTGTCATCGCCCGGCCGCGTTACGACGATCAGGTCCGCGTGACGCTGTTCGAAGAGCCTCTGCTGGAAACCACCCGCGCCATGACCCAGCGCACCTGGTCCGAGACCAGCTACCGGATGCAGGCGCTGCGCGACAACCCCGAGGCCGCCAAGAGCGAGTTCGACGGCCTGCTCAACCTGCGCGATCCGGGGCTGTCGGCCAGTCCGACCTTCGACGTCGACGACGACATTGCCGCACCTTTCATCCAGACCGGCGTGCGCCCGCGCGTGGCGATCCTGCGCGAGCAGGGCGTAAACGGTCATATGGAAATGGCGGCGGCCTTCGATCATGCCGGTTTCGAGGCGGTCGACGTGCACATGAGCGACATCCTCGCCGGGCGTGTCACCCTCGACGACATGAAAGGCCTGGTCGGCTGCGGCGGCTTCTCCTACGGCGATGTGCTCGGCGCCGGCGGCGGCTGGGCCAAGTCGGCACTGTTCAACGGCCGCGCGCGCGATCAGTTCGCCGCCTTCTTCGAACGCGAAGACACCTTCGGCCTCGGCGTCTGCAACGGCTGCCAGATGTTCTCGCAGTTGAAGGAGCTGATCCCCGGCGCCGAGCGCTGGCCGCGCTTCGTGCGCAATGACTCCGAACAGTTCGAGGCCCGCGTATCGATGGTGCAGGTCGAGGAGAGCCCGTCGATCCTGCTCGCCGGCATGGCCGGCTCGACCCTGCCGATCGCCGTCGCCCATGGCGAAGGTCAGGCGCTGTTCGAGGACGGCGGCCACCTGCGCAGCATGCAGACCAGCGGCCAGATCGCGATGCGCTACATCGACAACGAAGGCCAGGTCACGACTCGTTATCCGGCCAACCCCAACGGCTCGCCGGCCGGCATTACCGGCCTGACCACGCCGGATGGTCGCGTCACGATCATGATGCCGCACCCGGAGCGTGTCGCCCGCGCGGTGACCAACTCCTGGCGCCCGCCGGAGTGGACGCAGGACGGCGCATGGATGCGGATGTTCCGCAATGCCCGCGTCTGGGTTGGTTGATGTAAGGGGTTGACGTCAGCGTTTTGGCGTGACGATGGAAGCCGGCTTGCCCTGGGGTCTTATACCCTGGGGCAAGCCGGTTTTTTGTCTGAGGACATCGCTATGGATGGTTATATCTGCCAGCGCCTTCGAAAGCGCGCTGGCGGATTGACGGCTAGCCGGGTCTTTCGACATGGATGTCGAAAGAGGCGCACCAGGACAGGATGTCCGTGTGCGCCGACCCGAAGCGCAGCCGGCGAATCCGCCAGGGTTTCGCGATTTCGGGCGCGAGGAGAGGGAGAGCGAAGAGAGGGCGAGCGTTAAGCCCTCTCTTCAGACCGTGCAAAAGGATAGTAAGACCGTAAGCAGTCGTGTCCTTTGCTGAGTCCGTTGTGACCGCCTTTCAGGTTTCCGGATAAAGCATCCAATGCCGCGCCCGTATCCGCTCGAGACACCGCCTGAGCTCGCCATCCAGCGCGCGATCTTCGACTACCGGGGCGAAATCTTCACGCAGCTTGTCGACCATCTCGGCGAGCGGCGCGGGCAGCGGATCGCTGCGCAGGTGTACCCCCTGCAATGCCGCCAGCAGCGCGGCGGCGGCGACCTGTTCGGTGAGTTCGAGCACGCGCAGGGCGTCGCGGGCGGCGATAGTGCCCATGCTCACCTTGTCCTGGTTGTGGCACTCGGTGGAGCGGGAGAAGACGCTGGCGGGCATGGTGCCCTTGAGCGCTTCGGCGGCCCAGGCGGAGGCGCCGATCTGGACCGCCTTGAAGCCGTGATTGATCATCGCGCGTTCGGCCGGCGCGCCGGAAAGATTGCTCGGCAGGCCGTGGTTGTAGCGGGTGTCGACCAGCAGTGCGAGCTGGCGGTCGAGCAGGTCGGCGACGTTGGCGGTCAACGTCTTGAGACTGTCCATGGCGAAGGCGATATGGCCGCCGTAGAAGTGACCGCCATGCATGACGTCTCCGACGTCCGGATCGATCAGCGGGTTGTCATTGGCGCTGTTGAGCTCGGTCTCGATGAAGCCGCGCAGCCAGCCGAGGCTATCCGCCAGCACGCCCAGCACATGCGGCGCGCAGCGCAGCGAGTAGCGGTCCTGCAGGCGCTGCCGCGGCGGCAGATTTTCCAGTTCCAGATCGGCTCTCAGCCACGCGGCGACACGGGACTGGCCAGGGTGCGGTTTGGCCGCGAACAGTCTCGCCTCGAAATGGTTGGGGTTGCCGCGCAGGGCGGCCACGTTGAGCGCGGTGATGCGAGTAGCGAGCTTCAGCAGATATTCGGCGCGGCCAAAGGCCTGGCACGCCAGCGCGGTCATGACTGCCGTGCCGTTCATCAGTGCCAGCGCTTCCTTGGGTCGCAGCGTGAGCGGCTCCCAGCCCAGCTCGGCGTGCGCCTCGGCTGCCGTTCGCGTTTCACCCCGCCAGATCACCTCGCGCTCTCCGCACAGCAGGGCGGCCACGTAGGAAAGCGGCGTGAGGTCGCCGCTGGCTCCCACCGAGCCCTCTTCGGGGATCTTGGGCAGCAGATCTTCCTGTAGACAGGCGTGAAGACGCTCGAGCAGCGTGAAGCGCACGCCGGAGACGCTCTGACACAGCGACTGCAGACGCGTCGCGAGCACTGCCCGCGCCGCTTCGGGTTCGAGAAAGCGGCCCAACCCGCAGCCGTGAAAGGTATAGAGCTGGCGCGGCAGCGCTTCGACCTGGGAGAGCGGAATGGCGGTAACGCAGGAATCGCCGTAACCGGTGGTGATGCCGTAGATCTGCCCCTCGCGGTCCAGCAAGCCGTCGACGACCGCCGCGCCCCGGTCGATCCTGGCGCGCCACTGCGGATCGGCATCGAGTGCCGACGCGGCGCGGCGTTCAGCCAGAGCAATGATCGATTCGAGGGATAGCGGCGTAGGGCCAAAAGTGACCAGCGGGGCGTTCGGGGGCATGCGGCGGCGTCCGGTTAGGCTCATGGATCGCCGAGTGTAGCCGCGAGCCAAGGCTCGCGGCCAGCAGAGGCGGCCAGGCACCTCTTTTCGATGGGCTTACTCGGGACGGGTAGCGGTGTAGAAGAAACGTACCGAAGGCTCGCCATCGAGCAGCGGGGCGGTGCCTTCCTTGAACGGCGGGTAGTGCGGCATCTGCATGTGGTGCTCGAAGGCGTTCCGGTCGCGATAGACCTCGTGCAGAACGACGATGTCTTCGCTGCCTTCCGGCGTCAGCACGTCGAATGCCAGGCAGCCTTCCTCGTTGGTCAGGGACTCGCTGGCATCGTTGTGGGCCAGTGCGAGGAAGGCCGGCACCTGGCCCGGCTTGATGCGGAATTCGGCAATGACCACGAAGTGGGTGGATTCGGCCATGGTGATCTCCTTATCGAAATTGAGCGGGGCAATGGCGAGCGCGTCGTCGCCGACACGCCGGCCTGGGCATCAGTGTACGCGCGGCGCCTCGCCCATGCCGAGACGTTCCTGGAATTCGGCCACGGCGCTCTTGAGGAGTTCCAGCAATCCGGGAATCAGCGCGACGCCCTGATCCGGCCCCTCGACGAACTGTTCGACGCTGACGTGCACGGCCTCGTTGTGCACTACCAGCTTGGCGGCTTTCAGCGTATTCATCACGTCGTTGGCGGTTTCCAGCAGCAACGTGCGATTGGTGGCGGCAGCAGCCTGCCACACGCCGGGCAGCATCAACTGAAAGAATGCCGGTTCGTCGGTGGCGACGACCAGCACGAACTCGAGATTGTCCTGACGAATGCGCGCCGCCTGGGCGTCCATGGCCTCGATGTCGATCTCCATGGCGCGCAGCTGCTCGATATAGCGTTCGAGCGGGGTGGGGGCTTCGTGTGAGGTGTCAGACTGCATGAAGACGCTCCGAAGTCGAGTTGCGGCGACAAGGCGCCGATGACAATGAACCCATTGTAAGGCAACTGACGCCATCGGCGAGAAGCCAATTGGCGGCCATGGCGTCGAGGTTTAACATGCCGCCCATGTCCAAATTTCCTTCGGCCAACGCCTTTCCCCAGCTCCGCCCTTACCAGACGCAAGCCGTCGATAACGTCATCGCGCATTTCCGTGGCAGCGACGATCCGGCCGTGGTCGTGCTGCCCACCGGCAGCGGCAAATCGCTGGTCATTGCCGAGCTGGCACGCCGCGCGCGCGGCCGGGTGCTGGTGCTGGCGCATGTCCGTGAACTGGTCGAGCAGAATCACGCCAAGTACCTGGCCTACGGACGCGAGGCGGACATCTTCAGCGCCGGTCTGGGACGCAAGGAAAGCGGTCGCCAGGTGGTGTTTGGCTCGGTGCAGTCGGTGGTCAACGGGCTGGAGGATTTCGCCACCGGCGAGTTCACGCTGCTGGTGATCGACGAGTGCCATCGCCTATCGATTTCAAAAGAGGCGCTGGCTCGCGGTGCCGGAAAGGCCGAGGATGATCGCCAGCGCAGCGCTTCCACCTACGAGAAGGTGATCGCGCGGCTGCGCGAAGCGCGGCCCAACCTCAAGGTGTTGGGGCTGACGGCAACGCCGTATCGCCTCGGCGAGGGGTTTCTCTATCACCGCCACTACCACGGCATGGTGAAAGGGCCGGAGGATGCCTTCTTCCGCGACTGCGTGTTCGAGCAGCCGCTGCGGGTGATGGTGCGTCAGGGCTATCTCGCCGAGCCCAGACGCATCGATGGCGCCATGGCGTTCTATGACTTTTCGCAGCTAGTGCCACAGCGCAACGGCCAGTTCGCCGAGCGGGATCTCAACGGTGTGGTTCAGGGCAACCGCGCCACGCCCCAGATTATCCATGACGTGATCGAGCGCGCCCGCGATCGCCAGGGCGTGATGGTCTTCGCCGCCACCGTCGCGCACGCCGAGGAAGTGCTGGGGCTGCTGCCCTCGGAGGAGAGTGCATTGGTGACCGGGGCGACGCCGGGGCCGGAGCGGGAGCGATTGATCGCTGCGTTCAAGGCGCGAAAGCTCAAGTATCTGGTCAATGTGGCGGTGCTGACGACCGGCTTCGATGCGCCGCATGTGGATGTGATCGCTATTCTGCGTCCGACCGAATCGGTGGGGCTCTATCAGCAGATCGTCGGCCGCGGATTGCGGCTCTCGCCGGGAAAGACCGACTGCCTGATCCTCGACTATGCCGGCAACCCGTGGGAGCTCTATGCGCCGGAGATTGCCCAGGCGCGACCGGACGGCGAGAGCGAGCCGGTGCAGGTCGAATGCCCGGAGTGCGGCTTCGCCAATACCTTCTGGGGCAAGCGCGACGGCGACTTCGTGATCGAACATCACGGCCGGCGTTGCCAAGGGCTGGTGCTATCTACACGCGCCGCTCTCCATCGCGCCCAACCCCGCGCGAAAGACGAAAGGTCAAACCCGGCGGGCGAGCCTGATGTGGGCGCGGCTTCTGGCGCGGGTGAAGGGAAGGGCGCGGCTTCTGGCGCGGGTGAAGGGAAGGGCGCGGCTTCGGGCGCCTTGGAAAGCCGACATCAATGCACGTTCCGCTTCCGCTTCAAGGTCTGCGAGCAGTGCGGCGGGGAGAACGATATCGCCGCGCGTGCCTGCGGCCATTGCGGCGAGCGATTGGTCGATCCGGACGACAAATTGCGCGATGCGCTCAAACTGCGTCATGCCAAGGTGCTTCGGGTCAGCGGCATGCAGCTCGAGGCGACCACCAACGGGCGCGGCGTGCCGCGGCTCAAGGTGACCTACCACGACGAGGATGGCGAGACGCTGAACGAATGGTTCGGGCTGGAGACGCCGGCACAGCAGCACGTTTTCGACCGCGTCTTTCTACGCCAGCATCTGCGCGCGCCGGGCAGTGGCTGGCGTCCCGGTTCGGCCGAGGAGGCGGCTGCCGAAGCGGGGCGTCTGCGCGCGCCGGACTTCGTCATCGGCCGCAAGAGCGGCCGACATTGGCGGGTCGAAGAGAAACTGTTCGACTACGTTGGCCGTTACCGCAAGGCGGATGCCGCAGGGGCCGAAGTGTGAAAAATGATTTACCTGCTAATAAATTCGTTGGGGCAATGGCGACCTTTTGACTAGAATGAAGCAGCGCTCGCTCGAGCGTCGCCGCAGGCGCCGATCAGGGCGCTGCCCCTCAAAACCGTTAAGCAAGGAGCTCCTCATGAGCTGGACGACCCCGGAAGTGAAGGAAATCTGTGTCGGCATGGAAATCAACGACTACATGCCCGCTGAATTTTGAACCCGCAGCAAGACGCGCGTGGCGGCGCTGCCTTGCAGCTGCGCGTACTGGGGGCGGCCGCCGGTGGCGGCTCGCCTCAGTGGAACTGCCGCTGCGACGTGTGCCGTCTGGTCTGGGAAGGGGATCCACGCGTCACGCCACGGACCCAATCCTCGATCGCCGTCAGCGTCGACGGCGAAAACTGGGCGCTGATCAACTGCGCGCCCGATATTCTCAAACAGATTCAACGGACGCCGGCATTGCATCCGCGCCAGGGCCTTCGGCATACGCCGATTGCCAGCGTGCTGCTGACCAATGCCGACGTCGATCATGTCGGCGGGCTGCTCAATCTTCGCGAGAGCTCGCCGTTCCGGCTGCTGGCGACGCCGATGATCCAGGATGTGCTGCGTGGCAGCCCGATCTTCGATGTGCTGAACCCCGAACATGTCAGCCGTGAATCCATCGCCCTGGATCAGCCCTTTGCACTGCTCGACGGGCTGCAGGCCCGGCTGTTCGCGGTGCCGGGCAAGACCGCGCTCTATCTCGAAGGCGATCAGGTCGAGATCGGTGTCGAAGGAGAAAGCACGGTCGGTGTCGAACTGATCAGTGACGACAGGCGCGCCTACTATATTCCCGGCTGCGCAACGATGACGCCGACGCTGGTCGCGCGCCTCGACGGTGCCGATCTGCTGCTGTTCGACGGCACCCTGTGGCGCGACGACGAGATGGTGCGCGCCGGCGTCGGCCACAAGACGGGCAACCGCATGGGCCACATGTCGATGTCCGGCGCCGAGGGCAGTATCGCGGCGCTGGCCGATCTCTCGCTGGGCCAGCGCGTCTTCGTCCACATCAACAACACCAATCCGGTGTTGATCGCGGATTCCCCCGAGCGCCAGACGGCCGAACGCGCCGGCTGGGAGATCGCCTACGACGGTATGGAGTTGAGCTGTTGAGCCTGACCTTCGAGAATCATCCGGATCTGACCGAACCGTTGAGCGTCGAGGCGCTGGAAGCCCGACTGCGCGAGGTCGGCGAGACGCGTTATCACCATCGTCATCCGTTCCAGCTGATGCTGCAGAACGGCGAGCTCGACAAGCGCCAGGTCCAGGCCTGGGCGCTCAATCGCTACTACTACCAGGCGATGATCCCGATCAAGGACGCCTCGCTGATGGCGAGACTCGACGATCCCGAACTGCGCCGCACCTGGCGCTCGCGGCTGGTCGACCATGACGGCGAAGCGGCGGGCGAGGGCGGCATCGAACGCTGGCTCAAACTGACCGATGGCCTCGGCCTGTCGCGGGAGCTGGTCGTCTCGACGCGGGGCATCCTCCCGGCGACGCGCTTCGCGGTCGAGGCGTATACCCACTTCGTGCGTGACCGGTCGCTGCTCGAGGCGATCGCCTCGTCGCTGACCGAGCTGTTCTCGCCGATGGTGATCGGCCAGCGCGTGCGCGGCATGCTCGAACACTACGACTTCGTCTCCCGCGAGACGCTTGCGTACTTCGAGCCGCGCCTGACCCAGGCGCCGCGCGATGCCGAGATGGCGCTCGATTACGTCAAGCGCCACGCGCATCGCGCCGACCAGCAGCAGGCGGTCATCGATGCCTTGCGCTTCAAGTGCAGCGTGCTGTGGGCGATGCTCGATGCGCTGCAACATGCCTACGTTGGCGCCGGCTCGAATTCATCGGGTCAGGTGCCGCCCGGTGCCTGGGGCAGCGGCATCGAAGGGCAGGAGATTGAAGGTGACGGCCTGGGTGGCTACATGAATGGCCGCCTGAGTGACGGCCTGAATGACCACGGGAGGCTTGCCCGATGAGTGCCGATAGCGATACCCATCTCGATAGCAATGCCGGCGGCGTGCCAGCGCTTGCCGAGCGCGACGTGGTGAGAATCCCGCGCGGCGTGAGGCTACGCGAGGACAAGGCCCGTGGCGGCTGGGTGCTGCTGGCGCCGGAGCGGGTGTTCCAGCTCGATCCGATTGCCCAGCAGGTGCTCACTCGCGTCGACGGCGAGCGCGACGTCGCTGCCATCGTCGACGATCTGGCGCAGGCGTTCGCCGCGCCGCGGGATCGCATTCTCGCTGATGTGCGGGCGATGCTCGCCGATCTGATCACCAAGAACGTTCTGGAAGTGGCATGAATACCCCATCGGAAGCGCGCCAGCAGCCCTCGATGCAGCCACCCCCTATTGGCATGCTGGCGGAACTGACCCATCGCTGTCCGCTGCAGTGCCCTTACTGCTCCAATCCGGTCGAGCTGACCCGCAAGCGCGAGGAACTCGATACCGAGACTTGGCAGCGGGTCTTTGCCGAGGCGGCCGAGCTTGGCGTACTGCAGGTGCATCTCTCCGGTGGCGAACCGGCGCTGCGCCAGGATCTGGAAGCGCTGGTGGCGAGCTGTGCCGAGCACGGTCTCTATTCCAACCTGATCACGGCGGGCGTCAACATCAGTCGCGTGCGTCTCGAAGCGCTGGCGGATGCCGGGCTCGATCACGTGCAGCTCTCGGTGCAGGGGGCGACGGCGGAGGTCAACGATCATATCGCCAACTTGCCCGGCGCCTTCGACAAGAAACTCGCCTTCGCGGCGGAGGTGATCGACGTTGGCCTGCCGCTGACGCTCAACAGCGTGATCCATCGTGCCAACTTGCATCAGATCCCCGATCTGGTCGAACTGGCCCTGGAACTCGGCGCGCGACGGCTCGAGATCGCTCATGCGCAGTACTACGGCTGGGCGCTGCAGAATCGTGGTGCGCTGATGCCGCCTCGGGAGCAGGTGATGGAAGCCCTCGAACTGGTGGAAGCGGCCCGCGAGCGGCTCAAGGGCAAGCTGGTGATCGACGCCGTGGTGCCGGATTACTACGCGCGCCTGCCCAAGCCGTGCATGAATGGCTGGGGGCGTCAGTCGCTCAATGTCTCGCCTTTGGGGAAAGTGTTGCCGTGCCACGCCGCCGAGACCATCCCCGGTCTCAAGTTCTGGAATGTGCGCGACCATGCCCTGGGCGAGATCTGGCAGCATAGCCCCGCGTTCAACGCCTATCGCGGAACCGCCTGGATGCCGGACGCCTGCCAGAGCTGCGACCGCCGCGAGATCGACTGGGGCGGCTGCCGCTGTCAGGCTCTGATGCTGACCGGTGACGCGACCCAGATGGACCCGGTCTGCGAGCTTTCGCCCTATCACGACGAGATCCAGACGCTGGCGATCGTCGACTCCCGGCGCGACGACGAATTCACCTATCGCCGATTTTCACGCCAGCCCGCCTAGCGAAGATTCGGGAACGGGAAGGCCGCCTCCTCCCCGATAGGCCGCCGCGCCAACGCTTGATAGACTGGATGCCTTTCCGCCCAGCACCGGCTTTTCATTTCGTGGCTTTTCATTCAGCGGCTTTTCATTGCGCGACAATTCATGGCGCAACAAGGAGGGAGGCGGCGTGAGCGTTATCGAATCCGAACGACCCGATGCCGCCGAGGCGTCGCCCTCCGCGCAGCTGCCGCTCGAATTCGTGGCGCGGGTCAATGGCGAAGGCCTGACCGAGCTGCCGCAGGATCTCTACATCCCGCCGGAAGCGCTGAAAGTCTTCCTCGAGACCTTCGAAGGCCCGCTCGATCTGCTGCTCTACCTGATCCGCCGGCAGAATCTCGACATTCTGGCCATCGACGTTGCCGCCATTACCCACCAGTACGTCGAGTACGTCGATCTGATGCAGGCGATGGAAATCGATCTTGCCGGCGAATATCTGGTGATGGCCGCGATGCTCGCCGAGATCAAGTCGCGCACGCTGCTGCCGAGACCGCCCAGGGGAGACGACGAGGATGAAGAGGATGATCCGCAGGCCGAACTGATTCGTCGCCTGCAGGAGTACGAGCAGCTCAAGCTTTCCGCCGAGACGCTGGACGAACTGCCGCGGATGGGGCGCGACTGGCATCCGGTCCAGGCGGCATTGCCGGAGCTCGAGCCCCGCGTGGTGCATCCGGATGTCTCGCTGAGCGATCTGCTCGGGGCGCTGGGCAGCATGCTCAAGCGCGCCGACCTGCGCCAGTCCCACCGGATCAGCCGCGAAGTGCTGTCGACGCGGGAGCGAATGCTCGCGATCATGGCCAGACTCGAGGCGGATCGCTATACGCCGTTCGAATCGCTGTTCGAGCTTTCCGAGGGGCGCGCCGGGGTCATCGTCACCTTCATGGCGATTCTCGAATTAGCGCGTGAGTCGATGATCGAAATCGTGCAGAATGCGCCGCTCTCGCCGATTCACCTGCGGGCCCGGCTGGCGCTGGAGGCGGGCGTCCCCGGCGAGAACGAAGGCGCTCCCGGCGAGGCAGAGGGCGTCTTCGAGACCGGCAGCGACGACGAGGCGAAGGCATGAACCGCCTGACCGACCCCTACGTGACCCCAGCGCTGGACGAAATTCTCGAAGCGATACTGCTGGCCGCCGGCGAGCCGGTCTCGCTGGAGCGGCTCGAGACGGTGTTCGAGGCAGACCAGGCTAACGCAGGGCTGTTCGATTCGAGGCGGCCGCCGTCGCGGGCGGCGATCCGCGAATCGCTCAACAAGCTCGGCGAGCGGCTGGCAAGCGGCGGCGCACTGGAGCTGATCGAGTCGGCGTCGGGGTACCAGGTGCGCATTCGGCAGCGCTATTCGCCCTGGGTATCACGACTGTGGGACGAGAAGCCTCAGCGCTACTCGCGGGCTCTGCTCGAGACGCTGGCGCTGATCGCCTACCGCCAGCCGGTGACCCGCGGCGATATCGAAGAGGTGCGCGGCGTGGCGGTGAGCAGTTCGATCATGCGCACCCTGGTGGAGCGCGGCTGGATTCGCGTCGTCGGACACCGTGACGTGCCCGGACGGCCGGCGGTCTACGCGACCACGCGGACGTTTCTCGACGATCTGGGGCTGAAGACCCTGGATTCGTTGCCGCCGATGCATGAACTCAAGCAGTTCGAAACGTTCGAAACCGGCATGCACGAGCCGTTCGAGGATGTGCCCCCTGTCGAAACGGCTGGCGAGGCCGGCGGCGAGACGCCGTCACATGAAGAAGGCGGCTCGAAAGCGGCGGTGGAAACGCAAGAACCCGATTTATCGGCAGCGTCGGGTGAATGTGACAATGATGAGCCCGACAACGACGAACACGCCGAGATGGCGTCCCCCGGCGAGTCGCTGAGTTTTGCCGAGCTCGAAGCGCGACTGGCCGAGCGTGCCCGAAAACGCCAGGCCGAGGCGGCGAACAACGCCGGCCCGGCGGACGAGAATTCGGACACGGACACCTGAGAATCGCCAATTCCGATCGGTTTGCCTGTGGGCGCGACGGTCACTGGCGAATTCTCCAGCCGACGAGGCAATGAAAGACATGACGGATACCAACACCGAAAAGCTGCAAAAAGTGCTGGCGCGCGCCGGTTACGGCTCGCGACGGGAGATGGAAACGGCGATCAGCGCCGGCCGGATCAAGGTCAACGGCCAGGTCGCCAAGCTGGGCGACCGGGTCGGTGCACGCGACCGTGTGGCGCTCGACGACCGGGCGATCAATCTGCGAGCGGTCGAGGAAGTGCCGCGACGGGTGATCATGTACAACAAGCCGGAAGGCGAGCTGTGCACCCGCAAGGATCCCGAAGGCCGGCGGACCGTCTTCGAACGCCTGCCGCGACTGAAGGGCGAGCGCTGGATCGCGATCGGGCGTCTCGACATCAATACCAGCGGGCTGTTGCTGTTCACTACCGACGGCGAGCTGGCCAACCGGCTGATGCATCCTTCACACCAGATCGAACGGGAATACGCGGTGCGCGTGATGGGTGACGTGAAGCGCGAGCACGTGGTCAACATGGTCGAAGGCGTAATGCTCGAGGACGGCCCGGCCCGTTTCACCGACGTGCAGGAGTTCGGTGGCGAGGGCATCAACACCTGGTTCCACGTGGTGATCCTGGAAGGCCGCAACCGCGAGGTACGCCGGCTGTGGGAGTCCCAGGGGCTGACCGTCAGCCGCCTGAAGCGCGTGCGCTACGGCAACATCTTCCTCGACAAGCGGGCCAAGGCCGGCGAGTGGACGGAGATGACCCAGGACGAGATCGACGAGCTTTCGACCCTGGCAGGTCTCGAGCCGCGCAAGGTGCCGGAGATGACGCCGGACGAGAAGAATCGCTGGAGCCGCGACAAGAACAAGCGTCGCCCGGTGACCGCGATGAAGAAACCGCGTCGGCCGCGCCGCGAAGACGCCTGATCCCGGCGGCGCGTCGATTGCCTCGGAGCGGGGAAAAAACGCTTGCCTGCTCCGAGGCTTATGAGTAACATGTGCGCCCAGTCGGAAGGGGTCGTTAGCTCAGTTGGTAGAGCAGTTGGCTTTTAACCAATTGGTCGTAGGTTCGAATCCTACACGACCCACCATCGATCTCTTCCTCGCCTTCACGGCATCGATTCGGCATTCTCTCGCCGATCATCCGTTCCGGGTCGTTAGCTCAGTTGGTAGAGCAGTTGGCTTTTAACCAATTGGTCGTAGGTTCGAATCCTACACGACCCACCATTCTGCTTTTATTTCCATGCTTCACGCTGATTGATGCGCGCCTGGTCGTGTCTGTGGTACTGGTTGATCTAGGGTCTGTTGACGTTTCATGCACGGCCGCGCCGGAGCCAGTTTTTGTGCGGGGCAAGGCGTGAGGAGCGTAGTTTGGTCATTCCAAATGAACGACGAATAACGCAGCACCGTGCAAAAACTGGCCCGGCCCTTCGGGTTGCGCGGCAAATGGCGCCATGCGGCGTTGCGGGATTGGAAAAGGGAACCACCCTTCTCTGCATCCCGCGCCTGGCCTGGCGCCATTTGGCGCAGCAACGCGGTTCGCGCTGAAACGTCAACAGACCCTAATGACCGTTCCAGGAGAGAGCCCATGTCTTCCCGTGCCTCCGCGCCGCTCGCTGACGCTCGACACTCGTCCCGATCGAGTGTTGCCTATCGCCATGCCGACGAGCCGATCGGCAGCGTCGAGCAGATCTACAGCGGGCGGTTGGTTCCGGACCTGGCGGTCAGCACCTTTCGCAACATCGACCGGCTGTTTCCTTCGAGGATCGTCACGGCCGGCGAGCGGCCACGCCCGCTGACGCAGGCGCTGGAAAGTCTCGACGGTGTGCTGGCCACGGTGAACGGGGAGTCCTACGACCTCTATGACTATCTCGCCTTGAATCAGGTCACCGGGCTGGTGGTCCTCCACCGGGGCCGCATCGTCCACGAGACCTATCAGCGCGGCAACGATCGCGTCACGCGCTGGATGTCGATGTCGGTAGCCAAGTCCATCTGCTCGACGCTGGCCGGCATGGCGATTCAGGACGGGTCGATCCGGGAGGGGCTGGCGGCTCGGGTGGTCGACTACGTGCCGGCGCTGGCGGGAAGTGCCTACGATGGCGTGAGTCTGCGCGATCTGCTGATGATGGCCTCCGGCGTGGCCTGGAACGAGACCTACACCGACCCGGCGTCCGATCGCCGTCGGCTGCTCGAGGCGCAAGTCGCCCAGCAGCCGGGCGGGGTGATGAAGGTGATGGCGTCGCTGCCTCGCGCCGCGATGCCGGGAACGGTCCACAACTACAGCACCGGCGAGACGCAGATTCTCGCCGAGCTCGTTCACCGTGCTATCGGCCGGCCGTTGGCCGACTATCTGTCGGACAAGCTGTGGCAGCCCTTCGGCATGGAGCACGATGCTACCTGGTGGCTGGAGTCGCCGGACGGCATCGAGATCGGCGGCAGCGGAATCAGCGCCACGTTGAGAGATTACGCGCGTTTCGGCCAGTTCATGCTCGAAGGCGGGAAGATCGATGGCGAACCGCTGTTGCCCGAAGGCTGGGTTGCCGAGGCCACGCGGCCGACCATGCTCGCTGGCGGCGAATCACCGGGCACTGAACCACTGGAATATGGCTACATGTGGTGGACTGCCTGGACGGACCCTTCACGCCAGGATCAGGCCTATGCGGCGAAGGGTATCCACGGGCAGGCCATTTACGTCAATCCGGCCCGTGAGATCGTGATCGCGCAGAACGCCGCCGCCCCCAAGCCGTTGGGCAAGTTGGCGATCGATCCCATGGCATTCTTCGACGCGATCGTCGCGCACCTCGACCGGCATCGCTGAATCCTGCTCTCCGGCCGTTTCTTTCTCGGCGCGAGCTCGGCGCGAGATGTCCGGAAGCCATCGCCGGGGTCCGATGGCGGGGCAGGTCAGAAGTTTTGCATCGTATCCCGGTAGCCGAGGAAATCCTTGCGCCGCTGCTCGATGCGGCTGGCCATGGCGTAGTCGCCGCTCTGCCTGGCCACTTTCTCGGCGGAGTCTATCTGGCGGATGGCGGTGTCGATGCGTCCTTCGAGCTGTAGCTGCTCCGCGCGCGCCAGCTGGCCCCAGGCATCACGGCCGGTGCGGCCGGCGGCTTCGGCCAGTAGTCCGAACACGTTAGGGTCCTCCGGATACTGTTCGCTCATGTCGCGCAGCACGTCGAACGCCTGGACGGGAGATGTCTGCAACAGCGTTTCCGCCTGTACCCATTGCGCCGGAAAGTAGGAGGGGGAGAGCCGCAGGATGTGTTGCGCCCGCGTCAAGGCTTCCTGGCGGCGACCGGCATCGTAGGCGATCTGCGCCGCCGTGGCGGGAATCATCGAAAGATCGGGGTATTGCCGGGCCAGCTCGTCCAGTGTTTTCAGTGCGGCGTCGGTGTGCGTCTGCTGGGCGTCGACCAGCGCCCGAAGGTAGCTCACCGCCGCCGGTGGCGGGTTGTCCTGCTCGAGCGCCGTCATCGCCTGGGTCGGGTTGTCCCGATTGATCATCAGCAGTGCCCGGCCGCGAACCATGGCGTACGTGGGGTCGTCATGATGGGGAGGCGAGGACAACTGGTCGGCGCGCGCCTGGGTGTCGCTGATGCGCGATTCGGTGACCGGGTGCGTCAGCAGAAACTCCGGCGGGTTGCCGCCTTGCAGCGCGGCAAGCTTCTGCAGCGTGCGGAACATGTCCGGCATGGCCTGCGGGTCGTACCCGGCCTTGGCCATGGCGTTGAGACCGACGCGATCGGCTTCCTGCTCGAAGCGCCGGGAGTAGGCGAGCTGGTCCTGGATGAAGGCGGCCTGCGTCCCCATCATGGCGGCGATGCCGGCGCTGCCGCCACCTCCGGCCGCCAGCACCATGCCCGCCAGCATCGCCGCCATGGTCGGCAACTGCGTCTCCTCGACCCGCTCCATGCGCCGGGCATAGTGGCGCTGGGACAGGTGGCCCAGTTCGTGGGCCAGAACCGAGGCGAACTCGTCTTCATCGGGCGCCGTGGTGAACAGGCCGGCGTTGACCCCGACCACGCCGCCGGGAACGGCAAACGCATTCAGCAGACGGCTGTCGACCAGCGTGACCACGAGCCGTTCGTCGACGCCGCTGTACGGCACCAGCTTGGCCAGCATCGAGCGGACGTAGGTCTGGGTGATCGGATCCTGCCAGGGATCGGTCTGGGCACGGAACTGGCGCAGCCAGGCGCGACCCAGGCGGTATTCGTCACTGGTAGTGACGGCGGCACTGGTACTGCCGAGATCCGGAAGCTGATAGCCTTGCTGGGCCTGGGCGAGCGGGGCGGCGCCGGCCAGCGTTGCGGATAGCAGCGAGACGGCCAACAGCTGCCGTTTGAATGATGTCGGTCGGTGGTTTGTCATGCTGACGGTCTCGATCCCCATTCAGGCAAAGCTACGGTACAGGCAAAAGACCCGGCGCAGCCAAAGATACGCTGCAGGCGAAAGCCGCGGTAGGGGGTAACGGTCTGGGTTATCATGCCTTCGACTACAGTTTGTCGCAGACGTGCCCAGGCGCTTTCCAAAACTCGGGGAGCGATGCCGCCGGCCCTGTGGCAGGCTAACGAACTTTCGATTCATCTTTCAATTTACCGTTCACCAACCCGGGATCTGTCATGTCTCAAGCGCCCGATTGCCGACTGGATGCCTCCGGTCTGAGCTGCCCGCTTCCATTGCTCAAGGCCAAGCAGGCTCTCGCCGGCATGCAGGCCGGGCAACTGCTCGAAGTGATCGCGACCGATGCGGGCTCCTGGCGTGATTTCGAGAGTTTCGTCGAGCACAGCCGACACACGCTGGTCGAGCGCGAGCAAGCGGACGGAATCTATCGCTACTGGCTGCGCAAGGCGGATGGAGACGCACCGGCATGAGTTTGAAGGGCATTCTGCGTCACTGGTTCGAGCGTTATCTTTCCGATGAAGAAGCGATCGTCCTGCTGGCACTGCTGATCGGCGGCTTTGCCATCGTGATCTGGCTCGGCGGTGCGCTGGCACCGTTTTTCACCGCGCTGGTCGTCGCCTTCCTGTTGCAGGGCGTGGTGGCCTGGCTGGAGCGTCGAGGGCTGCCGCGTCTGCTGGCGGTGGGGCTGGTCTTTCTACTGTTCGTGGGGGCGCTGCTGGCACTGGCACTGGTCATCATGCCGCTGGTCTGGAATCAGCTGGTCGAGCTGGTCCAGGAAGCCCCCAGCATGTTTGCCAGCAGCCAACGCTGGCTGGGCGAGATGCAGACGAAATATCCGACCATCGTCACGCCGGATCAGATCCAGGGCTGGATCGCCACGGCCGGACACCAGGCCTCGCAGCTCGGCCAGCGGGCGCTGACCTTCTCGCTGGCGTCGCTGGGTAATCTGATGGCGGTGATCATCTACCTGGTCCTGGTGCCGATCCTGGTCTTCTTCATGCTCAAGGATCGCGAACGGCTGGTCGCCTTCATGCTGTCGATGCTGCCGGGCAAGCGCACGCTGATGACCCGTATCTGGCAGGAGATGGATGACCAGATCGCCAACTACGTGCGCGGCAAGACCATCGAGATCATCATCGTCGGCAGCGTGGCCTTCATCGTCTTCTGGGCCTTCGGGCTGCCCTACGCCGCCTTGCTGGGGCTGATAGTGGGGCTGTCGGTGCTGGTGCCCTATATCGGCGCCGCGGTTGCCACGCTGCCGGTCGCGGCGGTGGCGGGTTTTCATTTCGGCGCCAGCGAGCAGTTCCTGTATGTGCTGGCGGCGTACGCCATTCTGCAGGCGCTCGATGGCAATGTACTGGTGCCGGTCCTGTTTTCGGAAGCGGTCAACCTGCACCCTGTCTCGATCATTCTGGCAGTGCTGTTTTTCGGCGGGTTGTGGGGCTTCTGGGGCGTGTTCTTCGCGATTCCGCTGGCAACCCTGATCAAGGCGCTGGTGCAGGCCTGGCCGCGAGGCGAGTCGGACCAGGCCGAGATAGAGAAGGCGCCCTGAAGCGCGTCCGCGCCGACCGTCAGGCGTTGAGTTCGCGCGCCGCTTCGAGCACTTCTTCCACGTGCCCCGGCACCTTGACGCCGCGCCACTCGCGGGCCAGGTTGCCGTCGGCGTCGATCAGAAACGTGCTGCGCTCGACACCCAGATGCTCCTTGCCGTACATCTTCTTCAGCTTGATCACGTCGAACTGCCGGCAAATCGCTTCGTCGCGATCGGAGATCAGCTCGAACGGGAAGCCTTGCTTGGCCTTGAAGTTTTCGTGGGACTTGAGGCCATCCCGCGAGACGCCGAAGACGACCGTGTTGGCGGCCTCGAACTCGCCGATCCGATCACGGAAATCGCCGCCTTCGGTGGTGCAGCCCGGGGTGCTGTCCTTGGGATAGAAATAGATCACCACCTGCTTGCCACGGTAGTCGCCGAGACGAAAGGTCGTGTCGCCGGTGGCCTCGGCGGAGAAATCTTCGACGGGTTGTCCAACGCTGAGGGTCATGAGCCGCTCCGAAATGAAAGGGGAAGGGTTCGCCAAAATCCCTGAGGATTCCGTTGCGAACGAACGATAGCCGATTCTGGCGGTCAATGCTCGGGCGTGACGATCATCGAGGCGGGCAGCGGTCTTCAGCCAGCGGCGACGTCGGGTGTCGAGGCGCCGATCTCGGCGGGGAGCCGGCTTGCCGGCTGTACACGCCGAGGCTGCCTGAGTACCATCTGAGGTTTGCAAATCGTGCCTGGTAGGCGCCATGCCCGCATCGGCATGCGTCCGGGGTTCCGGGATCCGTCAGGTCCGGTTGTTCGCTTGCCGGATAATCGACTTGCGGTGAGTTAACGCGGCCGGCGTCCATCCCGGCCACAGGGAGAGAGCTGCAAGATGATCACAGGCAGTATCGTTGCCATGGCGACGCCGATGAAAGCCGGTGGCGAGATCGACTGGGAGGCGCTGCGTCGCCTGGTGAATTTCCATCTCGATCACGGCACTGACGCGATCGTCGCCGCCGGTACCACGGGCGAACCGACCACGATGTCGTTCGCCGAGCACTTCGATGTCATCCGCACAGTGGTCGAAGAGGTCAACGGTCGGATCCCGGTCATCGCGGGCACGGGCGCCAACAACACGGCCGAAGCGGTCGAGCTGGCGCGCTACGCCAGCGAAGTGGGCGCCGACTGCTGTCTGTCGGTGGCGCCTTACTACAACAAGCCGACCCAGGAAGGCTTGTATCAGCATTTCAAGGCGGTCGCCGAAGCCAGCGAACTGCCGATCATTCTCTACAACGTGCCTGGTCGCACCTGCTCCGACATCTACAACGAGACGGTTTTCCGCCTGGCGGAGCTCGAGCGGATCGTCGGCTTGAAAGATGCCACCGGCAATCTGGAACGTGCCGAGGAGTTGATCGATCGGCTCAAGGGCAGCGATTTCGCGCTCTACTCCGGTGACGACCCCACCGCTTGCGACTTCATGCTGATGGGCGGCCACGGCGATATTTCCGTCACCGCCAACGTGGCACCGAAGTCGATGCATGACCTGTGTGTCGCGGCGACCAGCGGCCAGCGCGAAAAGGCGCACCAGATCAACGCGCGTCTGGCGCCTTTGCATACGGCGCTGGGGATCGAATCCAACCCGATTCCGGTCAAGTGGGCGCTCAACCGCATGGGTTATGCCGACACCGGGATCCGGCTGCCGCTGACCTGGCTGTCCGAGCGCTACCACGGCAGCGTCGGCGAAGCGTTGCAGCTCGCCGGCATCGACAGCAAGTGATACCACCCGGCGTGGATCGAATCGCTAACCAGCCCATTGCTTCAAACAAAGGTGGATGCATGAAGCCCGTCCTCAAATGGATGCCTCTGGTGTTGTGCTCGTCGCTGGTCCTGTCCGGCTGCGGTCTGTTCCAAGACGGTTATTACTATGACCGCAACGACGAGTACCAGAACGCCAAGATGACCCAACCGCTGGATCTGCCGGCTTCGCGCAATCAGGTTCGCTATCAGGATTCGATGCCGGTTCCCCAGGCCGACAGCGATTTCTCGTCGACGGAGGCCATGGACGACGCGCCGCGTCCGCAGCCGCTGGCCTCCGGGCAGAGCGACGAGCAGCCTTATGTCGAAATGCGTCAGGCGGGCAGCGAGCGTTGGCTGCTGGTCGATGCCGCGCCGGCCAGTGTATGGCCGCGCCTGCAGGGCTTTGCCGTCGATCATGGCGTCAATCCGACCGCCATCAATGCCGCCAGCGGCCGCATCGATACCGCTCAGGGCAGCATGAGCCTGCGTCAGGGGCTGCGCAGCGGTACCAGCGAAGTCCGCTGCGATATCGGCAGCAGCGCCCAGTGTCTGACCTCGGTCAAGGCGTATCTGGACAGCAACCATACCGCCGACAGCGGCGTGTCGCTGGCCGCACAGCCGCTCGACCAGAGCGAGCGCGTGAAGCTGCGCAACCGCGACGGCGGCTGGAAGCTCGACCTGGCACTGGACAGCGAGCGTGCCTGGTCCGAGCTCTACTATCAGTTGCAGAACGGATTCGATGACGATCGCCTGACGGTGACGGATCAGAACCGCAGCGCTGGCCAGTTCTTCGTCGACTATCTGCCGCTGGAAGCCGACGACGGTGGCTGGTTCGACTGGTTCGGCAGCGACCCGCAGCCCAACCATTACCGCCTGCAGCTCGACTCGAACGCCAACAATACCGTGGTGACGGTCGATGATGCCGATGGTCAACCGGTGGCACCGGCCGCGGCACGGGAGCTGCTGGACGCGATCGCGTCCACGCTGCGCTGATGGCGTCGCCTTCCACACCGGGCCTTCACTTCGCCTCGCTGGGCAGCGGCAGCAAGGGCAACGCGACGCTGGTCAGCGATGGCGAGACCTTGGTGCTGGTGGATTGCGGTTTCGGCGTGCGCGAGGCGGAGAAACGCCTCGCGCGGTTGGGTGTCCATCCGCGCCAGCTGTCGGCGGTACTGGTCACTCACGAACACAGCGATCACATCACCGGGGTGGGCGCCCTGGCGCGCCGCCACCAACTGCCGGTCTATCTGAGCGCCGGCAGCTGGTTCTCCGGCAGATTGGGCGAGGTGCCCAGGCACGAACTGCTGGTGCCGCAGGCACGCTTCGCCATCGGCGGGCTGGAGATCGATCCGGTCACCGTTCCCCATGATGCCCGTGAACCGATCCAGTTCTGCTTTCGTGCCCACGGCCGCCGCCTCGGGGTATTGACCGATCTCGGCCACCCGACGTCTCACGTGGCCGATGTCTTCGGCGGCTGCGATGCGCTGTTCCTCGAGTGCAATCACGATCCGCGCATGCTGGCCGAAGGCCCCTATCCGCCGCACCTGAAGCGCCGTGTCGCCGGTCGCTGGGGCCATCTCGCCAACGGCCAGGCGGCGGAACTGCTGCGCCGGCTGGGGCTCGATCGGCTACAGCGGATTGTCTGCTCGCACCTGTCGGCGCAAAATAATCATCCCGAGCGGGTACTGGAAACTCTGGTGCCGCTGCTCGACGGCGATGAGTCGCGTCTGCTGGTCTCGGCCCAGGATAGCGGTATCGACTGGCAGCAGGTGGCCTGACGGTGACAGGAACCGTCTCGTCGCCACACCACGTTTCACCTTCATCACCCTCATGAACCTGCTGCCCCAAGGGGCCGCGACGCGGAGACAGCTCCATGCAAAAACGCGATCTTCTCTATGCCGGCAAGGCCAAGTCGGTCTACCTGAGCGACGACCCGCAGCGGCTTGTCCTGCACTTTCGCGATGACACCAGCGCCTTCGACGGCAAGAAGAAGGAAGCCCTCGAGCGCAAGGGCATGGTCAACAACAAGTTCAACGCCTTCATCATGGAGAAGCTCCAGGCGGCGGGCATTCCCACGCACTTCGAGCAGTTGCTCTCGGACACCGAGTGCGTGGTCAAGAAGCTGGAGATGATTCCGGTGGAGTGCGTGGTGCGCAACCTGGCCGCCGGTGGCCTGGTGCGCCGCCTTGGCGTCGAAGAAGGCATCGCCCTGAATCCGCCGACCTTCGAGCTGTTCCTGAAGAATGACGAGAAGGGCGACCCGATGATCAACGAGTCGCTGGCCGAGACCTTCGGCTGGGCGACGCCCGAGCAGCTGGCGACCATGAAAGCGCTGACCTTCCAGGTCAACGACGTGCTCAAGCAGCTGTTTCTCGATGGTGGCATGCTGCTGGTCGACTACAAGCTCGAGTTCGGCGTCTTCGAGGGCGAGATCGTGCTGGGCGACGAGTTCTCGCCGGACGGCTGCCGGCTCTGGGATGCCGAGACCCGCGAGAAGCTGGACAAGGATCGTTTCCGCCAAGGGCTGGGCGGCGTGATCGAGGCCTATGAGGAGGTGGGGCGGCGTCTGGGCATGACCTTCTAGAAACGCTGTCTCAATTCCTGCGCGGGCAAATTGCTTTGTTGTACGGCCCCGGTGCGCCGGTCCGATCGGAATCCTCACCTATAACCCATAGGCTCCGGTTCCTGCGCGCCGTACGCCTTGCACATTTCCATGAGAGGCCCCGACATGACAACGTCGGGGCTTCTCGCTTTCTGGCGATGAGGTTTCCGGCGTATGCCTGCGCCTTCAGTCGATGCGTTCCGCGCTCTCGATTGTGATCGGCGTCTTCGGCACATTGGCGTGAGGGCCCTGGCGGCCGGTGGCAACGCCGGCGATCTCGTCGACGACGTCCATGCCGGAAACCACGTGGCCGAACACCGTATAGCCGGGGTTGTAGAGATCGCGGTAGTTCAGCGCGCTATTGTCGACCAGATTGATGAAGAACTGGCTGGTCGCGGAATCCGGATTGGCGGTTCGCGCCATGGCGATGGTGCCGCGGGTATTGTCGAGACCGCTTTTCTCCAGCGCGATCGGTGCGTGGGTCTCCTTCGGCTCGAGATCCGCCGTCATGCCGCCGCCCTGGATCATGAAGTCCTGCATCACGCGATGAAAGACCGTGCCGGCATAGAAGCCTTCATCGACGTAGCTCAGGAAGTTGTCCACCGTCTTGGGGGCCGCCTGGGCATCGAGTTCGACTTCGATGTCGCCCTGGCTCGTGTGCAGGCGCACATGCGGATGATCGGCATCGGCGAGCGCCGGAAGAGAGAATGCCGTCAGGGCGGACAGGCAAAGGGCAATCAGCGACTTTTGCATCGAAGGCACTCCAGTCATTCATCGAAGTTCGCCAGCCTAGCCGCATCGGTGCCGAGTGACCAGCCCTGGTCACGTTCGATCCGCTCATCAGCGCGGCTCGATTGCTTCCACCCGAATTTCGGTGTCGACGGCACCTTCCATGACTCGAAAGCGCACGTTGACGTCGCGCAGGAAGACGCCGTAGCGCCGGGTGACGTCCTGCCGGTTCGAGCCGCTGCCGTGATAGGCGGGGCGTGGGTCCTGGGCCAGCACCTCTTCGATCAGTCGGGACAGCGATTCACCGTCGGGATGGCGCTGCAGCGCTTCCTGCGCCGCGGCACTGAAAGCGACGCGGTGCCGGGGCGGCGGCGCGGGCGCGAAACCGGCATCGGCATCGGGGCGGGACTCGGCCCAGGGCAGATAAGGCTTGATGTCGAGAATCGGCGTGGCGTCGCAGAGATCGTGCCCCCGCAGGTGCAGTTTCACCCGGCTTCGATACTCGGCCAACCGAGACCCGGCAATCGGCGTCTGGGCGAACGCGGGTTTCGGCGTGCATTCGATATCGACCAGCTCGACCAGCGACAGGCCAAGGCGGTTGGGGCGGTGGGTGCTGCGGCTGGCGAAGACGCCGATGCGCTGATTGCCTCCCAGGCGGGGCGGCCGCACCCGGGGCGTCCAGTTCTCCGGGCTGCGATCGAAGACGAAGGTCAGCCACAGATGGGTCATCGCCTCCAGGCCTTCGACGGTGAGCGGATCGTCGAACGCCGGCGCCAGATAGAGAATCGCCCGCGCCGACGGCGCCAACCCCGGCTGGCGCGGAATCCCGAACTTGTCGGGATAATCGCTGGCGACATGACCGATCGTCTCCAGCGTGAAAGCGCTGTCGGACACAGGGGCATGGCGTGAGGGCTCTGAAATCATGAAATCGCGCTTTTCGAGGTGAACTTTTGCAATGGTGCCATAATGCAGTAGCGCTCGGCCCCGGGTGCGGCAGGATTCCGGAAGCTCGCATGATACCAAGGAGAGGTGTTTGATGAGTTTTTTGCATGTTTACCACGAAGCCGATGGCGACCAGCCGTTGCTGTCGACGCGCGATGACGAACGTATCAAGCTGGAACTGGGCGCCCATCAGATTCTCTTCCAGTCCCATTCGCTACCGCCGCTTCGCAGTACCGCGAGTGCCGACGAGGTGCTCGATGAGCACGCCGCGCTCATCGACGAGATGCGTTTGCACAGCGGGTGTCAGCGGATCGAACTTCGCGGCATGAGCCCGGTCTATCCCGATGGCCAGTTGCGGCGGGAGCTGCTCTACAGCGAATCGCGCGGCATGGGGCAGCAATGGCATCTGTTTCTCCATGGTCAGGCGATTTTCTACCTGCATCTGGCTTATCGTGTCTATGTCGTTGGCTGCGAGCGCGGCAATCTCATCACCATTCCCGCGAATCTGCCTCACTGGTTCGATATGGGGCCACAGCCGGATTTCGTCACCGTGACGCTCAGCGAAGGGGATACGGATTCGCTGGCGGAAACCGCCAGCGACATCGCGCTGCGCTTCCCGCGCTATGAGTCTCTGGTCAACGACGCTGCGTGATCCGGCGGTGTCGTTGATGGTCGGTCAGCTCGGAGGATCTCGATATGCTCGAACGAACCCGCTTCCGTGAGGCATTGCCTCGGGATGCCTCGGATCAGGCCGAGGTTTTTTACCATGCGATCATGGAAGGCGCGGCCAATCACTATACCCTGGCCCAGCGCGAGGCCTGGGCATCGGCGCTGCCGCGCACTGCGGAAGCGTGGATGGCGCGGCAGGCGATCCACTCCACGCTGGTGGCAGAGTGCGACGGGCATTGCATCGGCTTCTGCGAACGCGATCTCCGGGCCGGGCGCATCGAAACGCTCTACGTCTGGCCGTCGGTGGCACGGCAGGGCGTGGGATCGCGTCTGCTGTCGCTGTCCATCGAGGCATTGAGAGAAGCGGGGCACAGCGAGGCAATGATCGAAGCGAGTCTGGTGCTGGCGCCGTCGTTGGCCGAGCGCGGTTGGGCGACCCTGGGCGAAGAGTGGAGCGAACGCCAGGGCGAGCGGCTGCCGCGAGTGCGAATGCGATTGGCACTGGATGCCGGCGGCACGTGAACGCAACCGTTGCCGGTTTCGGATGTCTCCATTTCCCTTGAACCGAGAAATTCGGTAGAGTCGCTTCCATAATGAAAGTGACCCACGATATTTCCTCTTTCTGCCCGGTGGCCCGCGCACTCGACTGCGTCGGCGACAGCTGGACGCTGCTGATCCTGCGCGACGCCATGCAAGGCGCGCGTCGCTTCGACGAGTTCCAGCGCGGCCTGGGCATCGCTTCCAGCATGCTGACGCGGCGTCTGGATCGCATGGTCGCCAACACGCTGTTCGAAAAGCGCTGCTATCAGCAGCATCCGCCGCGTTACGAGTATCATCTGACGGCAAAGGGCCACGACCTCGCACCGGTCATTCTGATGCTCTACCGCTGGGGCGAAGACCATTTGCCGATTGAAGCCGACGGCTTCCATCTGGTCGATCGACAGACCCTGGACCCTGTCGATCCGATCCTGTACGACCGCCACCATGACAGGCCATTGTCGCCCGGCGATGTGCGTCTGGCCCCCGGCCCCGACGCCAGCCCGGCGGTTCATGCCCGTATCGAGCGCATGCAGAAAGCCTTCGACCGTGGTGCTTCTTCCCACTCGCAGACAGCGGCAGCGAAGGCTTCTGGCCAGCTTGTCGATGTTGCGAGTAACTCGATCAATGACTGAAAGGACATCGTCATGCGACGTATCGTAGTGACAGGTATGGGCATCCTCTCGCCGTTGGGATGCGGTATCGAAACCGTGTGGCAGCGTCTGCTGTCGGGCGCCTCCGGCCTGCGCCGGCTGCCGGCGGAGACCGTCGAAGGTCTGGCCGTGGGCGTCGGCGGGCCGGTGCCGACCATCGAGGAAGACAGCGCCGGCTTCGACCCGGATGCCACCATGGATCCGAAAGAGCGGCGCAAGATGGACCGCTTCATCCAGATGGCGGTCGCGGCGGCGGAAGAAGCGCTGACCCAGGCCAACTGGTTCCCGCAGACGGAAGCCGAGAAGGAGCGCACGGCGACCCTGATCGGCTCGGGCATTGGCGGCTTTCCCTCCATTGCCGATGCAGTGCGCACGGTAGACAGCCGGGGGCCGCGGCGGTTGTCTCCGTTCACCATTCCTTCGTTTCTGGCCAACCTCGCCTGCGGCCAGGTCTCGATCCGTCATGGCTTCAAGGGCCCGCTCGGCGCACCGGTGACAGCCTGTGCCGCCGGCCTGCAGGCGATCGGTGATGCCGCGCGCATGATTCATGCCGGCGAAGCCGATGTCGCGCTCTGCGGCGGCAGCGAGGCGTGTATCGATCGCGTCAGCCTGGGTGGTTTCGCCGCCGCCAAGGCGCTCTCCAGCCATTTCAACGACACGCCGGAGCAGGCGTCGCGGCCGTTCGACCAGGCTCGCGACGGGTTCGTGATGGGAGAAGGTGCCGGCCTAATCGTGATCGAGACCCTCGAACACGCCCTGGCACGGGGTGCGACGCCGATTGCCGAGCTGGTCGGATACGGCACGACCTCCGACGCCTACCACATGACGGCAGGGCCTGAGGACGGCTCCGGCGCGGCGCGCGCGATGCAGATCGCACTGCGCCAGGCTGGGCTGGAGGCGTCCGAGATCCAGCATCTCAACGCTCATGCCACCTCGACCCCGGTGGGCGACCGAGGCGAGCTCGCCGCCATTCATCGCCTGTTCGGCGATCGCTCGCCGGCCATCAGCGCGACCAAGGCGACCACCGGCCATCTGCTGGGTGCCGCGGGCGGCGTCGAAGCGATCTTCACGCTGCTGGCGCTGCGTGACCAGACCGCACCGCTGACCCGCAATTATGCCGATCCCGACCCGATGACGGCGGGCCTGGACATCGTCCACGGCGAATCGCGCCAGATGCCGATGGAACATGCCATCTGCAACGGCTTCGGTTTCGGGGGCGTCAACGCCAGCGCGATCTTCAAGCGTTACGAGGCGTAAGCTTTCGGCCACGAGCCACGAGCCACGAGCCACGAGCCACGAGCCACGAGCTACGAGCTACGAGCTACGAGCTACGAGCTACGAGCTAAAAAAGGCGCCAGCGACATTGTCGCTGGCGCCTTTTTGTTCGGGCGAACTCAACTGCGCGATGCGTGCCAAGACGTAGCGCCGACGAAAGTCGCAAGGCTAAACTCGACGTTGGCAGCCGCTCGAACCTAGTCCTTGCGATGGGGACCTGTGCTGATACCTTCGGCATAGGACGCTTTTCGCAATTCGCCGTCCCATCGCTGAAAGCCGTGGGGCTGCCGCCTCCTTATACTCGATTGACATAACCCCTAACCCTCAGGGAGAAAGACATGGCCGCGAGCCCGACACGTGACGATTTCGACCGCTACATGACCCCCAACTATTCGCCGCAGCAGGCGATTCCGGTGCGCGGCGAGGGGAGCCGCCTGTGGGATCAGGCGGGCAAGGAGTACATCGATTTCGCTGGCGGTATCGCGGTCAATGCGCTGGGGCACTGTCATCCGGCGCTGGTCGGCGCGCTGACGGAGCAGGCCAACAAGCTGTGGCACCTCTCTAACGTCTATACCAACGAGCCGGCACTGGCGCTGGCCAGGCAGATGGTCGAGCGGACCTTCGCCGACAAGGCGTACTTCTGCTCTTCCGGCGGCGAGGCCAACGAAGCGGCCTTCAAGCTGGCGCGGCGCTGGGCTTTCGACAACTTCGGCGAGAAGAAGCACAAGATCATCTCGTTCAAGCAGGCGTTTCACGGCCGTACGTTGTTCACCGTCAGCGTCGGCGGTCAGCCCAAGTACTCCGAGGGGTTCGGCCCCATCCCGGGCGGCATCGTGCACGCCGAGTTCAACAATCTCGACAGCGTTCGCGCGCTGATCGATGACGATACCTGCGCCATCGTGGTCGAGCCGATCCAGGGCGAAGGCGGCGTAACGCCGGCAACGCCCGAGTTCATGCGCGGTCTGCGCGAGCTGTGCGATCAGCACCAGGCCCTGCTGGTCCTCGACGAAGTGCAGTCCGGGGTCGGTCGCAGCGGCAAGCTCTACGCTTACATGCATTACGGCGTGACCCCGGACATCCTGACCTCTGCCAAGGCGCTGGGCGGCGGCTTCCCGATCGGCGCGATGCTGACCACCGATCGCGTGGCGCCGTCGCTGGCGGTGGGAACGCACGGTTCCACCTACGGCGGTAACGCGCTGGCCTGCGCCGTGGGTCTGGCCGCGCTGACCACCATCGATACGCCGGAAGTGCTGGCGGGCGTCGAGCGTCGTCACGAGCTCTTCCGCGAGCATCTCGAGGTCATCAATCGCAAGTACGGTGTGTTCAAGGAGATCCGCGGCATGGGTCTGCTGATCGGCGCCGAGATGAGCGACGACTTCGAGGGCCGCGCGCGGGATATCCTGCCGCTGGCCATCGAACAGGGGCTGATGATTCTGGTTGCCGGCCCCAACGTGCTGCGCATGGCGCCGTCGCTGGTGATCCCGGAAGCGGATCTCCAGGAAGGCATGGCGCGGCTGGAACTGGCCATCGAGCAGCTCGTCGGCCAATCATGATCCATGCCGATGTTGTCTCAGGTGCCGTAGCGGATTCGACGACGAGAAGCGTCGGACACCTGCTGTTTCGTCCGGCGCAGTCCGGCGATCTGGCCGCGATCGAGCGGCTGGCTGGCGGCTCCACGCCCAAGCTGACCAACCTGCCCGCGCATCGCGACCGGCTGGAGGAGCGGATCGCCCGCTCCTCCCGTTCGCTTGCGCGCAATGTCGACTTCCCCGGCGACGAGCTCTACACCTTCGTGCTCGAGGATCGGAACCTGGGGGAGATCATCGGCACGGCGAGCATTCGGGCTCAGGCCGGCGCGCAGGACGCCTATTACACCTACCGCCAGGAAACCCTGATCCACGCCTCGCAGCAGCTCAACCTGCGCCATGAGGTGCAGACGCTGTCGCTTTCCCACGAGATGTCGGAAGTCTCGCTGCTGTGCGCGCTGTCGCTGGATTCGCGCTACCGCGGCACCAGTGCGGCGACGCTGCTGCGCCGCGCCCGGCTGATGTTCATCGCCCAGTATCCCGAGCGCTTTGCGGAGACGCTGGGCGTCGCCTTCCCGGGCTACCTCGACGAGGCGGGCGGCTCGCCGTTCTGGGACAGTGTCGGCCGCCACTTCTTCGAGCAGAGCTACCACGAGATCAACCTGCTGGCGGGTGTGCGCTCGAAGAGCTTCATCGCCGAGGTGATGCCGCAGTTCCCGCTCTATCTGCCGTTGCTGACGCCGCAGGCCCGGGCGGCGATCGGGCGTGAGCATCCGGCCCACGAGCAGGCGCTACAGGAGATGCTGGCCGAAGGCTTCGTGCGTTCGCGCCATGTCGATATCTTCGACGCCGGCCCGGTGGTCAGAGCGGAAAGGCAGCGGCTGCACACGCTGACCCACTGCGGCTGGCACCCGGTGCGGATCCGTCCGGCGGCCTCGCTGCCGGATGCCGAGCCGGCGATGGTGGCCAATCAACAGCTGGCGGATTTTCGCTGCACCGTCGCGCGTTACGCGCTCACCCCGACCGGCCAGCTGCTGCTGTCGGAAGAGCAGGCGGCATTGCTGGGCGTCGAGGAGGGGCGTGCCGTGCTGGTCGCGCCGCTGGCGCTACCCAATGTCGAAGACGCGCTGGACGAGGGAGAACTGTAATGCGCCTGCGACCCATTGGGCACCACGATATCGACGAACTGCAGGCCCTGGCCCAGGAAACCGGCGTCGGTTTCACCTCGCTGCCCAACAGCCGCGAGTTCCTGACCGCCAAGATCGACAACGCGGTAGCGGCGTTCGAAGGTCGCGTCCCCGAGCCGGAGCGGCTCTATTTCTTCGTGCTCGAGGACGAGCAGACCGGCGCGCTGGCGGGTTGCTGCGCGATCGAGGCCGAGGTCGGCCGGGAGACGCCGTTCTACCACTATCGTGTCGGCAAGCTGGCCCACTCATCGGTCCAGCTCGACCTGCATCGCACCATCGATACGCTGTTTTTGAGTTCGGATCACACCGGCGACGCCGAAGTCGCCTCGCTGTTCCTGCGTCCGGCCTACCGGCGCGACCGCAACGGCACGCTGCTCTCCAAGGCGCGCTGGCTGTTCATGGCGGAGTTCCGCGAATGCTTTCCGGCCAAGGTGCTGGCGGAAATGCGCGGCGTCTTCAGTCCGGACGGCGTCAGCCCGTTCTGGAACAGTCTCGGCAGCCACTTCTTTCCGATGGAATTCAAGCAGGCCGACCAGCTCACCGGGCTGGGGCAGAAGAGCTTCATCGGCGAGCTAATGCCGAAGTACCCGATCTATGTGCCGTTTCTGCCGCAGGCGGCGCAGGACTGCATCGGCCAGGTCCACGAGCACACCCGGCCCGCGCTGGAAATGCTCAAGAAGGAAGGGCTGCGCTGGGAAGGCTACATCGACATCTTCGACGGCGGCCCCACGGTGGAAGCCTACATCGATGACGTGCGCGCCATTCGGCATTCGCGCTGCGTCACGGTGGAAGTCGGCGGCGAGCGGTTGGCACAGTCCGAGCGCCCCGGCTGGATGGCTGCGACCACCGGCATGAGCGACTTCCGCTGCAGCTGGATCGGCCGCGGCCCCAGCGAGGATGACGTGATCACGCTCACCACCGCCGAAGCCGAGCGCCTGGACGTGACCAGCGGCGACCGGTTGCGGGTGCTGGAAACCTGAGCTTCGAGCTTCGAGCTTCGAGCTTCGAGCTTTCAGCGTGATCGAATCCTGAATTTCGCGGCTCGCGGCTCGCGGCTCGCGGCTCGCGGCTCGCGGCTTACCAACCAATCATCAGGAGCGACATATGCACGCCAAACAACAACTGCTGATCGACGGCCGCTGGATCGAGGGCGCGGCGGCGTGTTTCGACAAGCGCGATCCCGTTTCGGGCGACTCGCTGTGGCAGGCCGCGGCGGCGTCGCCCGAGCAGGTCGACGAGGCGATCTCGGCAGCGCGGCGTGCGTTTCCTGGCTGGGCGCGTCGCCCCTTTGCCGAACGCCAGGCGATCGTCGAGCGTTTCCGCGATGAGCTGGAGAACCACCGCGAGCCGTTGGCCGACTGTATCGCGCACGAGACCGGCAAGCCGATCTGGGAAGCGCGCACCGAAGTGGGCGCGATGATCGGCAAGGTGGCGATTTCGCTGACCGCCTATCACGAGCGCACCGGCGAGCGCGCCCGGGATGCCGGTGGCACGCGCGCCGTGCTGCGCCATCGCCCGCATGGCGTGCTCGCGGTCTTCGGTCCCTACAACTTTCCGGGCCATCTGCCCAACGGCCACATCGTGCCGGCGCTGCTGGCGGGCAACTGCGTGGTGTTCAAGCCCAGCGAACAGACGCCGATGACCGCCGACCTGACCCTGCAGTGCTGGGAGCGGGCGGGCCTGCCTGCCGGCGTGATCAACCTGGTCCAGGGCGCGGCGGAAGTGGGGCAGGCGCTGGCGGGCAACGCCGATATCGACGGCCTGCTGTTCACCGGCAGCGCCAAGGTTGGCGGGCTGTTGCACCGCCAGTTCGGCGGCCAGGTCGGCAAGATCCTGGCGCTGGAGCTGGGCGGCAACAACCCGCTGGTGGTCAAGGACGTGCGTGATCTCGACGCGGCGGTGCTGACCATCGTCCAGTCGGCGTTCCTTTCCGGCGGGCAGCGCTGTACCTGTGCGCGCCGGCTGATCGTGCCGGCGGGCGAGGCCGGCGACCGGCTGGTCGAGAAGCTGTCGCAAGCGCTGGCCGAGCTTCGCGTGGCCGAGCCGTTCAGCGAGCCGGCGCCGTTCTATGCCGGGTTGGTCAGTCCGCAAGCGGCGGAAGGCCTGCTCGAGGCGCAGCGCGATCTCGAAGCCCGTGGCGGACGCGTGCTGGTACGCATGCAGTCCCTGCAGGCCGGCACCAGCCTGCTGTCCCCGGGGCTAGTCGACGTCACCGGCTGCGACGTGCCCGACGAAGAGCACTTCGGCCCGCTGCTCAAGGTCCATCGATACCAGAGCTGGGACGAGGCGATCGAGCTGGCCAACGATACCCGCTACGGCCTTTCCGCCGGCCTGATCGGCGGCGACCAGGCCGACTGGGACGACTTCCTGCTGCGGATTCGCGCCGGTATCGTCAACTG
This sequence comes from Salinicola sp. MIT1003, assembly GCF_001858555.1. Classification (NCBI taxonomy): domain Bacteria; kingdom Pseudomonadati; phylum Pseudomonadota; class Gammaproteobacteria; order Oceanospirillales; family Halomonadaceae; genus Salinicola; species Salinicola sp. MIT1003. The sequence continues at coordinate 141,056 of NZ_MCAP01000057.1, forward strand.
GAACCGCCAGACCACCGGTGCTTCCAGCGATGCACCGTTCGGCGGCATCGGCGACAGCGGCAACCATCGCCCCAGCGCCTATTACGCGGCGGACTACTGTGCCTACCCGGTGGCCTCGATGGAGGCCGATACGCTGACGATGCCCACGGAGCTGCCGCCGGGGGTGACACTGTGAGCAGCGAAGCGGACATGACGGCCGAACGGGACGTGCGCGAGGTCAACTTCGACGGCCTGGTCGGCCCGACCCACAACTACGCCGGGCTGGCCCATGGCAACGTGGCCTCGATGCGCCATGGCGGGCTCGCGTCCAACCCGCGCGAGGCCGCGCTGCAGGGGCTGGCCAAGATGAAGTCGCTGATGGACGCTGGCTACGCCCAGGGCGTGCTGCCGCCACAGCAGCGCCCGGACCTGGGCGCCTTGCGGGCGCTCGGTTTCCAGGGGGACAACACCCAGGTGCTGGCGCGGGCCGCCAGGGAAGCGCCGCAGATCCTGCGGGCGGTGTGTTCGGCCTCGTCGATGTGGACCGCCAACGCCGCCACCATCACGCCGAGTCTCGATGCGCCCGACGGCCGCGTTCACTTCACGCCCGCCAACCTGCAGTCGAGCTTCCATCGCTATCTCGAGCCGGAAACCACGGGCCGCGTACTCGCCTCGATCTTTCGCGACGAACGCCATTTCGCCCATCATCCCGTGCTGCCGGCGACGCCGGCATTCTCCGACGAGGGTGCCGCCAATCACACGCGCCTTTGTGGCGACCACGGCGACGCCGGCGTGCATCTGTTCGTCTATGGCCGTCAGGCCTTCGGTGGCGAGCGCGCCCCCAAACGCTATCCGGCTCGTCAGACGCTGGAAGCGAGCCAGGCGATCGCGCGCCAGCATGGCCTCGAGGATTCCCGGGCCGTCTTCGCCCAGCAGCATCCCGACGCCATCGACGCCGGTGTCTTTCACAACGACGTGATCGCCGTAGGCAACGGGCCGGTGCTGCTCTATCACGAGATGGCGTTTCTCGACGAGGAGAAGACGCTGGATGCGCTGCGCGAACGAATGACGACGCCACTCATCCCGGTGCGGGTGCCCAGCGAAGCGATCAGTCTCGAAGACGCGGTATCGACCTACCTGTTCAACTCGCAGTTGCTGTCGAATCCGGATGGCAGCATGACGCTGGTGGTACCGGGGGAGTGTCAGGAAAACGAATCCGTCTGGCGGACGATTCAGGACCTGCTGCTGGCGGGCTACAACCCGATCAGCGAGGTGATGGTCAAGGACGTCAAGCAGAGCATGCGCAACGGCGGCGGCCCCGCCTGCCTGCGCCTGCGGATCGTGCTGTCCGCGGCCGAGCGTCAGGCGCTGAGCGGGCGGGTGCTGTTGAACGACGCGCTCCATGCCGATCTGGTGGGCTGGGTCGAGCGGCACTACCGCGACAGCCTGACTCCGGACGACCTGGCCGACCCCCGGCTCGCCGACGAGACACTCACGGCGCTCGACGAGCTGACTCGGCTGCTCGGTATCGGCAACGTCTATCCGTTTCAGCGCGAGTCGACAGAACGCGCGTAACGAGACGCCTGCCTGGTCAGAACCGTCGACGCCGGCTCAGCGCCGCGAGGCCGAGCAGTGCCCCCGCGATGACCGTTGTGGTGATGACAGGGTGCATCGAGGCCTCGGTGTAGAGGCTGGTCTTGGAAACATGATGTGGGTAGTTCCCGCGCTCGCGCATCTCGGTGCCGGGTTCATGTAGCGCAAATGACTGGCGATGCTCCGCACGCCCGGACTTCTGCTGATCGATCATCAGGCCGCCCATGAGGCGATCGGTCAGGCGCGGCGCGAAGTAGTCGAGCATTGCGATCGCCTTGCTGCCGCCCCCGGCACGAATGTCGCGTCGGGGATGAACGGCGCAGTGCAGGATCGCCTTGGCGACGATGCTCGGCTCGTAAAGCGGCGGCGGCAGGCTGGGCTCCTGCTCGAGCAGGTTGTGGGCATGTTCGGCATAGGGCGTGGCGATGCTGCCGGGTTTGACCAGGGTGACCGAAACCGGGGCGCCCAAGGCTTCCAGCTCCACGCGCAGCGAATCGGTGAAGCCCTTGACGGCATGCTTGGAGGCGGAATACATGCCCTGAATCGGAATCGCGCGATCGGACACCAGCGAACCCAGATTGATGATCGCGCCGCCATGGCCCGCAGTGCGTGTGGAGAGATAACGCGCCGCCTCCAGCGAGCCGTGAACGACGCCCCAGAAGTTGGTCTCGAACAGCTTGCGATGGTCTTCCAGCGGCACATCGAGCATATAGCCGTAAAGCGACGCGCCCGCATTGTTGATCCAGGTATCGAAGCCTCTGAAATGGTTGAAGGCGGTCTCGGCGATGCCGTGTACCTGAGCGGGATCGCCCACGTCAGCCACGGCATGAACCGCCTCCGCGCCACGTTGACGAAGCTCCTCCACCAGTCGAACCAGCGTATTCTCGTTACGTGCCGATACCACGAGGCGCGCCCCCCGATCGGCGGCCATGCGCGCCGTGGAGAGCCCAATGCCGGAGGTTGCGCCGGTAATCACGACGACCTGATCTTCGAGATGCTTCAGCCTGATACCCATGTCGCTCTCCTTGCCGGCCCTTGACGCATCGCGCTCGTGCCTGAGCGAAGTCCGTTTCGGGACCTGTTCCGAGGTCTGTTCCAGGGTCTATTTCGGGGTCTGTTCTGGAAAATAACTCTCTACAGCATAGAAGGCGGCAGGGGATTGCAAAGCCAAGGCATGCCCCGGCTTTACCGAGAGCAATGAAAGGGAGAAACCGTGCGTCAGTCGTCCGTCAGCTTGACCATCTTCGGCCGGCCGATCAGCACGCCGGCCACGCTCTGGCCGGCCAGCAGCACGATCAGGAAGATCAGCGACAGCTGCCAGTCGCCGCTCAGCCCGTGCAGCGCGCCGAACAGCAGCGGCCCGCTGGCGCCCATCAGGTAGCCGATACTCTGGGACATGCCCGACAGCATCGCGGCGTGCTGGGGCTGACGGGTGCGCAGCACGATCATGGTCAGCGCGAAGCTGAAACAGCCGCCCTGGCCGGCGCCCAGCAGCAACGCCCACAGCAGCGGCGAGGCCGTGGGCGCGAGCAGCAGGCCGAACAGCGCCAGCGCCACCAGCGAGCAGAGCCCCAGCACCAGCAGGCTGTGATGGGTCAGCCGCGACGCCAAGCGAGCAACGATGTAGCTGCCCGGAATGCTGGTGAGGTTGATCAGCGACAGCATGATCCCGGCGGTCGCCACGGGAACGCCGGCCTGGATCGCCACCGCCGGTACCCAGGTCTGCAGCGTGTAGAAGCTGAGCGACTGGGCGCCCATGAACAGCGTCAACGTCCACGCCACCGGACTTCTGAACAGCCGCGACATCGGCGGCCGGCGCGTGGCGGCCGGTTCTTCGGGCGCCAGCGTGAGCGCCACCCGCCACCACACGATGGCGGAGCCGATGCCGAACGCCGCCCATAGCCAGATCGGCGTGGACCAGCTTCCGGAGAGATTCATCAGCGGAATGGCGCTACCGGCACTGATCGTGGCGCCGACGCCCATCATCACCGTGTAGAGCCCCATGGTGCGGCCCAGGCGGTCGCCGCGATCGCGCTTGACCAGGCTCGGCATGAACACATTGCCGAAGGCGATGCCCAGCCCCGCGCACAATGTCCCCAGCAGCATGACCGTCAGACTCTCGACGCCACGCAGCACGCCGCCGAGGGCGATCAGCGTGATCGCGCAGGCGATGGCGCGGTCGAGGCCGACGCGATCGGCGAAGCCCGGCGCCAACGGCGAGAGCAACCCGAAGCAGAGAATCATCCCGGTGGTGAACAGGCTCGCCGTTCCCGCGCCGATGGAGAGCGTCGACATGATCGGATCGAGTACCGGCCCGATGACGACGATCGGCGCACGCAGATTGATCGCCGCCAGACCGAAGGCGACGAGCCACAGCCAGGCCGGTAGCGGGGGACGAGAGATCGAGGCTGACGACACGGGGAATGATCCTTCGCTGAATGGGCCGGCATTTTACCATCGTTGATCGGCGTATCGGTGCTGGCGAGGTTCACCACCCGTTGGCTGCGCGAGGCACGTCAAAGTCGAAGCGATTGGTGCTTGCGCGTGTAAAGTGGTCGTTTTACATTGGGTGTCATGGATATTCGCACACGACTCATCTCGACTGCCGAGCAGCTGTTCGACCGGTACGGCTTCACTGCCACCGGGATGGACCGGCTGACGCAGGCGGCCGGGATCTCCAGCCGTACGCTTTACAAGCACGTCGGCAGCAAGAACGGGCTGATGGCCGCCGTCCTGAACGAGCGGGACCGCCGCTTTCATCGGCTCGTCGGCGCGGACAGTGTCGACGCGCTGTTCGAAGCCCTGGAGACCTGGTTCGAACAGGAGGGCGCGCGGGGCTGTCTGTTCCTGCGGGCCTGGGGCGAAACCGGTGGCGGCGTGCCGGAAATCGCCGAGGCGATGGCGCGACACAAGCAGCGACTGCGGCAGCGAATCGACGAGATCGTGGTGGCGGAGATCGGCCGGCGCGACGACGAGCTGGCCGAAACGATTCTGCTGCTGTTCGAGGGCGCGATGCACGCCGCGACCTATCGTGGCGGTGCGGCTGTCGATGGTGCACGGCGTGCCGCCCATCGGCTGATCGAGATCGCACGGACGCCTTGACGCCGCGGGTTACCCAGGTGCGGCTTTACGGCCGTATTCGACGAACGAGCTGACCCCAGGATCGGCGGATTTTTTACGCTTGTAATAAAAACGATCGTTTTACATCTGATCGGACATCGCTTTCGACGAACCGGATTTCCCGTCTCGCGACGGTGAATGCTCGAATGGAGAATGCCTCATGAAGCGCTCGGAAATGCGCCTAGTCCTCGCTGGCACGCTGCTGACCGGCGTCAGTTATGGTTTGGCTCGCTTTGCCTACGGACTCTTTCTGCCCAGCATGCGCGAGGATGTGGGGCTGAGTTCGGCCATGGCCGGGGCGATCGGTAGTGGTGCCTATGTCGGCTACTGTCTCGCCATCGTGGTCAGCGCACTGCTGGTGGAGCGCCTGGGACCGCGATTCGTGGCGGTCACCGCGGCCCTGATCGCGGCGGCAGGCATGGCAATCATCTCGATCAGTACCAGCCCGCTGCTGCTGGCCGGGGCCATTCTACTGGCGGGTACCAGCACCGGGCTGGCTTCTCCGCCGATGGCCCAGGCCGTCTCGGCGTCGATCGCGCCCGCTCGGCAGAACCGGGCCAACACCATCATCAATGCCGGGACCAGTCTCGGCGTCGCGATCTCGGGTCCGGTGGCCTTCATCGCCACGGGGCAGTGGCGACTCGCCTACGCTGCGTTCGCCGTCGCCGCGCTGCTCAATGCGCTGCTGCTATTGGTGACCATGCCGCGAGCGAATTCCGGTACCGGCCGCCAATCCGGTTCACGGCAAGAAGAGCCTCGCGGCGGTCTCTGGCGCCCGCGCGCGCTGATGCTCGTGGTCGCGGCCACCAGTACGGGCCTGGCCAGCGCCGCCTACTGGACCTTTTCGAGCGAAGCCGTGGTTATGCTGGGCCACTTCGATCAGGCGATGACCAATATCGTCTGGATCCTGATCGGTGTCGCCGGGCTGATCGGTAGTTTGGCGGGGGATTTGGTCAAGCGCCTCGGCCTCAACGTCACTCATCGTGCAACGCTGGCCGCGCTTGCGCTCTCGCTGGGTTTGCTTGCGCTGATCCCATCCAGCCTGCCGGCGGTGCTCTTCTCGGCCGCACTTTTCGGTGGCGCCTACATCATGCTCACCGGTGTCTACCTGGTGTGGGGAATCCGGCTCTACGCGGACCGACCCGCCATCGGTCTTGGCCTGCCGTTTCTGATGATCGCCGTGGGCCAGATCGTCGGCTCGCCGCTGGCCGGCTATCTGATCGGCAGCCGGGGGTACGCCTTCTGCTTCATCGTCTTTGCGCTGATCGCTCTGGCGACGATGCTGGTCGGATATCGCTCGGACGAAAAGCAGGACAAGCGACAGGAGGAAGTCGTGGCTGCTCGAGGCGCTTGCCGGAAGCCCGTTTCGTCAGCAATGTCGGGCTCTCCGGTCCCTCGCTTCTACATGCCGGCCATGCCGCCGCTGGGGTTGATGGACAGGATCGGCCGCAGCGTCGGCGACTGGCTCCGTTCGGTCAGGCGCTGATGCCGTCGCGGGGAGCCCTGGGACTCCCCGAGGCGACTCACTCTCCCAGCATCGCCTCCACGACGCAGGCGTGCTGCAGCAGCGCCGCGTCGCCGCCCTGGGGGCGAGACAGCATCAGGCCGATAGGGAGTTCCGCGCCTGAAGGGAAGTAGGGCAGCGAGATCGAAGCGGCGTCGAGATAGTTGAAGACGCTGGTGTTGCGCAGCGCCAGCCGGTTCGCGCGTTGGAACGCGGCGGCGTCATTCTCGAGATCGGCCCGCTTGGGCGGCAGCGTCGCGACGGTGGGCAGCAGTACTGCGTCGAAGCCGGCCATCTCGACTTCGAAGCGACGTTGCCAGCCGGCCCTCGGCCACAGGCGCTGGAGATAGTCCGCTGCGCTGATGTCCCGGCCGCCGTTCAGACGCTCGGCGATCAGCGGATCGTAGTCCGCCTCGGCACGCTCGAGTTGTTCACGGTGCAGCGCTGCCGCTTCCGGCACCACCAGACCGCCCTGCTGATTGATCGCCAGCGCGCCGTCGACGGCCGAAAACGACAGGCGCTCGACGTGGCACCCCTTGGCTTGGAGTGCGGCTATGGCCGCTTCGAAGCCATCACGGACCGCATCGTCCAGTTCGCTCAGCAGACCGCCTTCGGCGATCGCCAGCCGCAGTGGCCGAGGCGAGGCATCCAGTGGCGGCATCGGCCGGTCGGCGAGTATCGACCACAGCCGCGCGCAGCAGTCGACGCTGGGCGCGATCGGTCCGACGCAATCCAGGCTCGGCGCCAGCGGGTAGGCGCCTTCGCCTGGTACGGCTTGCTGGCTGGGCTTGAACCCGGTCAGACCGCAGAATGCGGCGGGAATGCGCAGCGAACCGCCGGTGTCGCTGCCCAGCGTGGCTGCGGCAAGGCCGAACGCCACCGAGGCGGCGCCACCGGAGGTCGACCCACCGGTAATGCGCTCGGCATCGAAAGGATTGGGCGGCGTGCCATAGTGCTGATTGAGCCCGAGCCCCGAGAACGCGAACTCGCTCATGTTGGTGCGTCCGGTTAGCAGCGCCCCGGCGCGACGCAGACGGGCAACCGAGGGCGCGTCCCTCTCGGCCGGTGCGCTGTCACCCAGCACCCGTGAAGCGGCCATGGTCACCTCGCCGCGAACATCGAACAGATCCTTGATGCTGATCGGAGCGCCGCCCAGCGACTCGCTCGGGTCGACTCGCGTCAGCCGGTCGCGCAGCTTGTTGGCATCGAACTCGATGAAGGCAGAGGTGGCGACGTCGGTCTGCGACTGCGCCCGCTCGATCAACGCCTCGAGCGCCTGGGCGGGCGTGAAATCGCCAGCATCGACTGCCGCCTGCCAGTCATTCAAGCGGCGCTGATGCGGCGGGCGGGCCCAGAACGCGCTGGCGGCATCGAGCTGGCTCATTGCGCCACCTCGAGTTCGATGACGGTGTAGCTGTGGCCCAGACGACGATTCAGGACCGGATCGTTGAGCATCATCGAGAAGCGCGGGCTGGGTCGAATGCCACCGATGGCCGGTACCGTGCCGCACAGCAGCAGGGTGTTGGGCGCCAGCGACTGCCCCTGCTTGAGCGCGTCGGGCAGTTTGGCCAGCAGCGTATTGACATCCAGCAGCTCGGCGAGCGTGCCTTGTTGATAGGTGACGGTCTGGCCGTTTTCTTCGATCTCGCTTGCCAGTTCCAGCGAATCCCAATGATCACGGACCTCGTCCAGTGCCCAGGCCCGGGTAGCGACCGGCTTGGCGCAGAGCTGCTTGGATTCGGCCACGCCGACGGCTTCCAGCTTGCGGTCGGTGTGATCGGAGGCGAGCGTTACCCACAGGCGGCCGTTGCTATCGCTGATCAGACAGACTTCGGCTTCACCGGAGCCTTCGCCGCCCAGCATCTCGACGTTCTCGGCCTGGGTCAGCAATTGCGCGCTGGCGCGGTAGAACAGCGGCACGCTCGACGGCGGCTTGACGCCGAGTTCGGCCAGTTCCTCGATGTGGTGCTGGACGCCGGCCTGGTCGCGGCCGGCCCAGCCGGCGATGGCCAGGCGTTGCGGGGTGACGCTGAGGGAGCCTTGGGGCGTTTCGAAAGTCAGCATGAGATAGGTTTCCGGATTCGATGAATGAGGTTCACAGCGCGCGGATCATAGTGAGTCGGGTAGCCACAGCGCGATACTGGGGAAAGCCACCAGCAGAGCGGCCATCAGCAGCATGGCACCGATGAACGGCAGGGTGCCGATGATCACGTCCGAGAACGGCTTGCTGCGCCGGGATGCCTGAACGATATAGAGGTTGAGTCCCACCGGCGGCGTGATCAGGGCCATCTCGACGAACAGAATCATGACGATGCCGAACCACACCTTGTCGAAACCGGCGGCGGCGATCAGCGGCGTCACGATCGGAATGGTGATGACCATCAGCGACAGCGTTTCGATGAAGAAGCCGAGGACGATGAACAGCGCGATGACCGCCAGCAGCAGCCCGTAGGGCGAGAGGTCGTAGGTGTTCAGCAGCGTCGTCAGATTCTGTACCAGCCCCGACGAGGTCAGCGCAAAGTTCAAAAACGAGGCCGCCAGAATGATGAACAGCAGCATCGAGGTCGTCTTGACCGTACCGTCCAGCGCGGCTGTCAGCATCCGACGATCCAGGCGACGATTGGCCGCCGCCAGTCCCAGCGAGACGATGACGCCGACGGCGGCCGCTTCGGTGGGCGTGGCCCAGCCCAGGTAGATCGAACCGACGATCACGATGAATAGAATCAGCAGCGGCGCCAGGAAGGCCAGGCTGCGCAGCCGTGCGTCCCAACTGGCGACGTTGCGCGGGCCGCCGAGGCTCGGCTTCCACCAGCACATTACCAGTGCCACGGCCATGAACAGCAGCGACAGGCCGAGGCCGGGAACCAGCCCCGCCATGAACAGCTTGGGAATCGACGTTTCGGTCAGGAACCCATAGACGATCAGGTTGATCGACGGTGGAATCAGAATTCCCAGCGTACCGCCGGCGGCGATGCTGCCGCAGAACAGACGGGGATCGTAGTCGAGCTTGTCGCCCTGTGGCAGCGCCACGGTGGAGATCGTCGCGGCGGTGGCGACCGAGGAACCCGAGGTGGCCGAGAACAGCGCGGCGGTGGTGATGTTGGCGTGGATCAGCCCGCCCGGCAGCCACGAAAGCCAGTGATCCATGGCGCGATAGGCCTTCTCGGCGATGCCGGCGCGGACGATGATCTCGCCCATCAGCACGAACAGCGGAATCGCGATCAGCAGGAATGAGTCCGCCGCCGACCACAGGTTCTGTCCCAGCGCCTTGGTCAGCGGAAAGAACGAGAAGAACTGGTCGACACCGAAGGCGAGCAGGAACAGCGTGACCGCGACCGGAATGCCGGCCAACAGCAGCACCAGAATGCCGACCGAGAGAAATCCGAGCATCAGCGTGACTCCTCTGAAAGTGGCGCTTCGGAAAGTTCGCCGTTATCCATGCCGGCCAGCGCATCGAGCGTCGCCGTGTCCCGCTGGAACAGCGCGACCAGCACTCTCAGGCCCATGACGCTGGTGGTGAAGGCGAACCAGCAATAGCCCGCGGCCCACAGCAGTTGAGGAATCCACAGTGGTGTGGCCAGTGGGGTGTTGGCGGTCGAACCGTTGGCGAGGGACTTGGCCAGCACCGGATAGGCGTTCAGCGCGATCATCCAGGCCACCAGATTGAGTGCCAGCAGCGACACGATGTTGAGAGTGTGCTGCGACAAGGGCGGCAACCGGCCGTGAACGACATCGATGCGGATGTGCGCCCGCTCGAGCAGCGTGTGGGAAATCCCCCAGGCCGAGAGCACGGCCAGCACGTAGCCCGAATACTCGTGGACGCCGGAGAGCGAATGGCCGGCCAGCTTGCGCAGCAGGATTTCCACACCAATGAAGATGACCACCGCCAGCAGCGCGAAGCCGATCACGCGGGCGGCGAGCCGCGACAGGCCGCGAGTGAAACGCACCAGCCCGTCCAGCCCCTGAATCAATGCAGACATGGGAAGTTCCTGTCCATCGAAGGTAACGATTCACACACACCGGCCCGAGCGGGCCGGTGTGTGTGAAAGCGGTCGTCAGGGCGTCTCGGCCTGCAGGCCGACGATCTTGCCGACGCCGGCGTTCCACTGCTCGAGCGTTTCGGCATCGACGCGACCGGCCCAGGCGGGCAGCACGACTTCTTCGAGAGCCTGGTGAGCACGATCGATATCGGCCTGGGTCGGCTTGACCAGCGTCATGCTGGCCGGCTTGCCGGATGCGCACTGGCCCTGTCCCGTCAGGCAGGCAATGCCACGTTGGGTTTCGGTCTTGGAATTCGCCCACACCGGCGCGGTGAACTGCTTGTCGACCTGCTCCTGGATCAGCTGCTGTTCGTCCGCGCTCAGGCTGTTCCACTTGTCCTGGTTGACCGCGGTGATGACGTAGTCCCAGCCGCCAATGGGCAGCGGCAGCATGTGGCTCGAGACGTCGTACCAGCCGGCGCTGTAGCCTGACATCGAACCGGTCACGGCGCAGTCGATCACGCCGCGCTCGAGCGATCCCGGCACTTCGTTGAACGCAATGTTGAGGCTCTGAGCGCCGAGGGCTTCGAGGAATTCACCGGTGGAGCGGCCGCTGCCACGTACCTTCTTGCCTTCGAGATCGGCAAGGCCCGAAATCGGCGTGTTGCAGAACAGGACCTGGGCGGGGTAGGGAACGATGGCCAGCACGTGGCTGTTGAAACGCTCGTTCATCGTCTTCTCGGCGATGGGGCGGAAGGCATCCGCCACCGCCCGGGCCTTGTCGGTTTCGGTCGCCATCATCGGCAGGTCGAGACCTTCGAGCTCCGGCGCATCGCTGACGGTGTAATCGCCCACCGTCATGCCGACATCGAACAGTCCGTCGCCGAGATAACGGAAGACGTCGCCGCTGGCGATGCCCATCTGGTCGAAGCTGGTGACCTGGGTGGTGATATCGCCATCGCTGGCTTCCGGCAGCGTCTCGCTCCAGAACGGCTGCTCGAACTTCTGGTGCAGCTCCAGGCTGCCCCAGCTGCCGACGACATTGAGTGACGTTTCCGCCACTGCCGAGGTGGCAACGCTGGCGCTGAGTGCGGCGGCAATCACTGCGGCCGCGGTGCGGGTTCGACGGAGAGGTTTTGCAGGGTTGCAGATCATGATGGTGAGCCTCGCTATTGGCATTCGTTGTTGATGTTGTGTCGTACTATCGACGTTGCGTCGAGAATCGCCCGTTTGGCTCGGGCTAGCCGTACTTCCAGTTCTAGCCGTACTTCAGTCGATGGTTGGGAATGTCGGTGATCAGCATGTGTCCCGGGCTGTGCGTTATCACCAGCGGGAGTCTTGCCGCTTCGATGGCGGCCTGGGGCGTGACGCCGCAGGCCCAGAAAACCGGCAGCTCGTCGTCGTTGACGACCGGGGCGTCGCCGAAATCCGGCCGGGCAAGATCTGCGATCCCCAGCGATGCCGGCAGACCGATGTGAACCGGTGCCCCGTGAACCCGCGGCATGTCGGTCGTGATCTGGATGGCACGGATGGCATCGGCCGGCTTGAACGGACGCATCGAGACGACCAGGTTGCCGCCGAATGGACCGCTGGGCGCGAGCGGGACTCGTGTGCGGTACATCGGCACGTTGCGATCGAGCTGAATATGGCGGACTTCGAGCCCGTCGGCGATCAGGGCATCCTCGAACGAGAAGGAGCAGCCGATCGAAAAGGTGACCAGATCGTCCTGCCATAGATCGGCGATATCCGTGGGCTCTTCGCTCAATACCCCGTCGCGGTAAAGACGGTAACGCGGTACGTCGTGGCGCAGATCGATATCGTCACCCAGTGATCGCGGATGTGGATCGCCGGGATCGGTAACGTCGAGCAGCGGGCAGGCGCGCGGGTTGCGCTGACAGAAGCGGAGAAAATCTTCGGCGTAACGAGCGGGCAGGATTACCAAGTTGGCCTGGGCGTAACCTGGCGCGAGCCCGCTGGTATGACGTTGCCACTGGCCTTGGCGAATGGCCTGGCGGGCGGCGAACGGTCGGGATAAATCGGTCGAGGCGATCATGTCGATGACTCGGTTGTGATTATGGTCTCGACAATAAAAAGCGGCAATCGATAAGGCAAATCGATTTTTTTGATGTTAACGGATAGGAATAACCTTTCATTTGCTGGAATTGGCACCCGGAAGCGAGGATTGCTGATCGAGCCGAGCGATCTCGATCGCCAGTTCCGTGACGCCCTCGGCCAGCGATTTATCCAGATGTTGTGGCCAGGAGGCGGTGAATTCGAGTTCGGGCAATTCGATGGGCAGTTCGATCAGCTTGCCCTCGGCCAGCTCCTCCCGAACCAGCCGTGGGGGAATGGCACCGAGCCCGAGGCCATCCAGCGTCATTCGCACGATTGTCCATAGCGAACTCGAGCAGTGCAGCTTTAAGTGTTCGAGTTTCTGCTGGTGGAGCAGCGAGCCCAGTTCGCGATAGGGCCGGCTATCACGGGCGAAGGTGATCAGCGGCAGTCCGTGCACCCGATGAAGGGAGAAGTGAGCGGGATCGAGCCCGAGGCGCGGGCTCGCGATCAGCCCCATGGTGTAGTGGCAGAGAAATCGGTTGAACACTTCCTGAACGTTGACCGGCCCCATCAGAAACGCCATATCGATGTCACGGTTGTGCAGTTTGGCGGCCAGCCCCGGTGAGCTGTCCACCTCGAGCTCCAATGTCATCTCCGGAAAGCGCCGCGACAGTTCGGCTAGAAACTGGGGTAGCCAGCTGTGGGCGATGGATTCGACAACCCCCAGGCGCAGCGTGCCCTGAAACGGGGTTGCCAGCTCCAGCATGGTCATGGCTTCTTCGCGAGCTTCCATCAGGCGCAAGGCGTGACGGTGGAACTGACGCCCTTTCGGTGTCGGCTTGATCGGCCGCTGGGTACGTTCCAGCAAGGGCTCGCCGACGATGGACTCCAGCCTTGCGATACGATCGGACACCGAGGGCTGGGTCAGGTGGAGATGGCGCGCCGCGAGGCGGAACGATCCCAGCCGCACGATCCAGACGAAGGCTTCGATTTCCTTGAAGTCGAACATGACGGGCTCGCTCGGGTTGCGGTGGGGAACGGTGGCACAGGGCGCCCGCCAGTATTGCATAGACGATCGCGCGCAGGAGATGGGCGATTTCCGCCATGGTCGGATGTCCGTGCGCGCTTCGGGCCGCTACAATGGGTCACCCTTTCTGTATCGGACGCGGCCGATTCGCTTCACGAGAGCCGCTTCACAAGAGCCATCGCGTCCGTGCATTGTCATCTGACCGTGACACCACGACACAAGCCGACCGTCACCTTTCGCTGCATCATCCAGCCGGCCTGTGTCGCTCAACCTCTGCCCGACGTGGCAGCCAGACTGCCCTCGCGGCGAACAGACGAAAATGAGGAGTGCTTGATGAGCCAGGATTTCCCGGACGACAATTTTCCCGGCAATACGGACCACCGCCGTCGCCATTCCGCCAACGTGGTCGATGGTCCCGGCAAGGCGGCCAGCCGTGCGATGCTGCGCGCCGTCGGTTTCACCGATGAAGATTTCAAGAAGCCTCAGGTCGGTATCGCTTCGACCTGGAGCCGCGTCACCCCGTGCAATAGCCATATCAACGTCCTGGCGGAAGCGGCCAGCGACGGCGCCGATGCCGCTGGCGGCAAGGGCGTGATCTTCAACACCATCACCATTTCCGATGGCATCGCCAACGGCACCGAGGGCATGAAGTACTCCATGGCCTCGCGCGAGATCATCGCCGATTCCATCGAGGCGGTAGCCGGCTGCGAAGGATTCGACGGCGTGGTCGCCATCGGCGGCTGCGACAAGAACATGCCCGGCTGCATGATCGGCCTGGCGCGCCTCGACCGCCCCGGCATCTTCGTCTATGGCGGCACCATCCAGCCCGGCGCCGGCCACACCGATATCGTCTCGGTGTTCGAGGCGATGGGCGCCTACTCCCAGGGCAACAAGTCGCTGATCGAGGTCAAGCAGATCGAGGAGACCGCGATCCCCGGGCCAGGCTCCTGCGGTGGCATGTACACCGCCAACACCATGGCTTCGGCGATCGAGGCGATGGGAATGAGCCTGCCCAACTCCTCGGCCCAGGAAGCCGTCTCGCAGACCAAGCACGACGATTGCCGCGCCGCCGGCGAGGCCGTGCTCAAGCTGCTCGAACTGGACCTGAAGCCGTCCGACATCATGACCCGCAAGGCGTTCGAGAACGCCATCACCGTGGTCATCGCCCTCGGCGGTTCCACCAATGCCGTGCTGCACCTGCTGGCGATCGCCAATACCGTCGGTGTCGAGCTCTCCCTCGATGACTTCACCGAGATCGGCAAGCGCGTTCCGGTACTGGCGGACGTGCGCCCCAGCGGCCACTACATGATGAGCGAGCTGGTGGCGATCGGCGGTATCCAGCCGCTGATGAAGATCCTGCTCGATGCCGGCATGCTGCATGGCGACTGCATCACCGTCACCGGCAAGACGCTGGCCGAGAACCTGGCGGACGTGAAGCCGTATCCGGTCGATCAGCAGATCATCAAGCCGCTGGACAAGCCGGTCAAGGCGACCAGCCACCTGCGCATTCTCTACGGCAATCTGGCGCCGGAAGGGGCGGTGGCGAAGATCACCGGCAAGGAAGGCACCCGCTTCACCGGCCGCGCTCGGGTATTCAATTCCGAAGAGGAAGCGCAGGCGCGGATCAACGATTTGACCGTGGTCGCCGGCGATGTCGTGGTCATTCGTTACGAAGGGCCGAAGGGCGGTCCTGGCATGCGCGAGATGCTGACGCCGACCTCGGCGATCATGGGCCGCGGCCTCGGCGACAAGGTGGCGTTGATCACCGACGGTCGCTTCTCCGGCGGCAGCCACGGCTTCGTGGTCGGCCATATCACGCCGGAAGCCTTCGTCGGCGGCCCGATCGGCCTGATCGAGGACGGCGACGAGATCACCATCGACGCCGAGAACGACGTGATGACGCTGCATATCGACGATGCCGAGATGGAGCGCCGCCGCGCGGCCTGGAAGCGTCCGGCACCGCGCTACACCCGTGGCACGCTGGCCAAGTACGCGCGTACGGTCAGCTCGGCGTCCAAGGGGGCAGTCACCGACCTGCCCGAAGCGCTGGACGACTGAACCGGCGCCGGGCGATCGATGCCGTTTCGCATCGACGCTAGCCGTACGAACGCCTCGAGGTTTCGACCTCGGGGCGTTTTCGTTCGCGTACCGATTTTTTCCGCATGCTAATGAATTCAGTTCATGAAGTGGCTGCATAACTTTCATGCCGTCATGCGCCTATCCTCATCGCCGCTTGGGTATCCTTGGCGGCCTGTGTTTTCGGCGGCGCTGCGCCCGCCGACCCTCTCGCCGCCTTCGAACCGGCCAACAACGCCAAGGAAAGATCATGAAGACCAGTCGCGATCGCATCATCACCACGCATACCGGCAGCCTGCCGCGAACGCTCGAACTATCGAAGCTGCTGGTCATGCGCGAGCAGGGGAAGCCGGTGGACACCGCGGCTTTCGATAGCGAGGTCGCCCGCTGCCTGGACGGGGTGATCGCCGCTCAGCTCGACGCCGGGCTCGACAGCATCAACAACGGCGAGGCGCCGCGGGTCGGCTTCTCGACCTACGTCACCGAGCGCATGACCGGCTTCGGCGGGGAAGGGCGGCGCAAGCCGACGCTGGATATCCAGCGCTTCCCCGGCTACGCCGAGCACATGGCGCGTCAGATCGGGGTCTCCGACGATCTCGCCAAGGTCTGGAACACGCCGCTGGCCCAGCGCGCCGTCCAGTACGACCCGACGTTGGCCGGGGTCAAGGCGGAGCTCGCCTCGTTCGATGCCGCGCTCGCCAATCGCCCTCAACCGCTGGAGACCTTCATGACGGCGGCGTCTCCCGGCGTCGTGACCACGACCATGCTGCGGGCGGAGAACAACCCGGACTATCCCACCGACCGCGACTACGTGCTGGCGGTGGCGCGGGAAATGAAGCAGGAGTACGAGGCCATCGTCGCGGCCGGTCATGTGCTGCAGCTCGATGCGCCGGATCTGGCCATGGAGCGGGTGATCATGTTCGGCGATGACGATCTGGGCACGTTCCTCGAACGGGTCGAGCTGCACATCGAAGCGATCAACCTGGCACTGGAAAACATTCCCGCTGACAAGGTGCGGCTGCACGTCTGCTGGGGCAACTGGCAGGGGCCGCACCAGGATGATGTGCCCGTGGCCGAGCTGCTGCCGATCCTCTACCGGGCCAAGGTCGGGGCGCTGAGCATTCCGCTGGGCAACCCGCGCCACGAGCACGAGACGGTGTCGTTCAAGACGCATCCGCTGCCGGATCACATGCTGCTGATGCCGGGCGTGATCGACGTTACCACCAACTATCTCGAGCACCCGGAGGTCGTCGCCAACCGTATCTGCGCCTCGGTGGCGGCCATCGGCGACCGTGAGCGTGTCGTCGCTGGCACCGACTGCGGCTTCGGCACCTTCGCCAGCTATGAGTTCGTCGCCCAGGACGTGGCCTGGGCCAAGCTCAAGGCGCTGAGCGAGGGCGCGGCGATCGCCACCCGTCGGCTGTGGGGCTGAGCGTTCATTGCAAAACGTAACCTTGCAGGCTGTGGCCTTCTCCTATACTGCGTGGGCAAGCGGCACAACAGGGAGAAGTGCAATGTCGATGAAAGGGATGAAGAATGCCGGTGTGGGGTTGGCGCTCGGCGCGCTGCTGTTCGGCGGCGGGGCAATGGCACAGGACAAGACGAGTGATCAGCCCAATCTGGACAAGCAGTCGGGAGATCAGACCAACGAGCAGGAGGACGCCCGCGAGACGGGGGTTCAGAAGAATGGGGTCCCCAAGCTCGCGCAGGAGTGCCGTGATCTTGCCGTGCAGAAGGATGAACAGTCCGAGGAGATAGATGGCAAGTCCATCTACGAGACCAACGCCAAGAATTACAAACAGGGAGAGGAGTTCGAGCTGCTCGTCGATCTGCTTGGCGCGGGTAACGCCAAGTACAACCTCACCTGCAAGATCGACGCCGACGGCAACATGAGTTACGAGGGTATGGAAAAAACCGCGACCGTCAAATCCAGCCCGGGTGGCGCTTGAGTCTATTCCTTTGGCTACGCCATGGCTTCGCTGCGACGCCATGGCGCGGTTGTTTTGTCCACACATCTGACGGGTTCGGACCAGGGTAGCGATGGCAGAGGCGATTCCCTCGGCAACGTTCGAGACCGACGCTCCTGTCGGCGTCATTTCGGATACTCACGGGCTGCTGCGAGACGAAGCGCTGGCGCTGCTGGCCGGTTGCTACCCGCTGTTCCACCTGGGTGACGTGGGCGATCCGGCCATTCTCGAGCGACTGGCCGAGCTCGCGCCCGTTCATGCCGTCCGCGGCAATATCGATATCGAAGGCGAATGTGCTTCCTTGCCGTTGCACCGGCGCCTGGTGATCAATGGCCGGGCCCTGCAGCTGGTTCACGATATCGCAGATATCGATCCCGGGATGAGCTGTGAGGCCGTGCTGCACGGCCATTCCCACAAGCCGCGCAACGAGTGGCGGGAGAGCGCCAGCGCACGCCAGCTGTGGTTCAACCCCGGCGCGGCGGGAAAGCGCCGCTTTCGCCTGCCCATCACGCTCGGCAAGCTATGGATCGACGAACGCGGCATTCGCGGCGCTATCGTTCACCTGCCGTTATGAACGGAATCACTCGTCTTCGGGCGTGATTCGAATCAGCGCGCCGTTGCTGGCATCCGTCAGCACCCATAGCGCGCCGTCCGGCCCTTCCGTCACGGCGCGCACGCGGCCGAGAGATTGTGCGAGACGCTGCTCGCCACTCACCCGTTCCCCATCGAGCGCGAGCCGAACCAGGCCGCCCGGCGAGAGCGAGGCGATGATAAGATTGCCCTGCCAGCCGGGGAAGCGTTCTCCCTGGTAGAAGGTCATGTCGCCCGGAGCAATGACCGGGTCCCAGTAGTAGATCGGCTGCTCCATGCCTTCCTTGGCGGTCAGACCCTCGCCGATGGGCGCGCCGTTGTAGTCCTCGCCGTAGGTGATGATCGGCCAGCCATAGTTCTTGCCGGGTTCCGGGACGTTGAGCTCGTCGCCGCCCTTCGGGCCGTGCTCGATCGTCCATAGTTTGCCGCTTTCCGGAGATAGCGCGGCACCTTGCACATTGCGATGGCCGTAGGACCAGATCTCGGCCAGCCCGTCTTTTGCGACACTGGCGTTCTGACCATCGGCGAACGGGTTGCCATCGGGAATGGAGCCGTCGGCGTGGATCCTCACGATCTTGCCGAGATGGGTGCTCAGATCCTGTGCCAGTTGCCGGGATTCGGGTAGCGAGCGCTCTCCCAGGGTCACGTAGAGCCTGCCTTCGTTGTCCCACACCAGCACGGAGCCGAAATGCTTGGTGGAGTCCCACGCCGGCGTCTGGCGGAAGATGACTTCCACGTCT
Organism: Salinicola sp. MIT1003; assembly: GCF_001858555.1. Taxonomy (NCBI): domain Bacteria; kingdom Pseudomonadati; phylum Pseudomonadota; class Gammaproteobacteria; order Oceanospirillales; family Halomonadaceae; genus Salinicola; species Salinicola sp. MIT1003. Next base: position 159,688 of record NZ_MCAP01000057.1, read on the forward strand.
TCCAGGCGGCCGTGGTCCTGGCCGAGAACGCCGCGAGCGACGGCAGTGCCGTTCTTGCCATCGCCTCGGGGCTCGGCGTAGCTGAAGTAGATCCGACGGTTATCGGCGAAGTCGGGATCGAGACTCACGTCGAACAGCCCGCCCTGGCCGCGGGCGTCGATCTCCGGCAACCCCTCGATCGGCTCGGACAGCGTGCCGCTCTGCAGGTCGACGGCGCGCAGGCGTCCGGGGCGCTCGGTCACCAGCGCCAGGTCGTTGTCGACAAAAGCCAGCCCCCACGGGTGGACCAGCCCCTCGGCCACGGGCGTCGTGGTCAGTGCGACATCATCCTCGAGCGCGGGGGCGCGGGTCTGGCGTTCGAATGCCGGCGTCTGATCCGGTGCGTTGGGCGGGCCGCCCTGTACCGGCTGCTGGGCCAGCGTCTCGCCGCAGAGCGATAGCAGCAGGGCAGTGCCGGACGAGGTCACGAGGCTTCGTATCATGTCAGTCTCCATGGGGTTGGCATCGCGCTTCCTTTCTGACTGTAGCAGCCTTCCGCGCGAGCGGGCGGCATGGCGAGTCGCATCGTGGCGCTAAGCGACATCCGAACGTGAGATTGTCGACAAACCCTGCCCGGTATTAGCCAAAGTTGATATCATTAGCCTTTTACCGGAGCTTGACCTTGTCTGCTGATTCCTCTCCGCCGCGCTTGTCTCCCCCGACATGGATGCGTTGGCTGCTGCTCGTCCTCGGCTGTGTCATCGCCAACCGCGCATTGAATGCGATCCATATGCCGGCTGGCGGCTTCATCGGGCCGATGGCGGTCTCGATCACCTATGGCGTCATGGTCGGTGGCCTGAGGCTGCCCCGCATCGGCTTCAAGCTCAGTCAGGGCGTCATCGGAGTGCTGATCGCCCAGACGCTGACCCTGTCGGTGCTGTTCAAGATTCTCGATGCCTGGCCGGTCATGCTGATCGCCACGGCGATTACCCTGCTGTTGAGCCTGATCGTGGGGATCGGGCTGGTTCGCTACGGCGGGCTTCCGGGATCGACGGCAGCCTGGGGCACGACGCCTGGCGCCGCCGCCGCCATGGTCGCGATGGCCGAGGAGAGCGATGCCGATCCGCGAATCGTGGCGGCGATGCAGTACGTGCGCGTGGTCTGCGTGGTACTGGTGGGAGCGCTGGTCAGTCATTATCTGGGTGTGACGGATAGCGGCAACGCTGGCCATGCGGCGGCTCTTCCCGTCGACCTGGGCTATCTGGGCAACCTCGTCGCGACGCTGGCGGTGGTTGCCATTGGCGTGTGGATCTTCGATCGACGGATGCCCGCCGGTGCGCTGCTGGGGCCGGTGGTGGTGGGGAGCGTGCTGCATCTGACCGGGGTAATCACCATCGTGTTGCCGCAGCCGCTGCTCGAACTGGCTTACGGCGTCATCGGTACCTACGTGGGGCTGCGCTTCGACCGCGAGACGGTCCACAACATTGCCCGTGCGTTGAGCAAGATGATCTTCGCCTCGCTGATGCTGATTGCGCTATGCGCCCTGTCCGCCTGGCTGATGACCCTGCTGATGCATACCGAGTTCATCACCGCTTATCTCGGCACCAGCCCCGGTGGCCTCGACTCGATGACGATCATCGCCATCGATACTCATGCCGATGTCGGACTGGTGGTAGCGTTGCAGACGCTGCGACTGTTCACGGTCGTACTGGTGGGGCCGGGGATGGCGAGACTGGTGGCGCGTTTTGCCAGACCTTCGACGGCGTAGAACCCGGTGTTGGTTTCGAGTCATTCGAGCCGCTCCGGCCCGGCTAATCGAAGCTCCACTGCCAGCGCTTGTGAGTGCGCTTCGAAGGCTTGGCCGGGGTATGGCTGCGTACCCGGCTGACCCAGGCCTGGCGCGCCTCCCAGCGGATCAGGTAGACGGTCTCGCCGTCGCGTAGCGGCGGGTTGGCGGGATCGATCAGCACCGCCTCGAACCAGCGCGACAGATGGTAGACCTGCAGTTTTCCGCTAACCGGATGGGCGGCCACCTGAACGGCAATTTCCGCCCCTCTGCCATCGGTGGGAAGCATTGACGTGGCGAGCCAAGCTGACAGGCCCGGGCGGGAGAGACGCCGATAAACCAGTACGAGAGAGGCCAGGCCCAGGCACAGTGCTATCTCTTCCGGCGTTTGATTGAACCATTGATCCATGGGGTCTCCCCTGCTTCTTGACGCGATAGCCTCTATCGGTGGGCAAAGTCGTTATTTCTTACGGTGCCTGCTTGGGCTCCTTTCTCTCTCAAATCCAGCATTGCTGGCAGACCCGACATGCCTAGCAGAATACGGATCGCCACTACCGCTCTCCACATTAGAACGGTAAACAATTGCTGTCTTACGTAGCGATCGATAAGGATTGCTATTGCCGATCCAGCGGGAGGCCGTGCTGGCAAACCAGTCGTATCGGTGCGCATGAAGGCGGGCATGAAAACGCAAGGCCCCGATCCTGGGATCGGGGCCTTGCGCCTTGACGCGGCGAGTCTCGAAAGAAACCGCGCGTCGTCGAGCGTGCGGAATCACGCCCGGCGGGTGGTGACGATTACTTGACCTTGAAGTACTTGTCGTAGATCTCGTCGTAGGTGCCGTTCTGCTTCAGCGTGACGAGGGCGTCGTCAAAGCGGTTGGCGAGCTCCTTGTCGCGCGGGCGGAAGGCGATACCGAAGCCTTCACCGAAATACTTCTCCGGTTCGCTGATCATGTCGCCGACAGTGACGTAGTTGCCCTCTTTGCTGTCCAGCAGGGTGGACTTGCCGACCGGGAAGTCGAGGAAGGCAATGTCGACGCGTCCGGCGTCCATGTCCAGCACCAGATCGTCGGCGGTGGAATAGCGGCTGATATCGGCATCGTCACCGTACATGTCGGTCACGTAGTTGTCCTGCAGCGTGCCGCGCTGGACGCCGATGGTCTTGCCTTTCAGCGACTCGGGATAGACCGTGTCGATACCGCTGTCGGCGGCGGCGAACCATGCAGAGGGCGGCTTGATGTACGGATCGGAGAACAGCACGGTCTGGCGGCGCTCGTCGTTGATCGTCATCGACGACATGATGGCGTCGTACTTGCGTGCCAGCAGGCCGGGGATGATGCCGTCCCAGGCTTGAACGACCCATTCGCACTCGGCCTTGATCTGCGCGCACAGGGCGTTGCCGAGTTCGATGTCGAAGCCGGTCAGCTCGCCTTCCGGGGTACGGTATTCCATCGGCTCGTAGGGAACGTCGACGCCGATGCGCAGCTGTTCGGTATCCTGGGCCTGGGCGACACCCGCGATCAGCGCGGCGCCGAGCAGGCTGGTAGTCAGCAGTTTCTTCATGGATCGCTTCTCTCTTGTGATGCGTGAGTTCTTGTGTGTTGCGACTCGGTTCCGGTCCGCTCACCGCCTTTTGAACGGTGAACGCTCCCTGACACTCGATGGGCGACAACCGCAGCATAACCAATGCTTGTACGGTTGAATATCGCCGCAATCAACGCCTGGTTCACGGCGCCAGCAGGTAGCCGCTCCGGTGGCTGTGATGGCCGGCGATATCGGCGACGATCATGCCGGCAGTGGCCATCCGACGCTGGCTGCGGGCGTAGAACATGCCGGCCTGAGTGGCATGGACCGGCTCGACGCGATCGCTGATCGGATCGATGATCTCGGCGATGAGCTGGCCGGCTTCCACTTCGATGCCGGGTTCGGCGTGGAATACCAGCAGACCGCCGATCGGCGCATGCAGAAAGTCCATCGCCGCCAGTTCGGTGGCCGGATAGGCCAGCTCGGGCAATGCCGGGGCCTCGCCGGCGACGAGCCCTAGATGCCGCAACCAGTCGATGATCGCCTGGGCATCGTGGCCGGCCAGAGCATGGTCGACGTCACACTGGCCACGCAGCTCCAGCGTTACCGATTGGCAGCCGTAGTCGAGCGGGAAGCGCGCGCCGAACGTCTGCTGCAGCTGTTCCCACACCAGCGTGAAGCACTCGTCGAACGACTGACCGCCGGAATCGGTGGCCAGCATGCTGGCCTTGGCGCCGAAGTAGCGCGCCAGCGGCTCGAACACCGGCCAGGCCGCCGGCGTGGTGTAGAGATGTTCGACGGCATCGAAATCGCAGTGGAGGTCGAGCACGAAGTCGGCGCGGCAGGCCAGGCGCTGCAGCGTCAACCGCATCGACTCCAGCGTGGTGGTCGGTGTGATCGACGCCAGCGCGGCTTCGAAACGATCGCGAATCACCTGGCGATTGTGGGCGATGTCGTCGGTCAGCACTGTTTCCAGTCCGTCGGCAATGTTACCGGCGACGTTCACGTAGCGACGGTTGAAGTTGGTCAGACTCTCGAAATCGTAGCGCCCCAGCGGCGTATCCATCAGTTGCTGGTCCAGCCCCACCGGGTTGGCGACGGGCACGAGCGTCACGCGGCAGGCCAGCTGCCCCTGGGCCTCGAGCTCGGCGAGGCGCTGCTTGAGCGTCCAGGCGACCAGCATGCCCGGCAGTTCGTCGGCATGCAGCGCGCCCTGTACGTACAGATGCCGCTCGGCATCCGCCGGGCCGAAATGAAAGCTGTCGATGTAGCGTTCGGTGCCCGGCACCGGGCTGATCAAAGGGTGCTTCTGGTGTTCCACGACACTTCCTCGACTCGAGAATCATGAGCCCGGTCGCTGGCACTACGACCAGCGACCGGACAGGGCGGGTTTATTCGGCGCAGTCCTGCTCGCTCGGGCGTACCGACAGATTGTAGTCGAAGTACTTTTCCATCAGCTCGTCGAAGGTGCCATCGGCGTAAACCTCGCAGATCGCCTTGTCGAACTTGGCGGCCAGCGCCTTGTCACGCTGGCGGAACGCCATCGCCGCGCCTTCCCCGAAGATCGAGGTGGGCGTCTTGATGCTGTCGCCGAGCTGCTTGTAGGGGCTGTCGTCCTTGCGGAAATCGATGGCGTCGTTGGCGATCGGGAAGTCTTCGAAGGTCAGGTCGAGCCGGCCGGACTTGAGGTCGTTGACCACATCCTGGGAAGAGCCGTAGCGGTGGATATCGAGAACGTCGCCGTATTCCTGGGTGACGTAGACGTCACGGATGGTGCCGCGCTGTACGCCGACGGAGAGCCCTTTCAGGGAGTCCTTGTCGTCGATGTCGATATCGCGATCGCGTGCGGTAATCCAGACGCTGGGCGTGTTGTAGTAGGGCAGCGAGAACATCACCTGGCGCTCACGCTCCGGCGTGATCGCCATCGACGACAGGATGGCGTCGTACTTGCGTGCCAGCAGACCCGGAATGATGCCGTCCCAGCCCTGTTCCACCCAGCTGCACTCGAGGTTGGCGCGGGCGCACAGCTCGTTGCCGAGATCGATCTCGAAGCCGTCGAGATCGCCATCCGCGTTACGTACGACGAAGGGTTCATAGGGCACGTCGATACCCAGGCGAATGGCATCCTGGCTTTCCTGGGCCATGGCCTGACTGAATGCCTGACCGGAGAAAAGGGCGCCCGCGATAAGCGCACTGGTGATCCACTTGTTCATGAGAAGCTCTCTTTTGTGTATGTGGTGGCTTGTAGGTGATGGCTCGTGATGGGTGGCGGATGACGTCGAGCGATGACTCGGTCTGCGGTCAGGCGCCGCGCGGACGCAGGTGCGCCAGCAAGCGTTTTTCCAGTTTTCGGAACACGAACATGATGCCGAAGGTCAGGCAGAGATAGATCAGTGCGACGAAGATGAAGGCATCGAACGGCGCGTAGAAGCGGGCGTAGACATAGTAGGCCGCCCCGGTCAGATCCATGATCGTCACCACGCTGGCCACGGCGCTGGCATGCAGCATGAAGATCACCTCGTTGCCGTAAGCCGGCAGGGCACGGCGAAAGGCGCTGGGCAGAATGATGCGGCGCATCATCAACTTGCGCGACATGCCGTAGGCGCGGGCCGCCTCGATCTCGCCCTTGGCGGTGTTCTTGATCGCGCCGTGGAAGATCTCGGTGGTGTAGGCCGCCGTGTTGAGCGTGAATGCGATCAGCGCCGGGAAGAACGCCTGCTTGAAAACTACCCAGAAGATACTGTCCTGGATGCCTTCGAAGAAGACCACGCCGTAGTAGACCAGATAGAGCTGGATCAGCAGCGGCGTGCCCCGGAAGACATAGGTGTAGGCGTAGATCGGCAGCTTGATCCAGCGTCGCTTCGAACCGCGGCCGATGGCCAGCGGCACCGCCAGGATCACGCCGATCAGCAGCGACAGGAAGACCAGCTGTACCGTGGTGACGAGCCCGTCCCAGTAGAAGCCCAGCGTATTGGCGGTGAAGATCGCGTTGTTGGACAACAGGTCGGTGAACCAGCCGTTCAATTGTTCCATTCGCTGGACTCCCCGAAGCCGGTGTTGTAGCGCTTGGTCAATTTGGCGAAGCCCCACTCGGACAACGTCGCGATCAGCAGGTAGATCATCGCCACCGGAATCATGAACAGAAACGGCTCATGGGTTGCCTTGGTGGCTTCGGCAGCGACACGGACCATGTCGGTCAGGCCGATGATCGAGACCAGCGCGGTAGTCTTGAGCAGCACCATCCAGTTGTTGCCGATACCCGGCAGGGCATGACGCATCATCAGCGGAAAGCGAACGCGTCTGAACGCGAGCAGGGGGCTCATGCCGTAGGCGCGCGCGGCCTCCATCTGTCCCTCTTCCACTGCCTGAAAGGCGCCGCGGAAGGTTTCGCCCATGTAGGCACCGAAGATCAGGCCGATGGTGATGACGCCCGCGACGAAGGCATTGATGTTGACGAAGATATCGATGTCGAAGGCGTAATAGAGCTGATCGGTAAGCATGTTGATACCGATCTGGCCGCCGTAGAACAGCAGCATCATCAGCACCAGATCCGGCACGCCCCGCACCAGGGTGGTGTAGAGCGTACCGATACCGTGGATCAGCCGATTGCGCGACAGCTTGGCGCTGGCAGTCAGCAATCCCAGGATGACTGCCAGTATCAGCGATAGCACGGCCAGTTCGATGGTGACCATGGCCCCCTCGAGCAGCCGCGGGCCGTAGCCTTGCAGGTCGATCATGATGGAGTCCGCCTCAGTGCTTGGGCGCCAGGAACTGGCGCAGGCGCTCGGAGCGCGGGTTGTCGAGGACGTCGGCCGGCGTACCGGACTCTTCGACCACGCCCTGGTGCAGGTAGATCACCTGGCTGGAAACGTCCCGGGCAAAGGCGATCTCGTGGGTCACCAGGATCATGGTGCGACCTTCGTCGGCGAGGCCCCGCATGACCTGGAGCACATCGCCGACCAGTTCCGGATCGAGCGCCGAGGTCGGTTCGTCGAACAGCATCACTTCCGGATCCATCGCCAGGGCGCGGGCGATGGCACCGCGCTGTTGCTGGCCGCCGGACATCTGGGTCGGAAAGTAGTCGGCACGATCGAGCAGGCCGACCCGATCGAGCAGGGCGCGGGCTTCGTCGATCGCCTGCTTTCTGGGCTTGCCGAGTACGTGAACCGGCGCTTCGATGACGTTCTCGAGCAGCGTCATGTGCGACCAGAGATTGAAATTCTGGAACACCATCGACAGCTTGGCGCGAATCCGCTCGACCTGCTTCCAGTCGGCCGGCTCGCGGCCGTGTTTGGTCGCGCGAAAGTCGATCGTTTCGTTGTGAACGATCAGCTCGCCTTCGTCGGGCTGTTCCAGCAGGTTCATGCAGCGAAGAAAGGTACTCTTCCCGGAACCGGAAGCACCGATCAGGGTGATGACGTCACCCTTGTGCGCCTGGAGAGAAATCCCCTTGAGCACCTCATGATCGCCGAAGCGCTTCTTGATGCCCTTCGCTTCCAGGGGGATGGGGGTCGCGGCCATGATGTTGTCCACCGAGTGGGTTGGCTGGCGGGAAGCGGCACGGCGTCAGATGGCCCGTCTTGCTGTCGATCGTGCCATCGTCGGATGGCATGGGCGACGCCGACTCCCCGGCGAAAAATGCGGCGATTCTAGCAGTTTCGCCGTTAGGTTCCAGACAACGCCTGCTCGGAGCGAGGGCGCGATGCGGCAAAAACCGGGTAAGCGAGCGGTAACTCATTGTTCATTTTGGGAAAACTCCTGGTAAGTGTTGTCGTTGTTGGTGGAATCAAAATCGCTGCGAACTGAGTCCAAGGTCGTTGTGGTCGAGCCCCGAGACGTCGTGGTCGAATCTCGGGGACGTAGCCGAGGGACGCAAAAGCACTACGACGAGCCGGGGGGCACGCAGGGGCGGACCAGCAAGGCCGCGCGCGCATTCAGCTCGACCTGGGCGTTGGGGAAGACCACCGACAGCGGTGCCTCTTGCACGGTAAAGGCCCCGGTCGCGTCGTCCTCGGTCAGCGTCTCGCCGATCGCGAATTCGGTGAAGTTGGCGACGTCTTCGGCAAAGGTGAGCCGGAAGGATTCGCTCGTGCGCATCAGCTCGAAAGCGACCTGGAAGAAGCGCAGGCCATCCAGACTGTCGGCCGAAAACGGGCGGCCTTCCGCGAGGGCGGCGAGCCAGGCCCGCATGCCGCCTAGGGCGTCGAGATCGTTTTCACCGAAGGGGCGCACCTTGCCGAGCTCCAGCGTATAGGCTTCGGCCGCGTGATAGTGACGCGAATAGTGGGAAAAGGTCCAGCTGTGCTGATGCTGCAGCAGCACGGCCTGCATGCCGGCCGCGGCCAGTCCCGGCCAACGGGACTCGGGCTGCGTCTCCGTATAGGGGACGACGGCGAAGCGCGGGTAACGACTGTCGCGAATGGCGGTATGCAGATCGAGATGCAGCGGTTGGTCGGGATGTTTCACGAAGAACTCATCGACTGCGCGCATCAGCTCGCGCGCTCGCTGGGGCTCGTCGCCCGTCTGATCGAGATCGCGCCTGAACAGGCGGTTGAGATTGGTGGTGACGAAACGGGTCCGGGCGCGGATCGAGGGGATGTTGCCGAGAATGACCAGCAACGGCGCGCCCAGCGTGAGGCGGCCGACCTCGAGCGCCGCAAGCAGTTCGCCGACCAGCTCGATCGGCGCCGTCTCGTTGCCGTGAATGCCGGCGGAAACCACTACGCTACGGGCATCCGGCGCGGCGGTATCCGGCGTCAGCTCGAGGATGCCCTCGCCGAGGATTCGATAGCGCCCGCCGGGCAGGCGGCCTTGTTCTGCTGCGTTGCGGTCGGTGGAACCCGAGGCGCCGTCGCCCGGCTTCGATGCCTCGTCCAGTGTCGCCGAGAGCCACTTATCCAGCATGGCGCGACAGTCCAGCATGGCGCGCTCGCCACGGCGTAAGCATTCGAAGGGTGTCGGGCGGGGCGGGTATCGAGATCGGCACGGACATGGGCAGGATAGGCTCTCTCGCCAGCTTCGGCTGTTATCACGGTGAGATCAGCTTACCCCGTTCGCGATCTCCGGCAAGCCGCCGCGTCGATACGCTGAAAAAACGCGGCTCGATCATGAAAGCGCGGTTCTTGATAGTCTGGGCTGGAAAGCCCTCGTTCTCGTCGTCGCGCTGCCACGCTCCTGCAATGGAATCCGGAAGGCCCGCTTGCCGCGTGCCGTTCCGGATTCGTGTCCTGCGTCGCCAGACCGCACTCAGACCGCACTCAGGCCGCGCCCAGGCTACGCCCAGGTCTTCTACGCCAGGCTACGCCCAAGTCTACGCCAGACGCCGGTCGGGTCTTATACCAGCCCTCGGGTTCCGGTGTAGAGGGCGTAGATCGAACGGCTGGCGGTCATCAACAGCCGGTTGCGATGCTCGCCGACGAAGCAGAGGTTGGCGCAAACCTCCGGCAGCAGGATCCGGCCGATCCGGTCCCCGTTCGGGGCGAAGATCGATACGCCGTCATGCCCTTTGCCGCCGGATGTCGCCGCCCACAGGTTGTCGTCCTGGTCCAGCGTGATGCCATCGTAGGTTTCCGTATCCTGGCTCGATACCACGGTTTCGCGGCCGCTGAGCGACTGGCCATCCTGGGAGATCGCCCAGCGCGACACCGTTGCCGGTCGGTCGGGGAAGTGGGAGGGCGCGGTGTCGCTGACGTAGAGGCGGCGCTTGTCGCCGGACAGGGCGATGCCGTTGGGTTTGCCCAGCTCGTCGGTCAGCAGCCTGGGCGTGTCCATGGTGTCGTCGATGTAATAGACCGCCGGCTTGAGCGCCAGCGGACGCTTCTCGCCTTCATAATCAACGTGGGCACCGTAGCCGGGATCGGTGAAGATCACGCCATCGTTGTCCAGAATCACCAGGTCGTTGGGGGCATTCAGCGGCTTGCCCTGAAAGCGGCTGGCCAGCACCGTGGTGGTGCCATCCCATTCGTAACGCACGACCCGCGCCGGTGAATGCTCGCAGGCGACGAGGCGACCCTGATGGTCGAAGGCGTTGCCGTTGGAGTGGCCGACGCCTTCGCGCAGCACGCTGACCTGGCCGGTCACTTCATCCCAGCGCATCTGCCGGGCGCGGGGGATATCGCTGAACACGGCATAACGCCCCACGGCGTTCCAGGCCGGGCCTTCCAGCCACAGCCCGTCCGACCAGTGGCGTTCGAGCGGGGAGTTGAAGAGGTAGTAGGGCTTGAAGCGATCGTCCAGCACCTGCCACGCCGCGTCCGGGTAGCGGGCGGGCGGTGCGCCGGTCGTCTGGGCCAGCAGGCCGGGGGAAAAGGCGAGGGAGGCACCGAGCAGCGCCGAGTTGCGCAACAGCTGTCGACGATCGAGGGTCATTGGCAGGCTCCAGGTCGGAAGGATGACTTCCACTATAGGACGTCAGCCGGATGAGGCGAGAAAGAGACCTTCGAACGTCGACCAAAGCATGAGCGTCGAGGCGGATGCGCCTCAAGGTGGTGGCTTCGGAACGGATCAGCCGGGCGCTTCGCCGACATTCCCGGTTCGCTGGCAGGCTTGCGCATCCTGCGAGACCTGGATCAGCTCGTCGACCGGGAACTCCAGCTCGCGCGCCCGGGATACCAGGTCAGTGTAGGTGGAGGCATCCAGGGTCGGGTCCCGCGAAAGTATCCACAGGTAGTCTCGGTCCGGGCCGGCGACGAGGGCATGTTGATAACTGTCATCCAGCGCCAGCACGCTGTAGCCGGCATAGAACGGGCCGAAGAAGCTGACCTTGAGATGGCCGACATCGGGGTCGCCGACGAAACTGGCCCGACCCTCGGCGCTTTCCCAGCGCTGTTCGGCCGGATCGTAACCACGATTGATGACCCGGATACCGCCATCGTCACGGCGGCTGTATTCCGCCGTGACGCATTCGAGACCTTCCTCGAAGCCGTGATCGAGTCGAGCGATCTCGTACCACTGGCCCAGGTAGTGATCGATTCGGAAGTCGCTGACCGGCTGGGTGCCTTCGGGCACGCCCGTGCAACCGGCCAGCAACGTGAACGGCGCCAGCCAGGTCAGGCGCGGGTAATGCGGGAGTCTCGACGGCAACAACATGAAGGTCCTTCCTTTTTCGGCTGTTGCTGAGAGTTTCCCGATGAGAAAAAGTTGCATTTGCTGCCAGGATGACAGCGTCACGGCTTTCAAGTCTTGTCACGCGGTGGCGTCGGTCGAATCAGGATCTCGTTGACATCGACGCGTTCCGGCTGGCTCAGCGCATAGAGCACGGCGTTGGCGATATCCTGATCCTGGAGCGCCTGCTCGGGCGGCGAGTCGAAGAACGGGGTGTCCACCATGCCGGGTTCGATCAGGGTGACGCGAATCCCCGAACCGCGCAGTTCTTCTCTGAGATTGTGACCGATGCCGGTGACCGCCCACTTGGTGGCGCTGTACATCGAGCCGGCGATGGTGGTGCGGCCGGCGGCCGAGCCCGTCAGTAGCACGTGACCATGGCTCTCGCGCAAGGCCGGCAGCGCTGCCTGGATCGATAGGCCGACGCCGTAGACGTTGGTCAGTATCATCGACTTCCACACATCGGCATCCGCGCCGCTGAAGCCACCGGGCGTGCCGCCCATGCCGGCATTGGCGAAAAGTCCGTCGAGGCGGCCGAAACGGGAAAGGGTCTGTTCGACGACCCGGTGCTGATCCTCGGCGGAGGTGACATCGCAGCTCAGCGCCAGGGCGCGCTCCTCGCCGAGAGAAGCCACCAGGGCCTCGAGCTTGTCCGTTCTGCGCGCTGCCAGCGCGACGCGATATCCCGCCTCGACCGCCAGCCTGGCGGTCGCCGCGCCGATACCGCTCGAGGCGCCCGTGATCAAAATGACCTTGTCGTGAGACATCGTCGAATCCTTTCGTCCTGATCGAGAAGGACCGCCCACCGATGGCCGCGGGCGGTCGCGTGAGGTTGGTTGAGACAGAGTAATTGAGACAGATTGGCTGAGACAGGTTGGTCGAAATAGGGTAGTCGAGACAGACCGATCGAGACAGACCGGCCGCGCCGTCAGCTGGCTTCGCGGCTTTCCATTTCCTGGCGATAGGTCTTGGCCAGGGAGGCCTTTTCCGAATCCCCCAGGGCGCGCCCCGCCAGTTGGAAGACTTCCTGCTCTTCCTCGTCGAGATGATGCGTGACCAGGTGCTGCAGCTTCTTGGCGCTGGCCAGCCAGCCGGGAGAGTCGTACTCGGTCTCTTCCAGCGTCTCCAGCAGCTCGTCGATCTCGTGATGCTCGGCAACGCTGTGGCGCGCTTTCTCCTGCGTCATGTCGTGCTCCATCATCGGAATGTAGAGCGCGCGCTCTTCCGCTGCGGCGTGGTTCTCCAGTTCGGCACGCAGACGCTTGAACAGGTCGTCGCGGCCTTCACTGTCGCCATGGGTCTTGACCAGCAGGTCGAGCAGACGGCGCTGCTTGTCGTGGCTTGCACGGAGGTCTTCGAAAAGCGTCATGGTTCTCATCCTTGTGTCACGATCCTGTTAGCGTGGGCGAATGAACGTTGCATTAGCCTGGGTAAAGGTTAGGCGATATAAGCGGCGTCTGCTAAATCCGCTCGTATGTCGTCGCGCTCGCCCTTTTGCCGCTGCGCGACGAGAACCTGCGGCTTAAGTCGGATGTCATTGTCCCGCCAATTGTGGTTACTTGCGTCAATAATATTATCAATAATTATGGCGACGAGGATGACATGGCTAACGACTCTCAGGACGACAACCAGCAGGGCAAGCAACACGATGGCACGGACGACGGACGGCAGACGGGGCTCAATCAGGGGCTGGTGAACTACGGCGATGCCGGCTTCTCGCTATTCCTGCGCAAGGCGTTCATCAAGGGCGCGGGCTACAGCGACGATGCGCTCAATCGTACCATCGTCGGTATCGTCAACACCGGCAGCGGTTACAACCCTTGCCACGGCAACATGCCGCAGCTGATCGAGGCAGTGAAGCGCGGGGTGATGCTGGAAGGCGGGTTGCCGATCGAATTCCCCACCATCTCGATCGCCGAGAGCTTCTCCACGCCGACGAGCATGTACCTGCGCAATCTGATGTCGATGGATACGGAGGAGATGATCCGCGCCCAGCCGATGGACTCGGTGGTGCTCATCGGCGGATGCGACAAGACGGTGCCTGCCCAGCTGATGGGCGCGGCCTCCGCCAACCTGCCCATGCTCGAGCTGGTGACCGGCGCCATGCTGACTAGCGGTCACCGTGGCGTCCGGGTGGGGGCGTGCACCGACTGTCGTCGCTACTGGGGTATGTATCGCGGCCAGGAGGTCGACGACCAGGAGATCGAGGAGGTCAACGCCAAGCTGGTGGGCAGCGTCGGTACCTGTTCGGTGATGGGGACGGCCAGCACCATGGCGTGTATCAGCGAAGCGCTAGGTATCGCGTTGCCGGGCAGCGCCTCGCCGCCGGCGGTGACCGCGGATCGCATGCGCGTCGCCGAGGCGACGGGGCGTCAGGCCGTGATCAACGCGCGGGCAGGCGTGACCCCGGACAAGATCCTGACCGAGAAGGCATTCGAGAATGCCTTGCGGGTGCTGCTGGCGATCGGCGGCTCGACCAATGGCATCATCCATCTGACTGCCATCGCCGGGCGCATGGGTATCGACATCGATCTGGCCGCCTTCGATCGCATGAGCCGCGAGACGCCGGTGCTGGTCGATCTCAAGCCTTCGGGTCAGCACTACATGGAAGACCTGCATCGTGCCGGCGGGCTGCCGACCGTGCTGCGCGAGCTGAAGCCGTTGCTGCACCTGGATGCCATGACCGTGACCGGGCGCACGCTGGGGGAGGAGATCGACGCGGTGCCGGTGTTCGAGCAGCAGGTCGTGCACCGCTTCGATTCGCCGCTCTATCACGCCGGCGGGATCGCGTTCGTGCGCGGCAATCTGGCCCCCGATGGCGCGATCATCAAGCAGTCGGCCGCGGATGCCCGTCTGATGGAGCATGAAGGGCGCGCCGTCGTGTTCGAGGACGCCGAAGACATGGCGGCACGGATCGACGACCCGGAGCTGGACGTGACGGCGGAGGACGTTCTCGTGCTCAAGCGGATCGGCCCCGTCGGGGCGCCGGGGATGCCCGAGGCGGGCTACCTGCCGATCCCGCGCAAGCTGGCGCGGCAAGGGGTGCGGGACATGCTGCGAATCTCGGACGGGCGCATGAGCGGCACGGCGGCGGGCTCCATTGTACTGCACGTGACGCCGGAAGCCGCCCTCGGCGGGCCGCTGGCGCTGGTCGAGAACGGCGACCGGATTCGCCTGAGCGTCAGCGAACGCCGGCTGGAACTGCTGGTCGACGACGAAGAGCTCGCCCGGCGCCGGGAAGGCTGGCGGCCGGTGGCGCTGACCGCCGAGCGCGGCTACCGCAAGCTGTTTCTCGAGCAGATTACCCAGGCGGACCAGGGCTGCGATTTCACCTTTCTGCGGCCGCCGAACATTCAGCGGCGCGTGCCGAAGTGACACCGGGCCGCTTCGCGGCCCCGTCGTGCCTATTGCCTGCGGTCATCGCGGCCGACTACCCGCCTCAGCCGCCTTCCCGGAGCCGGTAGAGGTGCAGGTAGCGCTCCTTGGACGGCTGCAGGTGCTGGTAGCAGAGGCGGTGTAGTTCGGTGCGGTCCTGCCGTTCGAGCGCGTCGATCATGGCGAGATGTTCGTCGCGGGCCAGCAGGATGGACTGGCGGTCGGTGGTGCCGATGAAACGGATGGCATGTGCCTTCTGGGCGAATTCGTTGATGGTGTCGGAGAGATACTCGTTGCCGCAGGCGGCGAACAGCGTGCGGTGAAAGGCGATGTTCTGATGGAATACCGCACGCAGATCGCCGCTCTCCACGGCTGCGCTGTGTCGCGACTGGATGGCGGTCAGCGCCTCGATCAGCGCGGGCGGCGCCGGCATCGGGATGCGATCCGCGGCGGCCTCCTCCAGCAGTTCGCGCATGACGTAGATCCCTTCCACCTCTTCCGGCGTATAGGATTTGACGAAAGCGCCGCGATTCTTGATGCGCTCCACCAGGCCGGCATTCTCGAGCTGAAACAGCGCCTGGCGCACCACGTGGCGCTTGCCGGCGAAGCGCTGCATCAGGTCTTCCTCGACCAGCCGCTCCTTCGGATGCACGCGATTGAGCACGATGTCCTCTTCGATGGCCGACACGATATCGGTCACGCTGGCCGTTTCGGCAACCGTCTCAGCTTGCTCGCCGACGAGGTATCGGTCCGTGTCGGCGCTGCTCGGTTTGGCGTTGTCCCGTTTTGGCATGAATGTGTTCCCGTCACGATGTAGTTCCCGTCATCCGGTTGGCCATTGTCTTCAGCAGGGCAGGCATGGAGCAAGCGCCGCCGCTGGTCAGTCCGCCGGTTGCAGAATCGATTCTGCCACGCCTGTTCGCCGGATGATGGCGATTTCGCGGCCTTTAGGACCATTTTGTACGCCGTTACTGCTTTAGTCTCTATTGGCGGTAATATTATTGACAATCTGATCGATAAATTAATACGTTCTCTTTGGCACGACAAGAGTAGGTAAGCCAAAGAGTAGGTAAGCCAAAGAGTAGGCAAGACAAGGCTAGGTACGACAACGACAAACAGACTCCGTCAGAGAGGAATCGATCATGCACGCCAAAGCCCTTCGCCACTGGCTGACGGCCACCGCCGTCGCCATCAGCCTGTCTCCCCTGGCGCAAGCCGCCGATTATGTGGGAGGCGATGAAGTCACCGTTCTGCAAGGATTCAAGCCGGGAGGCGGGAGTGATGCCCTGGCTCAGCTGGTGCAGCCGCGCCTGAGCGAGATCCTCGGCGTCGATTTCGTCAACGAATACATGCCCGGCGCCACCGGGGCCGTCGCCTGGACGCGGCTGGCCAAGCAGTCGCCCAACGATGGCAGCATCATCAGCATCACCAACACGCCGATGCTGATGACCAACTACATCATGAACGACGCCATCACCTACAACACCGACGAGATGACGCCGATCGCCAACGTGGTGACCGATCCGGGCATCGTCGTCGTCAATGCCGACAGCCCCTACCAGACCATCGAGGATCTCTTCGAAGCCGCCGAGCAGAGCCCGGGTACGGTGACCATCGGCAATTCCGGCGTCGGTGGTGACGATTTCTTCACTACCATCCTGCTCGAGCAGGCCAAGGGTCTCTCCTTCAAGAAGGTGCCTTTCCAGGGCGATGGCCCGTCCGCGACAGCGGCCATGGGCGGCAAGATCGATGCCAGCTTCAACAACGTGGGCAACGTCTACGGCCAGATCGAGTCCGGCAACCTTCGGGCGCTGGCGGTGTTCGCCGAGAAGCGGCTGCCCAGCCTGCCGGACGTGCCCACCATGAAGGAGAAGGGGGTCGACGTGGTGGCGGGTTCCTCGCGGGGTTACAGCGCGCCGGCGGGCATTCCGGATGAGGCCCGCCAGCAGCTGATCGAGGCATTCGAGACGCTGGCGCAGGAGCCCGACTTCCAGGCCCAGGCGGAAAAGCGCGCCATGAACCTCGATGTCGTCACTGGCGATGACTACCGCGCCATGATCGACCAGATGGAGAGCGATTACCGCGACATCTGGGAATCGGTCAAGGACGAGGTCGGCCGCTGAGTGGCCGATCGATACCCGACGAGGAGGACGCCATGAACGTCAGTCGTTTGCTGCTGGGAGTGTTTGGCATCGTCGTGGCCGGCGTCTTCTTCTTCGACGCCAGCGATTACCCCCGCGCCGCCGCCCAGATGCCGATGATCTACGCAGTCGCCGTCGGGCTGCTGTCGCTGGCGATGGTGGCCAGCGAACTGCGGCTGCAGCGTCGCGCGCCGGCCACTGGCGGCACCGCCGCCGAGCCAGCCGGCCGGGAAGCGGACGAGGCATCACCGGCGCCCAAGCGCTGGGGGGCGGTCGTCGCCATCTTCCTGCTGGCGGTGGGGTATGTCGCGTCGATGACGACGCTCGGCTACGTGCTGGCCACGGCACTGTTCATGATCCTGGCGCTGGCGATCCTGCGCACCGTGAAGTGGACCTTCGCGCTGATCGCCGGTGCGATCCTGATCGCCATGGTGTGCCTGGTGTTCGTGCAGTTCCTGGGTCTGCCGATCCCGCTGCTGCCGAGCTTTCTTTGAGTCTTCGCCAGCACTGGTAAGCCCTCGCCAGCACTGGCGGCCACGACGCTCGGTTCGAGCGCAGGAGAGTAGACGCGCATGGATTCCTCTTTGGTAATGATCGGGCTGACCAATGTGCTCAGCTTCAACAACATTGCCTGCATTCTCGGCGGCACGCTGCTGGGGCTGTTCGTCGGGGCGATGCCGGGGCTGTCGGCGACGATGGCGCTGGCGCTGCTGTTGCCGCTGACGTTCAGCTTCGACCCGGCGACCGGGCTGAGCATGCTGGCTTCGCTCTACGTGGGGGCGTCCTACGGCGGCTCCATCGCCGCGATTCTGCTGCGTACTCCCGGCACGCCCTCGGCGGCGGCGACCGTTCTCGACGGCTTCCCGCTCTCGCAGCAGGGCAAGGCGGGCCAGGCGCTGGGGGTCTCGCTGTTCGCCTCGTTCTTCGGCGGGCTGATGAGCGGCATCGCGCTGCTGACGGCGGCACCGCTGCTCGGCACGCTGGTGCTCGAGTTCGGTCCGGTCGAGCTGTTCGCCATCGCTGTGCTGGGCATCACCATCATCGGTTCGCTGGCGCAGGGATCGGTGATCAGCGGTCTGCTTTCCGGCGGGCTGGGGCTGCTGCTCAGCACCGTGGGGATGGATCTGACCACCGGCACGCCACGCATGACCTTCGATCAGATCAACCTGTTCGCCGGGATCGATTTCACGGTGGCGCTGATCGGGCTGTTCTCGGTGCCCCAGGCGCTGACGCTGATCGAGAACTCCCATCGCGGCAACAAGGTGGCGAGCCGTATCACCGACCGCTTGATGCCACGTTGGAGCACCATCAGGCAGCTGATGCCCAATATCCTGCGTTCCAGCGGCATCGGCATCGTCGTGGGGCTGATCCCCGGCACCGGTGGCGATACCGCCAGCTGGTTCGCCTACAACGAGGCCAAGCGCTTCGCCAAGGACAAGAGCCGCTTCGGCAAGGGAGAGATCGCCGGCGTTGCCGCGCCGGAGGCCGCCAACAATGCGGTCGTCGGCGGTGCGTTGATTCCCACCATCGCCCTCGGGATTCCGGGGAGCTCTTCCACGGCGATCCTGCTGGGCGCGCTGATGGTGCAGGGCATCCTGCCCGGCCCCAATCTGCTCACCGATTACGGCGATGTCACCTACACCCTGATCTGGGCAGTAATTCTCGCCAACATCGCCCTGCTGGTGGTGGGGCTGGCGTTTACCAAGATGAGCGTCTCGGTGACCAAGATCCCCGACGGCTTCATCGCCTGCGCGATTCTGACGCTCTGCATCATCGGCGCCTTCGCGATCAATAACAGCCTGTTCGATGTCGGGCTGATGCTGGGCTTCGGGTTGTTCGGCTACTGGATGAGCAAGGCCGGCGTCTCCCCGGCGCCGATGGTGATCGGCCTGATCCTGGGGCCGGTGATGGAGACCAGCTTCCAGCAGTCGATGCTGATCGGCAACGACAGCTTCGGCGTTTTCCTGGAAAGCCCGATTGCCACCGTGCTGCTGATCCTGGCGCTGCTTTCGATCCTGCAGGCGACCCCGTTCTTCCGCTGGCTGCGTCTGCCGCTCAAGCGCCGCCTGAAACAGAGTTGATTCAGGACGCATGTATTCAAGACGCGTGGATTGATCACACCCGGGTTAGCCCCCTTTCTGGAGAGATGAACGATGACGAGAATTACCGATGTGCAGGCGCGAACGGTCAACGTCGCGCTGGATAATCCGACCAGCTTTTCCAACCGGCAGGTGCTCAAGCGCGACTACGCGCTGGTCAAGGTGACCGGCGACGACGGTATCAGCGGTATTGGCTTCTGCTACGGCGGCAACAACGCCGGCCATCTGGTGACGCAGGCGGTACGCGACCTGCTCAAGCCGGTGCTGATGGGGCAGGACGCGCATCGCGTCGAGGGGCTGTGGCAAGAGATGTACCAGGAAGGGCTGCTGCATGGCCGCACCGGCTCGGTGATGCGAGCGCTGAGTATCCTCGACGTGGCGCTGTGGGACCGCAACGCCCGCGCCGCCAACCTACCGCTCTACAAGTTTCTCGGCGCCAGCGACGAGCACAGCGTGGCGGCCTACGCCAGCGGCGGCTATTACCTCGACGGCAAGACGCCGGCCAGGCTGGCGGAAGAGATGACCGGCTACGTCGAGAAGGGCTTCAAGGCGGTCAAGATGAAGGTGGGGCGCGAAGATCTGGCCGGCGAAGAGGCACGGCTGGCGGCGGTTCGCGAGGCGATCGGCCCCGACGTGCTGTTGATGATGGACGCCAACAACGCCTGGCGCGATCTTCCTTCGGCCCTGGCGTTCGCGCGCATGGCCGAGCCCTATTCGCCCTATTGGATCGAGGAGCCGTTCAGCCCCGACGATATCGACAACCATCGTCGCCTGGCCGAGCGCACGCCGATCCCGGTGGCAACCGGCGAGATCGAAGCCGGTCGGTGGCGCTTCAAGGAACTGTTGGACAAGGAGGCGGCGATGATCCTGCAGACCGATGCGGCGGTCTGTGGCGGGGTGACGGAGTTCCGTCGTATCGCGGCCACGGCAGCCAGCTACGGCGTGGAGATCTGCCCGCACTGGTTCCACGATCTACACGTGCATCTGGTCGGTTCAACGCCGAATGCGCCTTTCGTCGAATTTTTCGCCGACGATCAAGTGCTTAACTTCCGTAGGCTGATCGATACGCAGTTGACCTTCAGTGACGGACGGCTGAATCTACCCCAGACGCCAGGATTGGGATTCGACTTCGACGAGGAGGCGCTGTCGCGCTACGCTGTCGAGCCCTGGTCCTGAGTCGATCGATAACTTGGATCGATTGATAGCTTGGTCGACTGCTTTCACATCCACCACCTGCCTGCCAGAGGTCCGTGCTCATGTCGTCGAATGCGCCCTGCGGTACCGTACTCTCTCCGGTCATCACGCCGTTCAATGATGATCTCTCTCCCGATGCCGCGCGCTTCGTCGAGCACTGCCGCTGGCTGATGGCCAACGATGTCGGGCTGGCCATCTTCGGCACCAACTCCGAGGCCAACTCGCTGTCGGTGCAGGAGCGTCTCGACCTGCTCGATCATCTGGTCGCGGCGGGGCTCGACACGAGCCGTCTGATGCCGGGTACCGGCTGCTGTTCGATACCCGATAGCGTGACCCTGACACGCCATGCCGTTAACCAGGGCGTGGGTGGCGTGCTGATGCTGCCGCCGTTCTACTACAAGGGCGTCTCGGAGGAGGGGCTGTTCCGGTTCTACAGCGAGGTGATCGAGCGGGTCGGCGACGAGCGGCTGCGGCTCTATCTCTACCATATTCCGCCGGTGGCGCAGGTGCCGATCGGACTGGGACTGATCGAGCGCCTGTTGAAGCGCTATCCCGAGGTCGTGGCAGGAATCAAGGACAGCTCCGGCGACTGGGCCAACACCCAGTCCGTCATCGACGCCTTCGGCGCGCAGGGGTTTCGCGTCTACGCGGGCAGCGAACGCTTCCTGCTGCCCACGCTGCGGGCCGGCGGCGCCGGGTGCATCAGCGCCACGGCCAACGTCAATCCCCGTGCGATTTCGGCGCTGGGTGCCAGCTGGCGCGAGGATGACGCCGACGCACGCCAGCAGGCGTTGAACGAGATTCGCGATATTTTCGAGAGCGTGCCGATGATTCCGGCGCTCAAGGCCGCCACCGCCCATTTCAGCGGCGATCCCGCCTGGGATCGCCTGCGGCCGCCACTGGTCTCGCTCGACGACGGCCAGCGCGACAGGCTGCTGACGACGCTGGCAGGGGTCGACTTCGTGATGCCGGGGCTGAAGGGATGACGGCTTGCCGGCATCGCTCGCCGACTTTTCTTGTAAAGCCTGACATCGCCGTAGGACTCTTTTCCCTTTTCCACGCGTAAGGATCATTCGTGACGCGCCAACAACGCCGCCTGTCCCGTATTCGCAACTTCCTGGATCTCGAACGCGCCGGCAAGCGCCATCTTCCCCGGCCGATCTACGGATACGTCGCCAACGCGGCGGAAGAGGGCAAGAGCCTGGCCGCCAACCGCGCGGCCTTCGATGACTACTGCTTCGTGCCGCGGGCGCTAAGGAATGTCTCCCGCGTCTCGCTCGAGACCGAACTGCTGGGCACGCGTTATGCCGCACCGTTCGGCATCGCCCCGATGGGGATCAGCGCGCTGTCGGCCTATCGCGGCGATCTGGCGCTGGCTCGCGCGGCGTCGCGGGCCGAGGTGCCGATGATCATGAGCGGGTCGTCGCTGATCCCGATGGAAGAAGTGGCGAAGATCGACGGCAGCGATTGGTTCCAGGCCTATCTGCCGGGGGACCGGCCCGGCATCGAGGCGCTGCTCGAGCGCATCGAGCGAGCGGGATTTCGTAACCTGGTCATCACCGTCGACTACGCGGTGCCGCCCAACCCCGACAACAACCGGCGCAGCGGCTTCTCGTCGCCGATTCGCCCCAGTGCCCGCCTGGCACTGGATGGGCTGCTCAAGCCCCGCTGGCTCTATGGCACCTTCTACAAGACGCTTCGCCACCACGGCATCCCCCACTTCGAGAACAACCACGCCACCCGAGGCATTCCGGTCATCTCGCGGAACGTCAATCGCGACTTCTCGGGACGCACCCATCTCGACTGGGACTATCTCGCACTGGTACGGGAACGCTGGCCGGGCAACCTGGTCGTCAAAGGCATCCTGCACCCCGAAGATGCGAAGCGCGCCAAGGATCACGGCGCCGATGGCATCATCGTCTCCAATCACGGCGGCAGGCAACTGGATGGCACGATCGCCCCGTTACGGGCACTGCCCGACGTCGTCGAGGCTGTCGGCGACTATCCCGTCATGATCGACAGCGGATTCCGGCGCGGTACCGATGTGCTGAAAGCGCTCGCGCTGGGCGCGCGATTCGTTTTCTTCGGCAGGCCTTTCAACTACGCGGCGGCCTACGCCGGGGAAGCGGGCGTCGAACACGCGATTCATCTGATGCGGGAGGAAATTGCGCGGGATATGGCACTTCTCGGCATCACGGAAATCCAGCAGATGGACAAGAGCCGGCTGCGGGAAGTTCGTTAGCCGGCAATGTAGAAAGATCGTCTTTGATTACTAAAAATCACAATAACGTTTAAAAACATTACTCTGCGGCAAATTCGGCGGTCTCAATGACCAAGTGCAACACGTGAGCCATCAGGTACGGTGTTGCCATGACTTACTGCTATCGCCATCTCT
>NZ_MCAP01000058.1:0-173353 GCF_001858555.1 Salinicola sp. MIT1003
CTGGCATAGAGCTTGTCGACGGCATCGACCCAGTACTGCTTGGCGTCTTCGTCGATGTCGGCCGGCATGTAGAAACCACGCCAGTTGGGGCCGACCGCATCGATGCCCTGCTCTTTCGCGGTAGGAATATTGGACAGATCGCCCGGGAGACGCTCGTCGGAGAGCACCGCCAGCACACGAAGATCGCCGGACTCGAGGAAGCCCTGGGTTTCGGTGATGTCGCCGGTAAATGCATCGACGTGGCCGCCGATGACTTGAGTCATCGCTTCGCCGCCATTGTTGTAGGAGAGATACGGAATGCGTGGCAGATTCTCGACACCGGCGGCCTTGGCGGCGATCAGCACCTTGAGATGATCCCAGCCGCCATTGGCGCTACCCCCAGCGAACTTGACCGAACGCGGATCTTCCTTCATCGCGTCCATCAGCTCGTTGAGGTCGTGATACGGCGAATCCTTGGATACCGCGATCACGCCATAATCCGCTCCTACGGCACCGATCCAGTTGACCATGTCGACATTCATGCCCGGAAACTGGCCTTGTGCCAGACGGGTCGTGGTCGCCGTCGAGGCCGCCACCAGCAACTGGTCGTCACCCTTGCGCTTGCTGACGGTGTGGGCGAACGCGACACCGCCACCGGCGCCTGCCATATTGATGGTCTGAACGCTGGCCGGTACGAGCTCCAGCTCCTCGAGCACGTTACCCACGCTGCGGCAGGTGAAATCCCAGCCGCCACCCGGATCTGACGGTGCGATACATTCGACCTTGCCAGCAGGCTCGAAGGCCATGGCGCCACTGGCGGTCAGGGCCAGCGCTGCAGCGGCCACCCAACGGATCGTCTTGCTTGCAAACATGATTATTCTCCTCGCTGATAGAGCGGAGTTATCCCTAACGCTGACGCCAACCTTACAGTTTCGTAAGGTAGAACTTTGTTTCCATGGGCGGAAATTAGGGTGAAGTCATGTAACGGTCAACGGCGCGAACGCAAAAGCCGACTAAAGTTCAATGCCCCGATATTCAATTCGTTTACAATCGCCCGCCAACGCGCGATGGACGATGCCATCGCTGGTTCATCGCACGAAGAACGGTGAAGGAAAGTGGATTCCTCGAGCGCCGGCGTATCCGATAAACGCGCATAGACGCGTATAGACGCGCACCGGGGTATTCTGTCTCTTTCACCTGCAGGAGTTTTCCATGCCCCTGAAGTTGCTGCTGATAGAGGACGATCCTCTGCTCGCCAGCACCCTGACCGAAACATTGACCGTCGAGAATCAGCGCGTCGAACGGATTGCCGATGGCGGCGAAGCTCTGGACCGCCTTTCCTTCGAGCATGACTACGACCTGATCCTGCTCGATCTCAACCTGCCGAATCGCAGCGGCCTCGAGGTACTGGAGGCGCTACGCTCACGTGATCGACAAACGCCGGTCCTGATCCTCACTGCCAGGGCAGCGATCGAGGATCGGGTCAAGGGACTCGATCTCGGCGCCGACGACTACCTCGCCAAACCTTTTGCGCTCGACGAGCTGGAAGCCCGGGTTCGCGCGCTGCTGCGCCGTCGTCAGAATGATCCGAGCGAACCGCTGATGCTCGGCTCGCTGAGCTTCGATCGCCAGCGCCAGCATTTCACGTTGAACGACACCGCCTTGTCGCTGCCACCGCGGGAGCACCGCTTGCTGGCGTGCCTGATCCACTACGCTGGCGAGCCGGTGGACAAGGCACGATTGCTCGACGAGGCCTTTGCCGGCGAAGCGGTCGGCGACAATGCCATCGAAGTCTATGTACATCGGCTGCGTCGCCGGCTCGCGGCGGCCGATGTCAGACTGCGCACGGTACGGGGTATCGGCTATCTGCTGGAGGTCGAGTGACGCCGTTGCGACGCTGGCGCCTGTCACATCTGAGTCTTTACCGACGCCTGATGGTCTGGCTGCTCTGCCCGCTGGCGCTGCTGGTCGCCGTCATGCTGCTGCAGGCCTGGCTGGCCTCCCGCGAGGCGGCCGATCGCGCCTTCGACCGGCTGCTGGACGCGGCATCGCTCTCCATTGCCGAGCAGGTTCGCTGGCAGCAGAGTCGGCTGTGGATGGACCTGCCCCCCTCGGCGCTGGAGATGCTTGCCACCGATGCCGAGGAGCGAGTGTTCTATGCGCTCTACGACGCCCACGGGCACTTCGTCACCGGTAACCGATCGCTCCCTACGCTGCCCGCCGAGAACGGCAGCCAGATGAGCTACGGAGACGTGACGTCCCGGGGCATGCCGCTGCGGCTCGGGGTGCTGCGCGCTCGCCTCGAGGGCTGGGATCGAAGCGATCGCTTCGAGGTCAGGGTGGCGCAGACACGCGAAGGCCGGCGGGCGCTGGCCAACCAGCTGTTTCTGGCGAGCCTCGTCAATATCGTGATCATCGCCGGCCTGGCCGTAGTGGTCGTCCTGCTCTCGGCCCGCTTCGCGCTGGAACCGCTGACCCGCCTGCGCCGTGCCATCCGCCAGCGCAATCCTCGAACACTCGCACCGCTCGAACTGCCGCTGCCCCGCGAACTGGCCGAGCTGCGCCAGACACTGAACGAACTGCTGGCACGCATGCGCCGCGTTCGCGCCAACCAGGAGCGCTTCATCGGTGACGCCTCCCATCAGTTGAAAACGCCGCTGGCCGGTCTCTCGACCCGCGCGGAGTTGGCCCTGCGCCAATCGGATCCGGCAACCTGGCGCGAGGCGCTTGCCACCATGCACGGCACCGCCACCAAGACCGCGCGACTGGCCGGCCAGCTGCTGTCGCTGACCCGGCTCAACAACCCTGAAGCGACGCCGGCCAAGCAAGCCGTCGATCTCACCGCGTTGGCCCGGCGCTGCGTGCGGGAGGCGTTTTCCCGCCACCATCGCCGCGGGGTCGACCTCGGCGTGGAAGCGCCGGAGCATGCGGTGATGGTCTCCACCAACGACTGGCAACTGGAAGAGGCACTGAACAACCTGATCGAAAACGCCTCGCTCTATGGCGCCAGCCAGGTCACCGTGCAGGTCACCGATACACCGCCACGGCTGGCGGTCATCGATGACGGCCCGGGCATTCCCGAGTCCCAGCGCCTGCTGATGCTGCGCCCTTTCCACCGCGGCCAGGAAACCGGCGACGGTAGCGGCCTCGGGCTGGCCATCGTCGACAGCATTGCCCGCGCCCACGACATCCGCCTGAGTCTGCAAGCCGTCCATCCCGACCACCCCGAGCGTCCCGGCCTATGTATCGCCCTGACCTTTTCATCCGACGCCTGACGACGGCGCCACACCATATCCGGCATCTCGCCGGCGTCTTGCTGGCGCTCACGCTACTGGTGACGGCCTCTGCGCAGGCAAGGACACTACATTTCACCGCTGATGCCGAGTCGTCCCAGCCACTGACCATTTATGGCGTCGTCGATCCGCCGCAAGTGTATCCGCTACTCGCGGACTTTCATCGACGGAACCCGGATATCGCGATCACCTATCACAACCTGGAGACACTGGCGCTACATGCGCGGGTACTTCAGGAACGTGACGCGCCACGCGCCGACGTGATCATGTCGCCCGCCATGCCCTGGCAATACCAGCTCGCCAACGAAGGGCTCTCGACCCCCGTCGACTCTCCCGCCGCTGAGGCCTGGCCGAGCTGGGCACGCTGGCGTCAGGAGCTGTTCGGCTTTACGTTCGAACCCATCGTCATGGTCTATCGGCGCGATCTCGCCACCCGCATGCCCCCGCCGGAAAGCCACGCCGAACTCCTGAGCCTGCTGCGCCAGCGATCCGCTGAACTGAGTCACCGCGTAGTCACCTACGATCCGCGTTTCAGCGGCGCCGGCTATACCTACGCCATCGAGGATGCCAGGATTTCTGCCCGCTACTGGGATCTGGTCGAGGCACTCGGGCAAGCGCACAGCGAGCTGGAGACCACGACGGCAGCGATGCTCGAGGGGCTCAGCGAGGGGCGCTACTGGATCGGCTACAACCTGATCGGCTCCTACGTACAGGATTACGTGGCCGAACATCCCGAGCTGGCCATGGTCGTACCCAAGGATTACGCGCTGGTGCTGCAACGTCTGGTCATGATGTCTCGCAACGCGCCGCATCCCGTCGCCGCGCAGCGCTTCATCGATTATCTCCTGAGCGCACCAGCCCAGCGCCTTCTCGCCACGCAGACGACGCTGGGCGCCGTGCACCCGGCGATCGACGGACTCGGCACCGCTGCGGACCTGCGCAAGCGACTGGGAGAGGCGATCCGCCCCGTGCAAATCGGCCCCGGACTGCTGGCGACGCTGGATACGCTCAAGCGTCAGACGCTGCTGGAACAATGGCAACAGGCCTTCAAGAACCACTCGACCCACGCCGACGGGCCACTGGCCGACCCCTCTCCGCTCCCCCGAGCACCGCAGAAATGAGCACGCCATGAAACGACTCGATCAACTCGTCACCGCCCACGTGCGTTCGCGCACCCGGGCGCAACGCCTGATTCGCCAAGGCTTCGTCAGCATCAACGCCGGGGGGAAATGGCAGGTCGCGACCAAGCCCGGCGAGAAACTGCCGGAGACGACGGCACTGCGTATCGCCGAAGCGCCGGAAGAGCGCTACGTCTCGCGAGCCGGCCTCAAGCTGGAAGCGCTGCTGGAGACGCTGGAGCGACGCCTCGACGGCCTCACCGTGCTCGACATTGGCCAGTCCACCGGCGGTTTCACCGACTGCGCGTTACGCTACGGCGCGACAACGGTCATCGGCATCGAGGTGGGACACGATCAACTCGATGCCTCCCTGCGTGACGACGACAGCGTCATCTGCCTGGAAGGCACCAACGCCCGCCAGTTGCCGACGACGCAGTTGGAGGCCTTGGCGCCCGACGGCATCGACGCCGTGGTGATGGACGTCTCGTTCATCTCGCAGACGCTGATATTGCCGGAGGTTGCCCGCGTCCTGCGCCCGGGTGGCGAGCTCTACTCGCTGGTCAAGCCGCAGTTCGAGGTCGGCCCCGGCAAGGTCGACTCGCGGGGTATCGTCCGCGATGCCAGCCTCTACGCGGCGGTCGCCGAAACGCTGCGCCGGGCCTGCGATTCCCACGGCCTGGCAATCGACCATTGGCAGGAAAGCCCGATCCAGGGTGGCGACGGCAACCGCGAGTTTCTGCTCCACGCACTGCGCCGTTGAACGGCGCGCTATTTCCGAGGCGGTGCGATCAACGGCCGCCGTCCCCTCCTCCATCGCCGCCGCCATCGTGTCCGGCGCCACCGACTTCTCCATCGCCCAGGTGACCATCGTCACCACTGCGAGACTGACGTGAACTCCGGGGTGCCGCTGGCGGCCGGGGGGTCGAATCAGGCTCCGAACCCAGCGCCGCCTCGTTTCCGCTGGCGCTCTGGACCTTCGCCACCTGGCCGTTGTCGCCATGCAGCCAGACGTCCATCTGGTTGAAAGCCACGCGAATGCCATGTTCCTTGAACAACTGATCCAGCCGGCGGTTGATCTCGTCACTGGCGTAGAGCCGATCCAGCAGATCGTTGACGAAGATCCGCAGCTCGAAGTTGAACGATGTCGGCCCGTAGCTGAGACAGAACACCTGCGGCTCGGGATCCCGCAATACCCGGCGGTTCTCGTCCGCGGCCTGCCGCATCAGCCGGTGCACCTCGTCGAGATCCGAGCCGTGGGCCACACCGTAGGTCAGTACCACTCGAGTCACGTTGTCCGATAGCGACCAGTTGATCAGTTGATCGGTGACGAAGGTCTTGTTGGGAATGATGATCTCCTTGCGGTCGAAATCGGTCACCGTGGTCGCCCGGATGCGGATACGGCTGACCGAACCGTGGAGCTGGCCGAGCGTGATGGTGTCGCCGATTCGCATCGGGCGCTCGAACAGAATGATCAGGCCCGAGATGAAATTGGCGAAGATCTCCTGCAGGCCGAAGCCCAGCCCCACGCCCAGCGCCGCCACCAGCCATTGCAGTTTGTCCCAGGAGACCCCGAGCGTGCCGAGCGAGACCACCACGCCGGTGCCGATGATGGTGTAGGAGAGCAGCGAGGAGATCGCGTAGGCACTGCCCTGTTTGAGCGTCAGGCGCGACAGGACCATGACCTCCAGCAGGCCGGGCAGGTTGCGCGCCAGCATCATGGTCAGCGCCACCATGACCAGCGCCACGATGACATCCGCCACCGTGATCGGATCCAAAGTCATCGCCTCGCCCTGCCCCCGCTCGATTTCCCACACGCTGACGTGATCGAGATAGGAGAAGACCTCGAGCAGATCCGACCAGATCAGGTAGAAGGCGAAGGTAAAACCGATGAACAGGATCAGCTTGGAGAGTCGCAGCGACTGCTGGTTGACCTGCTCCATGTCCAGCGGTGGTTCCTCGACCACCTCGAGTCCGCCCTCGGCCCCTTCCTGGATCTGGGCCCGCCGACGCGCCACCGCCCGGCGATAGGCCAGGCGGCGCTGTGCCACCGCCAGTCCGCGGACCACCGTGGCCTCGACCAGGATCCACAATCCGAAGAGATAGAGCGAATTGATGAACCGACCGATCAGCCGCAGCGCCGCGTACTCGTAGCCCAGTGCGACCAGCCCGGCCAGCACCAGCGGCACCAGCGCCAATGCCAGCCCCAGCAGCAATCGGAACAGCTTGAGACCGAAATAAGGCACATGCGCGAGGATCAGCCGCACCAGGATGACGCTCATCGCCAGCAGGCCGGCCAGCAGCAACAGCAGGAACAGCGGCCGACTGGATAGCTCGGCCTGGCTGCCGGGCGAGGTGACACTGATGAGAATGACGGGAATGAGCGAAATTCCCAGCCAGAACAACAGCCGGCGCAGCCGGGCCACGTAGCCGGCCGACCAGTGGAAATGGCGCGTCGCCACCCCGTCCGACACCAGCAGTCGACGAGTCCAGCCAATGACGCCCCATGCCAGGGCGAGCTGCAATAGCGACTCACCCACACGCTCGGCGAACGCATCGCTGCCCAGTCTCAGCAGCCCGCCGATCACGGCCAGCAGCATCGGGCCATGGGCGGCCAGCAACGCGTTGTAGAGAATCGCGCGCGGGGTATGCATCTGGGTGTCGCGCTTGAGACGGCCGATCTGCTCATGAAGATTGAGCAGCCGGACCTTGATTCGACGCCTCGACATCAGCAGCACGGCGGCCAGGATCAGCACCGGCACGACCGCCAGCGCATGGATATCCGGCACCTGCCAGAAACTCGCCAGCGCCTCTGGCCAGACGTCTCCGCCCACCTGGATGGCGAGAAGACCGGGCGCATCCTGCCACCAGCTCAGTGTCAGCGGGCGCGAACTGGCGACCCAGAACAGCTGCTCCTCGATGACGCCACGAAGCGACGTGGTGAGCTCGGCCAGTTGCTCCTGATTGAGCTGCAGATCGATCGCCACCGTCAACAAATTGCCGTATTCACGATCGAGCTGTTCGAGAATGTCGCTTCGCGACTGGAACAGCTTCACCAGCGAATCAATCAACGCTGGCGTCACATCGATGTCGGTATCGGCCAGACTCTTCTCGGCCAACGCCCTCGGTTGACGAAGGGCATCGCGCTGCTCGACCAGATCGAACTGGCTCAGCCGCGTTTCGGCGATCTCCTCCTGCATGCCGCCCAATTCGTCGACGTCCGGAAGGGCTCGGCGCTGCTCGTTGAGGATGCGCGACAGCAGCGGGCTGCCGCGGATGGCGTCGATCTGTTCGTTGAGCGTGCGCTTGATCTGGCGCACACGATCGAGCTGCGAGCGAGTATCGATGGCCCGTCGGATCAGGTCGTTGGTGCGGTCGGTGACCTCGAGCAGTTGGTCGCTGAGCTCGCGATTGGTCGCCTGGATATCACGCAGCACCGGGTGCGCGGCGATCGCCGCCCGATCTTCCTCGCCGATATCGGCAACGGCTTTCTCCGATTCGGCACGCCGCTGCCGGTCGAGCGCCGCCCGCAATGCATTCAGGCGGGCTTCTTCGATGGCAACCTGGCGCTGGAGCAAGTCGCGGCGCTGGGCATCGAGCTCGCGAAGCTGCGTGTTGTTGGCCAGTTCCCGGCGATGATACTCGGCTTGCAGCTCGGCCAGCGCGAGTTCCAGTCGATAGCGTGCCTGGGCCGGATCGAAGGTCTGGGTTTCGTCACCATCAGTCGTCTGAAGCTGTGTTCGTGCCTGTTCGGCATCTGCCATCGCCTTGGCGATGGCAGATTGCGCTCGTTCCGGCCGCGTCTCCGCGCTGATCAGCCGCGCGTTGACCGACGCCAATTGGCCTTGCAAGGTTTCGAGCCGATCCAGGGCATCGGACGTTCTCTGGCTCAATGTTTCCACCGTGAGCCCATCGAGGGTATCGGCTGCCGGGGCCTCGCTATCGCTCAGCGCGGAAAGCTGGCGCTCGAGTTCGCGAATTCGCCGGGGTGCCTGCTGCGCCGAGCTCTCGAGCGTCTTCAGCTCCTTGCGCAGTGCTTCCAGCAAATCCAGCGTCTGCACCGCGACTCGCAGATCCTCCAGCGCCGCCTGCTGCTGTTCATCAGGCGCCTCGATCTGCTCGAGCTTCTGCTGTTCGGCAGCGAGCGTGTCGCGCGTCGGCAGGCTTTCCTGCTGTTGCGCCAGGGCGACAGCGCTTGTCATCAGTATGCACAATGCCAGCGCGAGGAACGTGATACGCTGAGCCACTTTTTTGACGACCGAAACGGCTTTGACGACAGAGACAGCAGGCGCAGGCGCTCGGGCGGTCATTATCAGAGCGTTGGCCCTCGTGGGGTTTAACGATCTCCGAGCAAGAGGCTCTAGTTGACTGACATACTCGCTCCCGGCCGGATAATCCGACATGCCCTCTCCTCGCCAACTCCGTTCATGCGGTCACCGTCGCTCTCGCGCGGTACGATTCGTATCGAAGTCGGAGTTTAACGCCAGGACGAGCGGATTCCGAGGCGTCCGTTAAGCGTGCCTGCCGAGTTTGACTTAGGCCGGCGACATGCTAGAAATCGTCACTACTCGACTACACGAAGCCTGATCGTCATCGACCTGATCGCGCTTCTATCCACTGGATTATCTTGACAGGACAGTCTTATGACGCCCATTCGTTCGCTGCGCCATACCAGTCTTCTACTAGCGGGGGTGCTGGTCACTCCGTTGGCGACTGCGCAGGCACCGGACAGCGATGGCGACCCGGTTCAACAAGCGAACGAGCAGGCGGAAGTGCGCCGTAACCTCGAAGCGGAAACCGCCGAGAACCCGCTCGCGATCACGACCTATCGCCGCAACTACTTCCTGCCGTGGACTTACAACACCAACCCGGACGAGGCCGATTTCCGTCAGATCACCTCCGAGGGCGAGGTCGACAATTCGGAAATCAAGTTCCAGTTGAGCTTCAAGATCAAGCTGCTCGACGACATGTTCGGAGACAACGGCGACCTCTATTTCGCCTATACCCAGCGCAGCTGGTGGCAAGCCTACAACTCCGAGGCATCGGCCCCCTTTCGCGAGACCAATTACGAACCCGAGGGTTTCGTGAGCTTCGATAACCGATGGACAGTGCTGGGCTGGACCAACACCATCAACCGGGTCGGCTTCGCGCATCAGTCCAATGGTCGTTCGGATCCGCTGTCACGCAGCTGGAATCGAATCTATGCCGAATCGATATTTCAGCGTGGCAACTGGGCGTTCAGTGTCGCCCCTCACTGGCGCATTCCTGAAAACGACGAGGATGACGACAACCCCGATCTAGAAAACTATATCGGCTATGGTGACCTGACCGTGGTCCGCGCCTTCGGCGACCAGGAAGTTTCGTTGATGGTTCGCGGCAACCCCGGCAAGGCCCACTATGGCGGTCAGCTCGACTACTCCTTTCCGCTGTTCGGCAAGGTTCGCGGCTTCCTGCAGTACTATCAGGGCTACGGCGAAAGCTTGATCGACTACGACCATGACGTGCAGCGTTTCGGCCTCGGCTTCAGCATCAATACCTTTTTGGCCGGCATCCCTGGCACTCGTTGATCCCTGCAGATAGCCTGTCTATGCTGATCCACGTTAATTGACTGTCAAAGGAAGACGACCATGACCATGCAATCCATCGGCGGCAACGGCCCCGAGCGCGAACGCGAACGCGAAGCTTCTACCGAGCAACTCAAGGAAGATCTGCGCAACCTGTCGCAAACCGTCGAAGAGCTGATCCATGCCACGGCGGACGACTCGCGCAGCAACATCTCCGAAATGCGTGAACGCGCCCAGCAGCGCCTGCAGGAGACGCGCGGACGTCTCGAAGCCCGTGGCGAGAAGCTTTATGCCAGCGCCAAGGGCCAGATGGACGCCACAGATCAGTACGTGCACGAGAATCCCTGGACGAGCATCGGCATCGGCGCCGCCGCTGGTGTCGTTCTGGGGCTGCTGCTGGGGCGTCGTTGATGGCGGGTCCGGCTGAAAACGTCATTACCGCCGCTCGGCGGCTGATCGCCAACCTCATCGCCAGTGGCGAGACGCGCCTGCGTCTCGCCGTTGTCGAATGGGAAGCCGAACGCGACCGAATGTTGACCCTGCTGCTGCTAGCGGGCGCCGGCCTGATCATGCTCTCCTTCGCCATCGGCATGCTGCTTCTGCTGGTCGTGGTGATGTACTGGGAGGATAACCGCTTGCAGGCCATCGGGATCTGCTCGGCGGTGCTGTTCGTCATCGCGGGCGCGCTGATTCTCTTGGCCAAGCGAGTGGCCAAACAACGTAAGTTGATGGCCGCGACCTTGCATCACCTCGAGCGCGATCGAGAGGCACTGGGGCCTTCCCATGACTGAACGGACTCGGCAGCAGCAGATCGACGACCTCGAGGACGAGATTCTCCAGCAACGCCTCGACATGACGTCCGCCATGCGTGAATGGCGCGACGCCACGGCGCCGATCGACCATGCCTGGGAAAAGATCGTGAGCTGGAAGGTGCCGCTA
The DNA here is from genome assembly GCF_001858555.1 of Salinicola sp. MIT1003. NCBI lineage: Bacteria > Pseudomonadati > Pseudomonadota > Gammaproteobacteria > Oceanospirillales > Halomonadaceae > Salinicola > Salinicola sp. MIT1003. Next base: position 10,891 of record NZ_MCAP01000058.1, read on the forward strand.
ATGGCGATCGGCAGTCTGGTGGCCATGCGCAGCGCGCGCAAGCCACGTTCGACAGGTCGGCTGTTCCGTCGCGCCCTGACCGGACTGCTGATGTACAACCGCGGCAAGGCACTCTACCGGGCGTCTCGCGGGCGCAATCGCTAAGCGACGCCATACTCGCTCTTCAGCCTCAGAAGCGGCCACTATGACCTAGTGGCCGCTTTTTCGTTCAGCCTAGAGCGACTGACCACAGGCGACGCCGGACGCCCAGGCCCACTGGAAGTTGAAGCCGCCCAACTGGCCCGTCACGTCCAGCACCTCGCCAATGAAGTAGAGTTGAGGCAGCGCATTGACCGCGAATGTCTTCGACGAAATCGCATCGGTATCGACGCCGCCCATGGTGACTTCCGCCGTCCGCCATCCCTCCGTGCCTGCCGGCTTGAACTGCCACGCCCCGAGTCCCTGCGCAATCGTCTGAATATCGCCATTGGAGAGCTCGGCCATCGGCCGATCCTTCCATCCCTGCCACTGGAGCAAGGCCTGCGATAGCCGCTTGGGCAACACCTCTCCCAGCCAGGTTCCCAGATGCCGGCGAGGCGCTTCCTGGCGCAGCTTGCGCAGGGTCTCCTCGACAGGAATCGATGGCAGCCAGTCGATCTCGACCGCCATACCCGGCCGCCAGTGGCTCGACGCCTGAAGCATCGCCGGCCCCGACAGGCCACGATGGGTAAAGAGCAGCGGCTCCTGGTACTGAGCATCTCCGCATCTGGTCGCCACCGGACAGGAAAGGCCGGCTAGCGCCGCCAGCGATGTCTTCCACTGCGACGTCACAGTGAACGGTACCAGTGCCGCTCGCGTCTCGGTCACCTCGAGCCCGAACTGACGAGCCAGATCGTAGCCCAGACCGCTGGCTCCCAGCGTCGGGATCGACAAACCGCCAGTGGCAACGACCACGGCCCCCGCCTCTACCCTGGCGCCATCGATCTCCAGCCGCATGCCGTCGCCGAGACGCTCGATGTGGTTCACGGCAGTGGAAAGAGAAACCTCTACGCCCGCCCACTCGCATTCGGTCAACAGCATGGCGACGACATCCTTGGCCGAATGGGCACAGAACAGCTGCCCGGGCGCCTTCTCGACATGCTCGATGCCATGCCGCTCGATCAGCTCGACGAAATGGTGTGGCGTGTAGCGCTTCAAGGCCGAGATCGGAAAGTGCGGATTGCCCGAGAAGAAATTCGCCGGCGTGGTCGCGAGGTTGGTGAAGTTGCAGCGTCCGCCACCGGACATCAGGATCTTCTTGCCGGCCTTATTGGCATGATCGACGACGCGCACCCGAAGGCCGCGATAGCCCGCCGTGAGCGCGCACATCAAGCCGGCCGCGCCAGCGCCGATAATGACGACGTCGTAGGTTTTCATGTCCGCACCGATCTTGCCTTGCTGGTTGGGCGGGCATTCTAACAGAGCCATTTTGCGACACGCCCTTTTCATTCGGCAGGGGTTGAGGTACTAACGAGTAGCAAGACTTCACGACGTATCGACAGTCGTTTACTTACCTTTGTAACGCAGCGCAGACATCAGCCCACTATGACAATGATATCGATGGCCCTCTCGAGGCCCGCTCTCTTTCGCAAACGCCCTCCATCGCCATCGATGTCATTGAGTCTGGCAACCGCTGCCGCGCTACTGTTCGGCTCGATCTATGCCGGCTCGGTATTCGGTCAGACGCAGAGTGATGCACCAATCGCAGTGATTGGCGCCACTGTCGGCACGTCGATCTGGCAAGACCCGGTCGAAGCTCTGGGCACCTTGAAGGCGGACGAGAGCGTTACCCTTTCCTCGACGCTCACCGGCACCGTCAGTGCCATCAACTTCGAGGACGGCGACAGCGTCGAGGCCCGTCAGTGGCTGGTCCAGCTCGACGACGAACAGGCCCAGGCAGAACTTCGGGCCGCCCAGGCGCTGCTCGATCAGCGCCGGAGCGCCCTCGACCGCGCCCAACAGCTCCAGGATCGCAATTTGGGCGTACGTGCCACGCTCGAGGACAATGCCGCGCTGGTCAGGCAGAGCGAAGCGGAAATCGATGCCATTCGCGCCCGGCTTGCCGATCATCGGTTACGCGCGCCCTTCGCAGGCACCGTCGGGCTGCGCGACGTCAGCGTCGGTGCGCTGGTGACCCCCGGCACCGAGCTGGTCACGCTGGACAAGCTCGATACCATGAAGCTCGATTTCACCGTACCGGCAACGCTGCTCTCGGTGCTGCATCCTGGGCTCACGCTCAGCGCCACGACACCGAGCTATCCCGACGCCACGTTCCGTGCCGAGGTTGCCACCCTCGGCACCCGAATCGACCCCGTCTCCAGAAGCCTGGTGGTGCGCGCCAACCTGGATAATCCCGACGGGCGCCTGCTGCCGGGCATGCTGATGGAAGTGCGATTGAACCAGCCCGCCCGCGAGGCGCTGACGATCCCGGAGAGCGCGCTGGTGCCCGATGGGGAACGCCAGACCGTCTGGTTGATCGAACCCGGCCAGCCCGCCAGCGTCACGCGTCGGGAAGTCGCCATCGGCGAACGCCGCCAGGGTGAGGTCGAGATCACCGATGGTCTCGAGAGCGGCCAGCGTATCGTGACGCATGGCACCCTCAAGGTACGCGAAGGCGACCCCGTCGAACTGATCGCCGAGGACGTCAGCGACGGTGACATCAAAGAAGTCCTCGAGCGTCAGCGCCGCGCCACCGAATCGCAGATCAACGAATCGCAGGTCAACGAATCGCGAGCCAGGAACTGATGCGGATTTCCGACCTGTCGATCCGTCGTCCGGTCTTCGCGACCGTCGTTTCGCTGCTGCTGATCGCCTTCGGCCTGCTGGCCATGGAGCGCCTGCCCCTGCAGGAGTATCCGGCCATCGACCCGCCCATCGTCAGCATCGAGACCAACTACCCCGGCGCCTCCGCCAACGTCGTCGAGACGCGCATCACCCAACTGCTCGAAGACCGCATCGCCGGTATCGAAGGTATCGTCTCGATCGAATCCAGTAGTGCCGACGGCGAATCGGAGATCGACGTCGAGTTCTCGCTGGATCGTGATATCGACGGCGCCGCCAACGACATTCGCGACCGGATCTCGTCGGTGGCCGACAACCTGCCCGACCAGGCCGAGCCACCGGAAATCGAGAAGAGCGACAGCAGCGACGACGTCATCATCTGGCTGTCGCTTTCCGGAGAGGGTTACACCATTCCGGAACTGACCGACTACGCCAACCGCTATCTCGTCGACCGCTTCTCGACCCAGAACGGGGTGGCCCGGGTGCGGCTCAGCGGTGGCAAGGAGTACGCGATGCGCGTCTGGCTGGATCGCAACGCCTTGGCCGCGCGCCAGCTGACCGTCGACGATGTGGCCGATGCGCTGGAGAGCGAGAACGTCGAACTGCCCGCCGGCTTCCTCGAATCCCGCGATCGACAGTTCACCCTGAGAATCCCGCGCAGCTTCACCACCGCCGCCGACTTCCAGAATCTGGTCGTCGCCCGCGGCAACGACGGCTACCTGGTACGACTGGCTGACGTGGCGCGCGTCGAGGTCGGTTCGGTGGAGGAGCGTTCACTGTACCGAGGCAACGAGGTCCCGATGGTGGGCCTCGGCATGATCAAGCAGTCGACCGCCAGCGTGCTGGAAGTGGCCAACGGGGCCAAAGCGGAGATGGCCCGGCTGCAACCCACGCTACCCGACGGCATGCAGCTGTCGCTCAATTTCGACTCGTCGGTGTTCGTTTCCGGCGCGCTGCATGAGGTCGTATCGACGCTGTTCATCGCCATGGGGCTGGTCGTGGTGGTGATCTTCGTCTTTCTCGGCAACATACGCACGACCCTGGTGCCCGCAGTAACGGTACCGATCTCGCTGATCGGTACTTTCATCTTTCTGGCGCTGTTCGGTTTCACCCTGAACTTGCTCACGCTGCTGGCGCTGGTGCTGGCGATCGGGCTCGTGGTCGATGATGCGATCGTGGTCATCGAGAACGTTCACCGGCGCATGGTGATCCACGGCGAGACGCCTCTGGTCGCTGCTTTCCGGGGCACCCGCCAGATCGGCTTCGCCGTCATCGCCACCACCCTGGTGTTGATTACCGTCTTCATCCCGTTGAGCCTGCTCCAGGGCGATATCGGTCGCCTGTTTTCGGAGTTCGCCCTGACGCTTGCCGCGTCGGTCGGCCTCTCCTGCCTGGTGGCGCTGTCGCTGGCACCGATGCTGTGCTCGAAACTGCTCAGCCCGCGCATGCACGAGAGTCGTATCAGCCATGGCGTGCATTGGCTGCTGGACCGTTCGCAGACGATCTACCGACAGGCACTGCTACGGGCGCTGCGTTGGCGCTGGCTCGTGGTCGGACTGTTCGCCCTGGTGCTGGCACTCACCGCCTGGCTGTTTCAACAGCTGCCCAACGAATATACGCCCCAGGAAGATCGCGGCGCCTTTTTCGTGCTGATCGAAGGGCCGCCCGGCGCGACCTTTCACTACATGCAGGATTACTACGACGAGATCGAGGCCCGCCTGATGACGCTGGTCGACGCCGGCGACATCAATCAGGTGTCGGTTCGCGGTCCCCGCGGCTTCGGCAATGTCGAGAACTTCAATGATGGCATGGCCGTCGTTACGCTCAATGATTGGGGCGATCGACGATCGGCCTGGGATATCCTCGCCGACGTCCGCAGCCGACTGTCGGATCTGCCCGGCGTCACTGCCACGCCGGTGATGCGCCAGGGCTTTGGCGGCCGGGTCGAGAAGCCGATCCAGTTCGTCATCGGTGGCAGCACCTACGAACAGCTGGCCGACTGGCGCGATCGGCTGCTGACCCGCATTCGAAGCGACGACAGCAGCGGCCTCGAGGCGGTGGACAGCGACTACAAGGAAACCCAGCCACAGCTGCGCATCCAGATCGACTACAACCGTGCCGCCGCGCTGGGCGTTACCGTGAGCACCATCGGCAATACCCTGGAGACACTGTTCGGAGGCCGTAACGTCACCACCTATGTCGACGGCGGCGAAGAGTACGACGTCATCCTCGAAGGCGAACGTGACAATCAGCGCGCCCCAAGCTCGCTGGACAACGTGCAGGTACGTTCGGCGGTCAGTGACGAGCTGATTCCGCTGGCAAGCCTGGTGTCGGTGTCGGAATTTGCCGGTGCCAGCGAGCTCAACCGCTTCAACCGAATGCGCGCGATCACGCTCGAGGCCAATCTCCAGGAAGGGGTCGCGATCGGCGACGCGCTGGCCTACCTGCAGGATATCGCGGAAGAAGAGCTGCCCAGCGAAGCGGTCATCGACTACAAGGGGCCCTCCCGGGATTACCAGGAAGCCAGCGGTGCGACGACCTTCCTGCTCATCCTGGGCATCGTCGTGGTCTTCCTGGTGCTGGCTGCCCAGTTCGAAAGCTTCGTGCACCCGCTGGTCATCATGCTCACGGTACCGATGGCCATCAGCGGCGCCTTGCTGGGCCTATGGGCCAGCGGGCAGTCCCTCAATATCTACAGTCAGGTGGGGCTGGTCATGCTGGTCGGTCTGGCCGCCAAGAACGGCATTCTGATCGTCGAATTCGCCAACCAGTTGCGCGACGAAGGTCAGGCTTTCTCCGACGCGCTGGTCGAGGCTTCCGTGACTCGTCTCAGGCCGATCCTGATGACGACCGTCACCACCATGGCCGGCGCCGTTCCCCTGATTCTGGCCTTCGGCCCTGGCGCCGAATCGCGCATCGTCATTGGTACCGTCATCTTCTGTGGCGTTGCCGCCGCGACCCTGCTGACGCTATTCATCGTACCGGTGGCCTACGACATGCTAGCGCGGCGTACCGGTTCACCCGGCGACGTCAGCCGGCGTCTCGAACGCGAAATACACGGCCACGAGACACGAGACCAAGAAATCAGTCGATGAAGTTTGGCTACCACACGAGCCTAGCAAGGAACGGAATTGCAACTACACTAAGGCAACCATGCTGCTGCAATGGAGCCATTGCGTGAGCCAGTCGGAAGGCTATTCCATCGAACCGGAGGGATGAACATGAGCCTGTTCCATCGTGACGACAAGGACACCGGGACTAGCCGAATCGATGAAGACATGGCAGTCGCCGCCGAGCGCGCACCGCATTTGGGAGATGATCCGATCCGGGAGGAACCTGCATTGGCATCCGAAGAAGAACCGCTTGAAGAAAGCATCGACGAACCGTCACCCTACGCCACGGCTTATCTGACACGTGACAGCTGGGCAAGCCGCTCACGTCGTCGACTGAACGATCAGATCAGCGATACTTGCGAGAGTTGCGACGAATTCGTACAACATAAGCCTTGGCAGAGTGTCGGTATCGCCGCGCTGGGCGGCGTGCTGATGACCCTGCTGTTGAGTCGGCGCTGACAGCCGTTTTCCACCTGATCGGTCACGTGCACCGATCCACACATTGACGAATGGTTAAGGACGATCCATGAGCCGTAATTACCGTGAAGACACGCGCCATTACTACCGGGATGCCAAGCGCCGCGGCCGCAAGAGCCTCGATCGGGCCCGGCATCGCGCCGACGATATCAGCCATGAGCTGGTGGAAAACGCAGAAGAGGCGTGGCGCGAAACTGACGATTACGTTCATCGCAACGCCTGGAGCAGCATGGGTGTTGCCGCCCTTGCCGGGTTCGCCATCGGCTTCCTGGCCGGTCGCCGCTAGGCGTTCCCATCGCCGGCCCCACAGCGATCGGAAGCCGAGTGCCGGCTGAATGAAACGGCCCCGCGATGCAGTTCATGCATCACGGGGCCGTTTCTGATTCGGTAGTCGATACCGCATGCTTGGTAGTCGCAGGATCGCGATCCTCAGGCTCAGACTTGGTCCACACCCAGACGACCGCCTCTCGCCCAATCTTCCTGCTCGGTTTCCTGAAAAAATATCTGCACCGACTCGGGCGCCTGTCCGTATGCCTGCACGAACGCATCGGTGATTCGCTTGGCAAGCTCGCGCTTCTGCTCGACGCTACGGGGAAACTGCTGGATCGTCACAATGGGCATGAAAGATACCTTTCAGGATGAGAAATCGGCACGTTCGACCTGTTCGGCCAAGGTTTCGCGCAAATGACGTAACGAATCCACGCCGCTGCTGTCAGGCCAGAGCCACACTCGTCGTCCGGAAAGATCGATAGCGGAGAGCAGCGGACCCAGCCGAATCAGGCGACACGTCTTCGTTTGCCAGGTACGGGCGTCGATCGAGCTTTCCCAGACCGGTCGTTCCCGTTCGTATGTACAGCGCAGGTACAGCCTTTCTGGCGTCTCGAGATAGTGCCGATACCCCGCTGCAATGGCCACCACCGCGATGATGGCAGCCACCCGCCAATCGATCCACCAGCTCGCATAGAGCGCCACTCCTCCTGCCAGCAGGAGTTGAAAACCCAGTGATAGTCTAGAGCGCCTGATGACGACTGCGGTCAGTGGTTTCGGCATGTTCGACGATCATCTGGACGAGGCGACGCATCTCCGGGTCCTGCGGCCATTCGCGACGCATCAGCCAGACAAAGAGATCCTGGTCCTCCTGGGCCAGCAGCTCACGATAGAGCTCCTTGTCCCCAGGGGGCAGTTCGTCATAGCAGGCCTCGAGAAACGGCATCAGAAGCAGGTCCAGCTCCCACATGCCGCGTCGGGAATGCCAGTAAAGCCGTCGACGCGTGACATCTTCGTTGTCTGACATGGACTATCCTCGATCCCGTGTACTGAATGAATGTGTCGCGCTGCATTATACCCAAGGGAATCCCCCACCACTATTCGGGAACGCGCGGTGACCGGCTAATGCGTTGTTTTCTCGAAAGTTGCGAAGTATGCTGAGACGACAATAACAGACGTCGGACGCCCATTGTGCGGTCTCCCACCGCCAGGCCGAGGCCTTACGGAGAATGTCGATGACCAAGTCTGAATTGATCGAGCAGATTGCCGCCCGCCGGTCGGAACTGTCGGCGAAGGAGGTCGAAGCCGCGGTGCGTGTCATCCTTGACGACATCACCAACGCCCTGGCAGAGGGCGGGCGCGTCGAAATTCGCGGATTCGGCAGTTTTTCCCTGCATTTTCGCGAGCCCCGCACCGGACGCAACCCGAAGACCGGCGACCCCGTCGATCTCGACGGAAAGTACGTCCCGCATTTCAAACCGGGAAAGGAACTACGCGAACAGGTCAATGCCAGCCGCGCGCTCGGCTATTGATCTTCCCAGTCACTGCAGCCGGCGCAGAGTCGGCGGCTGCCACCGCAATATGTAACGACGGCATGAGCCGTCGGCGGTGCGTCACCAGGAAAACCTATGCGCTGGCTCAAAGGCGTCATTCTCGCCATCATCTTGATCGTCGTGTTGCTGCTGGGCATTCTGTTTGCCGTCAATAACCAGCAGCCGCTGCCTCTGGATCTGATCTGGGTACAGCTGCCCCCGGCTTCGCTGTCATTGTGGCTTCTGGTCGCTCTCGCCTGCGGCGTCATCCTCGGCATGCTCGCCATGACCGGCATGTATCTGCGGCTGCGAACCCTGCTGACCCGGGCGCAACGTCATAATCAGCAACAACGCAAGGAACTCGATCGTCTCCGGACGCAGGAGTTCAAGGAAAGCCCCTGAATGAGCGATGTTCTGCTACTGGCGTTGCTGGTGGCAGCCATCGCCATCGGCTGGTTTCTGGGGCGATGGGAGTCCGGCCGGTTCCGGTCTCGTCCACAGCCGCCGCGCGGTTCGTTGCCGAGGGACTACTTCGTCGGCCTGAACTACCTGCTCAACGAGCAGCCCGATCGCGCGATAGAGACTTTCACGCAGGCCCTGGAAGTCAATAGCGACACGGTCGAAACGCACATCGCGCTAGGCAACCTCTACCGCTCACGGGGAGAAGCCGATCGGGCGGTGCGCATCCATCAGAATCTTCTCGCCCGCCCTGCCCTGACGCCCTCTCAGAGCGGGCAGGTACAGCTCGAGCTCTCCCGCGACTTTCTCAATCTCGGCCTGCTGGACAGGGCGGAACGGCTGTTGCTGGCCCTGCAGAAAAGCCATGTCGACGACTCGCAGAAGCTCGCCGCCAAACGCCTGCTGGTCGATCTGTTCGAGCGAGAAAAGGAGTGGGCACAAGCTCTGGAGATCGCCCAGCCACAGCTGGTGCGCCAGGATGCCGATATCCGTCGAGCCGCCGCGCACTGGCATTGCGAACTGGCGAGCCAGCATCGCAACAACAGCAGCCCATCCTTGGCACGCAAGGCGTTGAAGCAGGCTCTGGGTATCGATGACCGCTGCGTTCGGGCCAACTGGATGCTGGGCCAGCTCGAATGGGACATCGGCCAGTATCGTGATGCAGCGCGGTTCTGGCAGCGCGTCCCCGAACAGGACGCCAGCTTCACCGCCATCGTGCTTGAGCCGTTGCGAGATGCGTATCGCCTGCTCGACGACGACAACGGCTGGTGGCAGTTTCTGGAAAGGCAATTGCAGCACAATCCGCAGACCACGGTAGTCATGATGGCGGCGGACACACTGAGACAACGACAAGGCGCCGATATCGCCTGCGCCTTCGTCAGCGATCAATTGCGCGAGCATCCCAGCCTGCGCGGGATCGACTATCTGATGGATCTCTATCTCGACGACAGCGATCCTGCAGAGCGCGATCGCCTGGAGCTGCTCAAGCAACACACCCGCCAGTTGCTGAGCATCCGGCCTCGCCACCGCTGCCAACGCTGTGGTTTCGGTACCGAACAATTGCATTGGCAGTGCCCTCGCTGCCGCAGTTGGGGCACCACCAAGCCGGTCGCCGGTCTGGAAGGCGAATGATCACGCTACTGCCAAGAGAGTGAACGCTCGATCTCCGTCAGCGCCGACATCGGGTCTACTGCCTGAGTGATCGCCCGGCCAATGACCAGATGCGTACTGCCGGCAGCCATCGCGGCCTCCGGCGTCATTACGCGTCGCTGATCCCCCTGCTCGGCCGTCGCGGGACGGATCCCCGGCGTCACCTTGAAAAATGCCTGGCCACAGAGTTCCGTCAGCCTCGCGCTTTCACGTGCCGAGCAGACGACGCCATCCAGCCCGCTCTCCCGTGTCAGTCTGGCCAGCCGTTCGACCTGGGCCAGCGCGTCGCCCGATACGCCTATCTCCTGCAGCTCGTCGTCCGACATGCTGGTCAGCACGGTGACCGCGATGAGATGGGTTTTCAGCCCTCGCTGCGCCAGCCGCTCGGCACTCGCCTCCATCATTCTACGGCCACCGGAGGCATGGACATTGACCATCCATACCCCCAGATCCGCCGCCGCCTCGACGGCACCGGCCACAGTATTGGGAATATCGTGAAACTTGAGATCGAGAAAGACCTCGAACCCCCGTTGATGCATGGCCTCGACGGCTGCCGGCCCCGCCCGAGTAAATAGCTCCTTGCCGATCTTGACGCGGCAACGGGCCGGGTCGAGCGCATCGACCAAGGGCAACGCCTGCGACAGGTCGGAATAGTCGAGCGCAATGATGAGCGGCGAGTTCGGGGAAGGCATGAATCGTCTCCGGCATTCGAGTTCGAGCGGAGTATACCGAATGGAAGGCATCTGCGGGGGCAGAAGCGAACCGAAGCGTCGCCTGGCGCCGGCATGTAGCCATTGTCTTACGACAATCTGCGATATTTACCCATTAATTCCTTGGAACAGCCGTCGATACACAGAATGAAGACCGGCCAGGAGCATGACCGGCCTTCATTCACCTTCCTGTTCCGATCAAGGAAATCGATATGAAGACTTTGATTCACGCAGCACTCTTCTCGCTTCTCAGCTTCAGCGCCCTCCCCGCACTGGCGCAGGACACCCCGATCAATATCAACGAAGCGTCGGCAGAAGAACTGGCTACCCTCCCCGGCATCGGCGAAGTCAAGGCACAAGCCATCGTGGATGACCGGGAGGCCAACGGCGATTACAAGAGCCTCGAGGACCTGACTCGCGTCGACGGCATCGGTGAGACAACCGTCAGCAACCTGGCCGAAGAAGCGACGCTGTAATCGTCTCCGGGGTCGCCGACGGCCCCGGAACGTCAATACTTGTAATCCTGTCGATCGTCTCCATCTTGGCTGAACAGGCAGCGTCAACGACGGAGACACCATGCCCCTGCTATTCCTACTGGCGCTTTTCGCTATTGCGGATTTCGCCTTGCTGTTCACCCTTGGCGCTAAGATCGGTCTGCTGGCAAGTCTGGCATGGATCATCGTGAGTGCCGCCTTCGGTATTCATCTCATTCGCCGCGAGAGCCTGCTTACGCTTCAGAGAGCTCGTGAGCGCATGGCCGCGGGCCAGATTCCCTCTGACGAACTGATGGCCGGCGCCTCGTTCCTGCTCGCCGGCATCCTGTTGATAGCACCCGGTTTTCTTTCGGACATCGTGGGCCTACTATGCCTGCTCCCCGGCAGCAGCCAGTTGATGCGCCGGTGGTCCGGACGCGGCACGCGACATGCCGGCGGGAGCGGACAGGACATTCCCGGCGACTGGGACGTTGGTCGGCGCAGATCCGAGAGCGCTTCCCACGATGACCAAGCTCGACGTGGGAACACGCCGATCGAAGGGGAGTATCTGGGCAAGGATCGCTGATCCGATCGTCTGACACCCGGACGACACCAGGCGAGAAAAATTTTGGGTTGCCCCTTGAAACCAACCAGCGAGACCCAATCAAGGCACCAGCGATAGCTTTAGGCCATCAGGCCCATTAACCGGAAGGCTTGAGCCTTCACCCCCTTGAGCCTCGCTCATGTGGGAACGTGCATTTGCAACATGCAACCATCAGGAGAACGTGAGCAATGAAAATCCGTCCCTTGCACGATCGCGTCATCGTACGTCGCAAAGAAGAAGAGCAGAAAACTGCTGGCGGCATCGTGCTTCCGGGCAGTGCCCAGGAAAAGCCGACCCGCGGTGAAGTCCTGGCCGTGGGCAACGGTCGCATCCTCGAAAGCGGCGAAGTCCGCGCACTGGACGTCAAAGTTGGCGATACCGTGATTTTCAAGGAAGGTTTCGGCGTCGAGAAGCAGAAGGTCGACGGTGAAGAAGTCCTGATCATGAGCGAAAGCGACATTCTGGCCGTCGTCGAAGGCTAATCGTCGCATCGCTCGACGCTTCATTACGATTTCACGTATTACATTAGGAAGATCGAACAATGGCAGCTAAACAAGTCAAGTTCTCTGATGATGCTCGCAAGCGCATGGCGCGTGGCGTCAACGTTCTCGCTGATGCCGTCAAGGCCACGCTGGGCCCGAAAGGCCGCAATGTCGTCCTGGAAAAATCCTTCGGCTCACCGACCGTGACCAAGGACGGCGTTTCTGTCGCCAAGGAAATCGAACTGAAGGACAAGTTCGAGAACATGGGCGCGCAGATGGTCAAGGAAGTCGCTTCCAAGACCTCCGACGCTGCCGGTGATGGCACCACCACCGCAACCGTCCTGGCACAGGCCATCGTCAACGAAGGCCTGAAGGGCGTTGCTGCCGGCATGAACCCGATGGATCTGAAGCGCGGCATCGACAAGGCTGTCGTCGAGGCCGTCAAGCACATCCAGTCGCTCTCCGTACCGTGCACCGACTCCAAGGCTATCGCTCAGGTCGGCACGATCTCCGCCAACGGTGATGCTCGCATCGGCGAGATCATCGCGGAAGCGATGGAAAAAGTCGGCAAGGAAGGCGTCATCACCGTCGACGAAGGTCGCGGATTCGAAGACGAGCTGGAAGTCGTCGAAGGCATGCAGTTCGATCGCGGCTACCTGTCTCCCTACTTCGTGACCAACCAGGACACGATGGCGGTCGAGCTCGAAGATCCGTACCTGCTGCTGGTCGACAAGAAGGTTTCCAACATTCGCGAGCTGCTGCCGGTTCTGGAAGCCGTCGCGAAGGCAGGCAAGCCGCTGGCCATCATCGCTGAAGATATCGAAGGCGAAGCGCTGGCAACACTGGTCGTCAACAACATGCGCGGCATCGTCAAGGTCGCTGCGGCCAAGGCGCCCGGCTTCGGCGATCGTCGCAAGGCCATGCTGCAGGACATCGCCATCCTGACCGGTGGCACCGTGATTTCCGAAGAAGTCGGTCTGAGCCTCGAGCAGGCCAACCTCGACCACCTGGGCAGCGCCAAGCGCATCACCATGTCCAAGGAAAACACCACCATCATCGATGGTGCTGGCGTCGAGTCCGACATCGAAGCCCGTGTCGCCCAGATTCGTGCCCAGATCGAAGAAACCTCTTCCGATTACGATCGCGAAAAGCTGCAAGAGCGTGTTGCCAAGCTGGCAGGCGGCGTTGCGGTCATCCGCGTGGGTGCGGCGACCGAATTCGAGATGAAAGAGAAGAAGGCTCGCGTCGAAGACGCGCTGCACTCGACTCGCGCCGCTGTCGAAGAAGGTGTCGTGCCTGGTGGCGGTACCGCCATGGTTCGCGTCCTGACGCTGATCCAGGGCCTGACCGGCGACAACGAAGACCAGACTCATGGTATCGCCATTGCACTGCGCGCCATGGAAGCGCCGCTGCGCCAGATCGTGACCAACGCTGGCGAAGAAGCTTCCGTCGTCGTCAACCGCGTCAAGGATGGCGAAGGCAACTTCGGCTATAACGCGCAGACTGGCGAATACGGCGACCTGTTCGAAATGGGCGTTCTCGATCCGGCCAAGGTCACGCGTACCGCACTGCAGTCCGCAGCTTCCGTTGCCGGCCTGATGATCACCACCGAAGCCATGGTGGCCGAAGATCCGGAAGATGCACCGGCAGGCGGCGCACCGGACATGGGCGGTATGGGTGGCATGGGCGGCATGATGTAAATCATCGCTCCGCCATCACCTGATTTTTCAGACTATCGAAAGGTTCAGGTATCATGGAAAGCCCCGCCATTGGCGGGGCTTTTTTGTTTTCGAGCCAAGCGTCAAGCGTTCGGGGCTATGTCGTTACGCCTTGGTCATCACGCCTTGCCTTATTCTTTTGCCTGTAGGAGTTTTTCGCGCATGCTGAATCGCATTCGCATCGTTCTCGTCCAGACCTATCATCCTGGCAATATCGGTGCCAGCGCGCGCGCCATGAAGACCATGGGTCTGAGCGATCTGGTACTGGTCGCACCACGCCAGTTTCCCGATGAGGAGGCCACTCGTCTCGCTGCTGGCGCCACCGACCTCCTCGACGACTGTCGTGTCGTCGATTCTCTCTCCGAGGCCATCGGTGATTGCGTTCAGGTAATCGGCGCCAGCGCCCGCCTGCGCAGCCTGCCACTGCCTTGCTATCACGCCCCGAATCGAATGGCCGCCGAACTCTGGCAGCGATTGCCGGAAGGGCCGGTTGCCATCGTTTTCGGCCGCGAGCGCTACGGACTGACCAACGAGGAAATCAGCCACTGCACCCACCAGTTGAACATTCCTGCCAACCCGGACTATGGCGTGCTCAATCTCTCCCAGGCTGTGCAGATCGTCGCCTACGAAACGTTCCGACAGTCTCGAACCGAGGAAGCAGCCCAGCAACCCCCCAGAGCCAATGGCCCCTACCCGACGGTGGAACAGCTGGAATACTTCTACGATCACCTTCATCGCGCCCTGGATAGCGCCGGATTTCTGACGCAGCCTCACGCCAAGACCGAAGCGCATCTACGCGCCCTGTTCGCTCGCGCCGAACCCAGCCGCAAGGAGCTATCGATTCTCCGCGGGGTACTCAATGCCCTGGAGAGCCGTAACCCATCCGAATGAAACCCGGCGACAAAGGTCTTCGGCTCGTTCACGGCGAGTGCTCGGTAGGCATCTGTATCGGAAGCACTGAAGGCTTTCTATAAGAAAGCTTTCTATAAGAAGACTCTCTATAAAACTATAAAAAGCAGCGCTCCATAAAAACAGCGCCTTATACAAAAAGCGCCCATAAAAAAACAGCGCCCGGAGGCGCTGTTTTTCATGGGAGAGAACGGATTCGGAGAATCAATCCTGACCCATCTGCTGCTTGATCAGATCACCGATGGTAGTCGGGCCGTTCGGCTCGGCTTCCTGATCCCGCTTGCCGCCAGTGCTGCGACGCGGCTCGACCTGATCCTTCGCCTTGATGGACAGGTTGATGACGCGGCTCTTGCGATCGACGTTGACGATCTTGGCTTCGACGCTGTCGCCTTCGTTCAGCACGTTGCGAGCGTCTTCGACGCGGTCAGCGCTGATCTCGGAAGCCTTGAGCACGGCCACGACGTCAGTCGCCAGCTCGACATGAGCTTCCTTGGCGTCGACTTCGACGATACGGCCCGTGACGATGGAGCCCTTGTCGTTGACTGCAAGGAACTCGGAGACCGGGTCGGACTCGAGCTGCTTGATGCCCAGCGAGATGCGCTCGCGCTCCGGATCGATCGAGAGGATGACTGCTTCCGCTTCGTCGCCCTTCTTGAACTGGCGAACGGCTTCTTCGCCGGTCTCGCTCCAGGAGATGTCGGAGAGGTGAACCAGGCCGTCGATGCCGCCTTCCAGACCGATGAAGATACCGAAGTCGGTGATCGACTTGATGGTACCGGCAACGCGGTCGCCCTTGTTGTAACGAGCGCTGAAGTCTTCCCACGGGTTGGTGGTGCACTGCTTGATACCCAGGGAAATACGGCGACGCTCTTCGTCGATGTCCAGAACCATGACTTCGACTTCGTCACCGACCTGAACCACCTTGGACGGATGGATGTTCTTGTTGGTCCAGTCCATTTCGGAAACGTGAACCAGACCTTCGACACCCTCTTCCAGCTCGGCAAAGCAGCCGTAGTCGGTCAGATTGGTGACGCGGGCGTTGACTTTCATGCCTTCCGGATAGCGGTCGACGATGTTGACCCACGGATCTTCGCCCAGCTGCTTCAGACCCAGCGATACGCGGTTGCGCTCGCGGTCGAACTTCAGCACCTTGACATTGATCTCGTCGCCAACGGCCACGATTTCGCTCGGATGCTTGATACGCTTCCAGGCCATGTCGGTGATGTGCAGCAGGCCGTCGACGCCACCGAGATCCACGAACGCGCCGTAGTCGGTCAGGTTCTTGACGATACCGTTGATCTGCTGGCCTTCCTGCAGGGTGGCGAGCAGCGCTTCACGCTCGGCACTGTTCTCGGCTTCGAGAACGGCACGGCGGGAAACGACGACGTTGTTGCGCTTCGGATCGAGCTTGATGACCTTGAAGTCCAGCTCTTTGTGCTCCAGGTGCGCGGTATCGCGGACCGGACGCACATCGACCAGCGAGCCCGGCAGGAAGGCACGGATGGAGGCGACATCGACGGTGAAACCGCCTTTGACCTTACCGTTGATCACGCCCTTAACGATCTCGTCCTTCTCGAAGGCCGCTTCCAGTTCCTTCCACGCTTCGGCACGCTTGGCCTTCTCGCGTGACAGGCGGGTCTCGCCGAAGCCATCTTCCACGGCTTCCAGCGCGACCTTGACTTCATCACCGATCGCGATGGTCATCTCGCCATTGTCGTCGCGGAACTGCGCGACGGGGATCTGCCCTTCGGACTTCAACCCGGCGTTGACGGTGATCCAGTCGCCTTCGATGTCAACCACGGTTGCCATGACGATGGCACCGGGTTCCATGTTGATGTCCTGGAGAGACTGTTCAAACAACTCAGCAAAGCTTTCGCTCATGTGATTCCTACGTGATCAACGTTGATGACGGTCATACCGTCTTCCTCCGTACCACCAGCGAGCACGGGCCTTATCGACATATCCCTGGGGATGTTGGCGCTGGTTCGACCTGCAACGACTTGTCAGTCGGATCATTGCACGTCATGACATCTTGCCAGGGTCCCCGGTAGCGGAAGTGCGTCGTCGGCTTTTGCCACGAACCGGCAGTCAGACCAGGAAAGGCGCTAGACCAGGTTTCGTTCGGCGAGCAGCGTCTCGATACGCTCCACGACTTCCGGTATATCCAGCTGCGTCGTGTCCAGCTCTACCGCATCTGCGGCGGGTTTGAGCGGGGCCACGGCGCGCTGCATATCACGCGCATCGCGCGCTTTGATTTCTTCCAAAAGGGTCGAGAGTCTAGCATCTTCACCCGCCTGCTGCAATTGCAGCAGGCGCCGCCTGGCACGCTCCTCGGCGGAGGCAGTGAGATAGATCTTGAGCGGCGCATCGGGAAAGACCACCGTCCCCATATCGCGGCCATCGGCCACCAGCCCCGGGGCCTGATGAAAATCGCGCTGACGCTGCAGCAACGCATTACGTACCGGCGGTAGCGCCGCGACCTGGGAGGCGGCGTTGCCGACTCCCTCGCTGCGAATCGCCGTGGTCACGTCGTCACCTTCCAGCAGGATCTGCATCGCGCCATTCTCGACCGCGAACACCACATCGAGATTCTGGGCCTGCTCGGAGAGCGCCTGCGCATCATCGACAGCGATCCCATGGCGCAATGCCGACAGCGCCGTCAAACGATAGAGCGCCCCGCTGTCCAGTAGATGCCATCCCATGTGCTCGGCGATCATCCGGCTGATCGTGCCCTTCCCGGCCCCCCCCGGACCGTCGATGGCCAGAACCGGTGCCACCTGGGTCATGTCGATGCCTCCGTCAGTTCCAGCCCCACCTTGTTGGCCAGCGCGACGAAACCCGGGAAGGATGTCGCTACGTTGGCACAATCATCGATCACTACCGGCTCGCTGGCACGCGATGCAGCAACGGTGAAAGCCATGGCGATACGGTGATCGCCCAGGCTATCCACCTGTCCGCCACCGTAGCTGGCACCATCGCCAGCCCGGCCGACGACATCGATGCCGTCTTCGTAGACCGTCGTCTCGACGCCGAGAATGGTAAGTCCATCGGCCATCGCCTGGATCCGGTCGGACTCCTTGACGCGAAGCTCTTCGGCGCCGCGCAGCCGCGTCGTGCCCTCGGCATTGGCTGCGGCGACGAATAGCGCCGGAAATTCGTCGATCGCCAGCGGCACCTGATCGACGGGAATATCGATACCCTTCAGCGGTGCATAGCGGATATGCAGGTCGGCGACCGGCTCGCCACCGACCTCGCGCGGATTCTCCAGCCGCAGATCGGCACCCATCGCCTTGAGAATGTTGATGACGCCGATACGCGTCGGATTGACCCCGACATGCTCGAGCACGAGATCCGACCCTGGCGTGATGGCCGCCGCCACCAGGAAGAAAGTGGCGGAAGAGATGTCCGACGGCACATCGATGGGCGCACTGGTCAGTTCGCCTCCACCCTGCAGCGTCGCCAGATCGCCGTCGCGGACGACCTTGTAGCCGAAGCCGTTGAGCATGCGTTCGGTATGGTCACGCGTCGGCGCCGGCTCGCGCACGCGCGTTTCACCTTCGGCATAGAGACCCGCCAGCAGCAGGCAGGATTTGACCTGGGCGCTGGCCATCGGCATGTCGTAGTGAATGCCTTTCAATGGCTGACCGCCATGGATCTTCAACGGCGGGCGGCCACCTTCGGCGGTATCGATCTTCGCGCCCATCAGGCGCAGCGGATCGGCCACCCGCGCCATCGGCCGCTTGGTCAACGAGGCATCGCCGGTCAGCTCGGTATCGAAGGCCTGGCCCGCCAGCAGACCGGCAAACAGACGCATGGCAGTGCCCGAATTGCCCACGTAGATCGGCCCCGCCGGCTTTTTCAGTCCGTGCAGGCCCACGCCATGGATCGTCACTCTGCCCTGGTGCGGGCCCTCGATGGCGACCCCCATGTCACGGAAGGCTTGCAGCGTTGCCAGGCTATCCTCGCCCTCGAGAAAGCCCTTGACCTCGGTGACACCACTGGCCAGTGCGCCGAGCATGATCGAGCGGTGAGAGATAGACTTGTCGCCGGGAACGCGGATCCGGCCACTGACCGAACCGCCGGGCGACACCCGGTACTGAACCTGTCGTGCTTCCATGGTCTGATAACTCGTCTGATTCAACAGCGTTTCAAAATAGTGTCTGGCGTGACTGGCACGGTCGAACGTACCCAGCATGGCGTCGCTGTCACCCTGCTCTATCGCCGTTCGCAGCCGGGCGAGACCGGCTTCGAAATCATCCAGCGCCGCCAGCAACGCGCCGCGATTGGCAGTGAAGATATCGCGCCACATGACCGGGTCACTGCCGGCGATTCGGGTAAAGTCGCGAAACCCGCCGGCGGCATAGCGAAAGATCTCCAGACGTTCGTCCTGCCGTGCCAGCGTATCGACCAGCGAAAACGCCAGCAGGTGCGGCAGGTGGCTGGTCCTCGCCAGAACCTGATCGTGGCGATCCACCGGCATTTCCAGCACGTCGGCTCCGCAGCGTTGCCATAGCGCACGCACCGCAGCGACAGCGGTCGGTGCCGTGTCAGCCTCCGGGGTCAGGATGACCTTGTGATGACGATAGAGCGCCGGATTGGCCGCAGCCACGCCACTTTTCTCGGAGCCGGCAATGGGATGGCCGGGAACGAAATTGGCCGGCAGATGGCCGAAGGCTTCCCGTGCGGCATCGCAGACGCGACGCTTGGTACTGCCGACATCGGTCAGGATCTGCTCGTCGATCAACGGCGACAGCTGCGCGAAGACCTGCTTCATGGCCAGCACCGGCACCGCCAGCACGATGATGTCGCTCCGAGCGACCAGCGGCGCCAGTTCGCCACCGCCCTCGTCGATCACGCCCAGCTCGAGTCCGGTCGCGATCTCGTCCCGATCCCGGTCACAAGCCAGGATGCGCCCGGCATAGCCGTTGGCCTTGAGCGCTGCGGCCAGCGAACCGCCGATCATGCCCAGCCCCACGATCAGCAGCGTCGCCTCTCCTGTTGGCGTATCTCCGGCCCGCACCTTACAGCACACCTACCGGGTAGGAGCCCAGCACTTTCATGTCCTGGGCACAGTTGCGCACTTCATCCAGCACACGGGCGATCTCGGGCTGATCGACATGTCCCTTGAAGTCGATGAAGAACACGTAGTTCCAGGCCCCGGTACGGGACGGACGCGTTTCCAGCCGCGTCATGTCGACACGGTGGCGATGGAACGGCTCGAGCAGATCGTGCAGCGCGCCCGGCTCATTGCGCATGGCGACCACGATGGAAGTCTTGTCGGTGCCGGACGGCGGGACCGACTCATTGCCGATGATCAAAAACCGCGTGGAGTTGTCCGGCCGATCCTCGATCTTCTCGGCGACGTGGTCGAGCCCGTAGAGCTGGGCGGCCATATCGCCCGCGATGGCGGCGCTGTGCCATTCGGTCTTGACCAGCCGCGCGGCCTCCGCGTTGGAGGATACCGCCACACGCTCGGCGTGCGGATAGTGCGCGTCCAGCCACTTGCGGCACTGGGCGAAGGATTGCGGATGCGAGTAGATCCGGGAGATCTTGTCCTGGCGCGTGACGCTCGACATCAGCAGGTGATGATGAATACGCAGCACCACCTCGCCGCTGATATGCAAACCGGAATCCATGAACGAATCCAGCGTGTTGTTGACCACGCCCTCGGTGGAGTTCTCCACCGGCACCACGCCGTAGTTGACCGCGCCCGCCTCGACCTCGCGGAACACTTCGTCGATCGCGGCCATCGGCAGGCTGATCGCACTGTGCCCGAAATGCTTGAGCGCTGCCTGCTGGGTAAAGGTCCCCTCCGGGCCGAGATAAGCCACCTTGATCGGCTTTTCCAGCGCCAGACAGGCCGACATGATCTCGCGGAACAGGCGCGCCATTTCCTCGCTGTGCAGCGGCCCGGGGTTGTTTTCCATCACCCGGCGCAGAACCTGGGCCTCGCGTTCCGGGCGATAGAACACGGCGTTCGGATCATCCGCCGTCTTGACGTGGGCGACCTGCTGGGCGCAATCGGCGCGCTCGCTGATCAGCCGCAGCAGTTCGCTGTCGATGGTGTCGATACGTTGCCGCAGGGCTGCAAGGTCCAGCGGCGAATTCGAGGAGTCACTCATGACCATATCCTGAAGGAGGTGGGTGACGCCCCGCTTAACCGCGGCGGCGCTCGAAATCCCGCATGAACGTGGTCAGCGCCTGCACGTCGGCTTCGCTGACCGCATTGTAGAGGCTCGCACGCATGCCGCCGACGCTGCGGTGCCCCTTGAGATTCAGCAACCCTTCCGACTCGGCCTCGCTGAGAAAGACCGAATTCAGCGACTCGTCCGCCAGCGTGAACGGCACGTTCATGATCGAGCGGTTGGTCGGGTCGATCGGGTTGGCATAGAAGTCGCTGTCATCGATCGTCGAATAGAGCGCCTCGCACTTGCGACGGTTGATCGCCTCCATCTCGGCCAGGCCACCGATATCCTGCTTGAGCCATTGAAATACCAGGCCGGCCAGATACCAGGCGTAGGTGGGCGGCGTATTGATCATCGAGTCGTTGTCGGCGTAGACCTTCCACCCCAGCAGCGACGGCGTCTGCGGCAGAGCGCGCTCGAGCAGGTCGTCGCGAACGATGACCACGGTGATACCAGCAGGGCCGATGTTCTTCTGCGCCCCGGCATAGATGACGCCATAGCGACTCACGTCCAGCGGCGCCGACAGGATCGACGACGACATGTCGCACACCAGCGGTACGGAGACTTCCGGCGTGTAATCGTACGCCAGTCCGCCGATGGTCTCGTTATGGCAGTAGTGCAGATAGGCGGCATCGTTCGAGAGCGCAATCTCGTCGGGGCGCGGCACATGCACGTAACCGTTGCCGCGTGTCGATCCGGCGATATGGGAGGCGGCGAGATGATCCGCTTCCTTGATCGCCTTGGTCGACCAGATGCCGGTATCCAGATAGTTGGGCGTACCGCCCTGCCCCAGCAGATTGAGCGGCACGCAGGCGAACTGCATGGTGGCGCCGCCCTGCATGAACAGCACGCGGTAGTTGTCAGGAATCGCCAGCAGATCGCGCAGGTCCTGCTCGGCCTGAGCGGCGATTGCTTCGAACGTCGGGCTGCGATGGCTCATCTCCATCACCGACAGCCCCTGGCCCCGGTAGTCGAGCAACTCTTCGCGAGCGCGTTCCAGAACGGCGGTCGGCATCGCCGCCGGGCCAGCACAGAAATTATGCAGACGTGTCATCGTCAAGGTTTCCCGATTCAAAGCCTAAAAGCCACTTACAAGAGCCACGGCTCACAAACACGCCCCGGCTGTTGCCGGGGCGCCACTGCCTACTCGCGTCCTTCGCCGGACTCGGCATCATCCTCGCCAGTGTCGACGGGCGGCGTCTCTTCCGCCAGATCGACAGCGGCCCCGCCTTCCGCCATCTCTTCCTCGCTCGGCTCGTCCACACGAACCGTCTTGACCAGACGCTCGTCGTCGCCGGTGCGAATCAGGGTGACGCCCTGGGTGTTACGCGAACTGACCGAGACTTCGGCCACGCGGGTACGCACCAGCGTGCCACGATCGGTGATCAGCATCATTTCATCGCTACTGCGAACCTGCATCGCCGCGACCAGTGAGCCATTGCGCGCGGTGGTCTGCATCGCGATCACGCCCTGGCCGCCACGCCCGCGAATCGGGAACTCCTCGAGTCGGGTGCGCTTGCCGTAGCCATTTTCCGATGCCGTCAGAATGTAGATCTGCTCGTCGCCGCCGTTGCTGGCGCCATCATTCCCGGCATCGGCCTCGCTGTCGGCGTCGGCATCCGCATCGATGGTCTGACTCTGCGGAATGATCAGACTGATCACCTCGGCGCCATCCAGTAGACGCATGCCGCGCACGCCGCGGGCCGTTCGGCCCATCGCGCGGACGTTACCTTCTTCGAAGCGGATCGCCTTGCCGTTGGACGACAACAGCATGACGTGATCCGAGCCGGAAGTGATGGCGGCGCCAATCAGGCGATCGCCTTCATCGATATCGATGGCAATCAGACCCACACTGCGCGGCCGCGAGAACTGGTCCAGCGACGTGCGCTTGACCGTGCCGCTGGCGGTGGCAAAGAAGATGTAGCTGTCCGGGTTGTATTCACGCACCGGCAGGATCGCGCTGATCGACTCGCCGGCATCCAGCGGCAGCAGGTTGACCAGCGGCTTGCCACGCGATCCGCGGCTGGCATTGGGCATTTCGTAGGTCTTGAGCCAGTACACCTTGCCGCGACTGGAGAACAGCAGCATGGTGTCGTGCGTCGAGGCCACCACCAGATGCTCGATGACGTCTTCGTCCTTCATGCTGGTGGCCGACTTGCCGCGTCCGCCGCGCTTCTGTGCCTGATAATCGGAGATCGGCTGCGTCTTGGCATAACCGCCGCGGGACAGCGTGACCACCATGTCTTCCTCGGCGATCAGATCTTCCATGGACAGGTCGAGACGGCTGGTCTGAATCTCGGTCCGGCGCGCGTCGCCGTACTGGTCGCGGATCGCCTCCAGCTCCTCGCGGATCACCTCGAGCAGGCGATCCGGCGACGCCAGGATGTGATTGAGTTCAGCGATGCGCTCGAGAATGCTCAGGTACTCGTCGAGCAGCTTCTCCGTTTCCAGACCGGTGAGGCGATGCAGACGCAGTTCGAGGATCGCCTGGGCCTGTGCCGGAGAGAGCCGATACATGGCGCTGTCGTCACTCAGGCCATAGCCCTCTTCGAGATCTTCCGGCTTGCAGGAAGTCGCGCCGGCGCGCTCGAGCATGCCGGTAACCTGCCCCGGCTGCCAGTCGCGGGCAAGCAGTTTTTCCTTCGCTTCGGCGGCGTTCGGCGAGGCCTTGATCAGTTCGATCACCTCGTCGATATTGGAGATCGCGACAGTCAGGCCTTCGAGCAGATGCCCGCGTTCACGAGCCTTGCGGAGTTCGAACAGCGTGCGGCGAGTAACGACTTCACGCCGGTGCCGGACAAAGGCCTCGAGCAGTTGCTTGAGGTTCAGTGTCTTGGGCTGACCGTCGTCGAGGGCGACGATATTGATCCCGAACACGTTCTCGAGCTGCGTGTGCGCGAACAGGTTGTTGACGACGACATCGCCGGATTCGCCACGCTTGACCTCGATCACCACGCGCAGCCCTTCCTTGTCGGACTCGTCGCGCAGCTCGGCGATACCCTCGATCCGCTTCTCCTTGACCAGCTCGGCGATCTTCTCGATCAGACGCGCCTTGTTGACCTGGTAGGGAAGCTCGGTGATGACGATGTGGTCACGACCGCTCTTCTTGTCGAACTCGACGGTATGCTTGGCGCGCACGTAGATGCGCCCGCGGCCGGTACGGTAGGCTTCGAGAATGCCGGCGCGACCGTTGATGATGCCGGCAGTGGGGAAGTCGGGCCCGGGGATGTACTCCATCAGGTCATCGACCGTCAGCGTGTAATCCTCGATCAGCGCCAGGCAACCGTTGATCACCTCCACCATGTTGTGCGGCGGAATGTTGGTCGCCATGCCCACGGCGATACCGGAGGCACCGTTGATCAGCAGGTTCGGCACCTTGGTCGGCAGCACTTCGGGGATTCGCTCGGTGCCGTCGTAGTTGTCGACCCAGTCGACGGTATCCTTCTCGAGATCGGCGAGCAGTTCATGCGACAGGCGCGCCATGCGAACTTCGGTGTAACGCATTGCTGCCGCGTTATCGCCGTCGATGGACCCGAAGTTGCCCTGACCGTCGATCAATACGTGGCGCATCGAGAAATGCTGCGCCATGCGCACGATGGTGTCGTAGACCGCACTGTCACCGTGGGGATGATATTTACCGATCACATCGCCGACCACGCGCGCCGACTTCTTGTATGGCTTGTTCCAGTCGTTGCCGAGCTCGTGCATCGCGTAGAGCACACGACGATGGACCGGCTTCAAGCCATCGCGAACGTCGGGCAGCGCGCGCCCGATGATGACGCTCATCGCGTAGTCCAGATAGGACTGCTTGAGCTCGTCCTCGATGTTGACTGGCAGAATTTCTCTGGCGATATCACCCATGGGTCGTCAAATCCTTTGCACCGCTGCCACGCCCGGAGTCCGGCCGTGGCAGCGTTAATAAAGCCCTGGCTAGGCGGCCAAGTGGCTCAGCCACACAATCACGGGATCATACCATTTCAGGGCCTTCAAAGGCAGGCGTTGACGTGCCTGGACCCGGTTTTCTACTTCGTCTCGGCCATATCGACGACCAAGGGACCCAATCGCTCCGCCCATTCCCCTTCCATCGGGATCACCAGGCCGCTTTGCTGGTCCAGCAACACGAAGGTCAGTGTCGCCGATGCAACCAGCTCGCCGCTGCCGACATGGGTAATGCGATGCCCGACCACCCCGCTGCGTCCGCCAACACGGGTCAGGCAGGTCTCGACCTCGAGATCATCGTTCATGACGGCCGCGCGACGGTAATCGATATTGAGATTGACCGCGACAAGCGCCACGCCTTTTGCCAAGCCCTCGGCAAACTCCGGGTGCGCGTCGACATAGGCCCAGCGCCCTTCTTCCAGAAACTCCAGATACCGGGCGTGGTTGACGTGGCCGTAGCCATCCAGATGAAAGCCGCGAACGCGCACGGCAGTCACGGTAGTGCGTGAATCCATGGAATCTCTCCTGTTGATGCAAAGTCTCGTCGTAGCTCGTAGCTCGTAGCTCGTAGCTCGTAGCTCGTAGCTCGTAGCTCGTAGCTCGAAAACATACGCCCGTTTGAAACAGACGCGCAAATATCGACGCGCAACCTTGGTGGTAACACCTGGGTCGTTTCGCCATAATATGCCTCCTTTCAAACGGATCGGGCGCATGTGGTTCAAGCATTGTCATCTGTATCGCTGCCATGACACCGAGGTTCTCTCCGTCGAGGATCTGGAAACCGCGCTGGCAGAATTTGCGTTTCGCCCCGTCTCCCCGCGTGAAGCACGCCGGGTTGGCTGGAGCGCACCGGCCGGCCGCCGCAGCGAACAACGCGTACACGAAATTCAGGGGCATCGACTGCTGTCGATGCTGCGCCAGGAGCGTCTGCTGCCGGCCGCGGTCGTCAATGACGAAGTCAACGAGCGTAGCGAGGCACGCGAGCAGGCCGAAGGGCAGCCACTCTCGCGCCGGGAGCGCCAACTGCTCAAGGAGCAGGTGATGGAGGAACTGCTGCCGCAGGCCTTCACCCGGACGCAGCGCGTCGAACTGTGGTGGGACACCCGCAAGCAGCTGATCGGCATCAACGCCTCCAGCCGCAAGCGTGCCGAAGAAGTGCTCGATCTGCTGCGTCAGACGCTCGGCTCGTTGAAGGTGACGCCATTGGCGACGAAGACGCCGCCGTCTCGCGGCATGACCCAGTGGCTGAGCGACCCCGCCAGCCGCCCCGCCAGCCTGATGCTCGGCGATCAGGTCGAGCTGCGTGCCGCCGAGGACGACGGCGTGCTGCGCGCGCGCCAGGTCGACCTCGACAGCGAAGAGATCCAGTCGCTGCTCGAAAACGGACGCCAGGCTAGCCAGCTCAGCCTGGGCAGCGAAGGTCAGCTCCGCGTGATGCTGCATGACGACCTGGCGCTCAAGTCGCTGCAGTTCGACGACGCCCTGCTGGACGAAGCCAGCCAGAGCGACGACGGCGACGACCCGATCGTCAGCCTCGAGACCGATTTCGCCCTGATGTCCCAGACCTTGGCCACCTTCGTCACCCAACTGATCGAATGGCTGGGTGGCGAAGCCGACCCGGCAGCCCCGACACCATGACGCTCCGTTTCGATACCGACAAAGGCGCAGCCCCCTCCCAGGGCACCGCGACCGGCAATTCGCATGGCAATCCGCACAGCGCCGAAGCGGCGATCGATCTCGATCGCTTTGCCGACATCCGCCCCTATCATGATGAAGAGGTAGCGGCGGTACTGGCCCGGCTGGCGCATGACAGCGAACTGCTGGATGCGATCACCCGCTACCGCCTGCCGCGGCTGTCGCGCTTCGCCCCGCCGCTGGCGCGCAAGCTGGCCAGCTTCCGGATCCAGCGCGAGGTCCGCAACGTCTCGACGGTACGCGACTTCCAGTTGCGCATTGCCGACTACATGGCGCACATGATCGGCAGCACCACCCGAGGGTTCGAAGTCGAAGGTCTGGATCGGCTGTCGCCGGACCAGGCCTATCTGTTCATCGGCAACCACCGCGATATCGCCCTCGATCCGGCCTTCGTCAACTACGCGCTCTATACGGCAGGGCATGACACCGTTCGTATCGCCATTGGCGACAACCTGCTGCAGAAGCCGTTCGTGACCGATCTGATGCGGCTCAACAAGAGCTTCATCGTGCCGCGCTCGGTCAAGGGCAAACGGGCGATGCTGGCAGCGTATCAGTCGCTCTCCGGTTATATCCGTCACTCGATCACCGACGACAATCACTCGGTCTGGCTGGCCCAGCGGGAAGGCCGGGCCAAGGATGGCGTCGACCGCACCGACAGCGCCATCGTCAAGATGCTGTCCATGGCACGGCGTCTGGAAGAGGGCGACAGCGATATCGGCGCCGCCGTGCGCGAGCTCAAGATCGTGCCGGTCTCGATCAGCTACGAGTACGACCCCTGCGCCATCAACAAGGCCCGCGAGCTGCATGCCAAGGAGACCGACGGCGCCTACAAGAAGGTGGAGTTCGAGGATATCCTCTCCATCGTCGCCGGGATTACCGGCGACAAGGGGCGCGTCAAGCTGGTATTCGGCACGCCGCTCTCGGCGGATTTCGACAACGCCGATGACGTTGCCGCAGAGATCGACCGCCAGGTGCTGGAAAACTACCCGATCTTCCCCAGCCATCGGCTCGCGCTGGCCGAAACCGGCCTGGCACCGGATCTGGTCGACCTTTCCGGCGTGACAGCGGGCGATCGCGAGCGGTTCCAGGCGCAGCTATCCCAGGTGCCGGACGAACTCCGTCACTGGTGGCTGATGCAGTACGCCAATCCCATTCTGAACCGCGCCGGCCGAGCCCACGGCCGGGAAGCCCAGTCCTGATCCCCGCATACCGTTGACCCAACCGCCATCGCTCCTTGCAATGGCGGTTTTCCTGATGCCTCGCCCCCTTCTCCGCACCCGCTACCCAGCCTTCCTTTTCTATCGAATCGAATCGAACCAAATCGAACCGAACCGAACCAAACCAAACCGAGCCGAACCCGACTCGGCCAAATAGCTTCCCTGCCCTGACTTTATCGCTGTCCGTCGATCCCGTACTGGCGTGATCGCAGCAAGTTTCTTAAAATGAGCTTAAACTTAGTCAGCTAATTAGTATCTTTATCGTTTCCAGCCATGAATGCTCCTCTCGATTCCGCCACCACTTCCCCGGCCGAGGCCAGAACGCTCGATGTCGATGCCGTTCTCTCAGGCACCCAAACGCCATATCCAGCACCGGAAACGCCACCACCGTCACCAGGCCCATTTCCAACGATCCTGACGCCGCCGCTGATCACGCCAAGGACACTGCAACGCGGCGAAGGCCTGCTCAAGGCCGATGTCGTCCTCAAGACCCATGCGGGCCAGCCCGTGATCTGCAAGGACTACGGCCGCTACGCCGGCAGCTGGCTGGCAATTCCCGCACGCCTGCTGCTGCGCCACGAGGCACGCATTCTGGAACGCCTGCGCCACTGGCCTCACGCGCCCAAGGTGGTCGGTCAGGTCGGCAAGCTCGCGTTATTGCTGGAGTACGTGCCCGGCGAGATGCTGAGCGAAGCGGCAGATCCCACGAGCCCGATCTACTTCGCCCAGTTGATGACCGTGCTGACCTCCCTGCACCGCAGCTCGATCGTGCATAACGACATACGAGGTTCCAACATCATCGTGAGCCGGGGTCGCGTGGTGCTGATCGATTTTGCCTCGGCGATCTATCTGCCCGGCGGGCGACTGCTGCGCTTTCTGCTCCGCCCTCTGCGGCGCAGCGACCTCGCCGGCGGGCTCAAGCTCAAGGCCCGGCTGACCGGCGAAGCCCTCACGCCGGAGGAGGCTCGCCTGCGTCGCAAACCGGCCTGGATCAGAGGTCTCCAGCACACCTGGAAACGCCGCCTGTTACCCCGGCTCAAGCGCCATTCGCAAAGCCAGCGCCGCGATGAAGCCCGGTGAACTCACGCTGCGTTGATACTCGACGCTCTCCTGCCTACTTGCGCCAGAAGAACGGCATCAGCAGCACCAGCACGGTGAGGATTTCCAGACGCCCCATCAGCATGCCCAGGCAAAGCAACCATTTGGCGGCAGCCGGCAGGCTGGCGAAATTGCCGGCCGGGCCAATGGTATTGCCCAATCCCGGGCCGACGTTGTTGAGCGCCGTGGCCGCGCCGGTGATCGCCGTGACCATGTCCAGCCCCAGCGCCGCCAGTGCCAGGGAAAGCACCGCCACGGTGAGAAAGAAGAAGAACGAAAAGGCGATGACCGCGCGCACCACCTCGTCGTTGAGCCGTCGGCCGTTGTAGCGCTGGGCGAACACGCCGCTCGGATGGACCAGATAGCGCAGCTGATTGACCAGCAGCAGGCCGCCGATCTGGAAGCGGAAGATCTTCATGCCACCGCTGGTCGACCCGCTACAACCGCCAATGAAGGTGATGAAGAAGAACGTGGTGACCGCCAGCGGCCCCCATAGCGAATAGTCCTCGCTGGCGTAGCCGGTGGTCGTCACCACCGAAATCACATTGAAAGCGACTGCCGTCAGCGCCTCGAAGGGCGCTTCGGAAAACGCCAGGACCCGATAGGTCGTCAGCGCCATGATCACGACGACCAGCAACCCGACCAGCCCTCGCACCTGCTGGTCCTGCCACAGCGCGCCACGACTATCGCGCAGCAGCCGGATGTAGAGCACGAACGGCAATGCTCCGGCCAGCATGAACGCACAGCCCAGCCACAGGATCAGCGGCTGGTCACGATAGATACCGAACGAGGCGTCATAGTTGGCAAAGCCGCCAGTGGAGACCGAACTCATCGCATGGACGATGGCATCCAGCGTGCCCATGCCCGCCAGCCGGTAGCTCAGGATCGCTGCCAGCGTGAAGCCGAGATAGATGAACGTCGAGGCCTTGGCGATACCCCCAGCCCGAGGCAGCACCTTGTCCGACCAGTCCGAAGACTCGGTCTGGAACAGCCGCATGCCACCGACCTTCAGAAACGGCAGGATCGCGATCGCCATCACGATGATGCCGATACCGCCCAGCCACTGCATCAGCCCGCGCCACAACTTGAGCCCATCGGACAGATTCTCGATACCGACGAGCACGGTGGAACCCGTCGTGGTGATCGCCGAGACCGACTCGAACACCGCATCGGTGAACGACAGCTGCGGCGCACCCAGCACCAGCGGCAGGCTGGCGAAGGCGCTGATCGCCGCCCAGCTCGACGTGGTCAGGATAAACATGTGGCGCGTCTTCAACTCCACCGGCGTACGCCAGGTCCACGCCAGCAGCGATAGCGACACCACTAGCGCGAGCGCCATCGACTCGAGAAACGCCCACAGGTCCGGATCGTTCTCGAGCCCCAGCAGCACCACCGGTGGCACCATGAACAGCGACAGCACGATCAACAGCAGCGCCAGAATCTTGAAAATTGGCTTGGCGTCTTGCAAGACTTCCTCCCGGTCTTCGTCACGCGAGCTCGACTGGCGCTATCCGACCGCACTGCGGCCGAGTCCAACCCTACTGCATTCGCTATTGTCATTCGGCCGACGACATCCCCCGCCGAACGAATCGGAGCGATGATAGGCCATCCCGCCGTGCAAGACACGACTCGGCCTGCATTTCGCATCCGCGGTTCTCGCCCGGCCCATGAACCATGGTTCATCGACCGCACCGACTCTGGCCGCGCAGCGAGATGTGCTATGGTGGCGCCATCGCAACGCAGGCGCGCCGGCCCGGCGTTGAAAGCTACGACGAACATTCATCTCGACGACGAGCCGGCGCCGAGACAGGCCGAATATTACAAGCTAGTCACTGGAGGAAAGCCCCCATGAGTTCCGCCTCGGAAATGCAGAAGACCCGCGTCATTCAGGAGCTTCGCGCCTTTATCAAGAAACTGCTGCAGGAGCCCGGCATTCTCGAGAGCTCGCTGGCCATCGCCAAGCGTCACTCCGACGGCAGCAACGACGCCCAGGCCTGGGCGACCATCGCCAACGAGATTTCGGATACTACCAGCGTGCATATTCCGGAAGACCCGGCCGAGCACTCGGAAGCGGATCGGCTGTTTCTGGAGGTGTTAAGGGAGGTAGTGGGGGAGGAGAAGGCGTTGTATTGAGCTGTAAGCTTTAAGTAGAAAGCTGTAAGACGGAAGAGAGAAGAAGATAGAGGGAAGAAGGAAAAACCGAAAGGGCCGGCGAATGCCGGCCCATAAAAAGTATCGATTCAAGCGTGAGTTATTCTTCCGAGCCACTCTCCACTTCACAGCTCGAAGGCAAATATTGTTCTTCAACTCCATTACTGGTTGGGGACACGCATTTCCAGGCACTGATTGGTGCGGCGCCTGTAAAGTTCGTGCTTTTCATTTCACTACCACTTGATACATCACCACCGGTGTAGGGAACGAAGGTAATTTTGGTATTGGACTCTAGCTGGCCAATGTTCTGGGCTGTAACTGTGATCACACCAGCCTCACTGGTTTCAATTGTTTTGACGTACTGAGATACAGGCCCCGTCTCATCTTCGCAACCAAAGCCATTGGCAGTAGGCGTGCTCATCCCTACCATTGCCGCTTCGCTGATTGCAATCTTACAACCGGAGGCAGCCAGTATGACTTCGGACATCTTGGCCCTGGCGGTGTAATTCTGGTACTGCGGAATCGCGACGGCGGCGAGGATGCCGATGATCGCGACGACGATCATGAGTTCGATCAGGGTGAAGCCGCCCTGCCGGTGTGAAACGGGTTTGCGCTGCTGTTGCATCGTGGTTCCCTGCCTTGCCGATGTTGAGACTGTTGGCGTGATGTTTTCCATCGTGCCGCCGGTCGTTTCTCTCTTTATGCTCATGCTATCGTTACGCTCACGCTGGTTTTACGTTCACGCTATCGTTACATTCGTTCTATCCTTGCATTCCTTCCGCTTGCTTCCCGAGCGCTACGTCGGGTGTTCGGACGGTGCCGAAGCCTGTCGAACCGCTCTAAGTAAACGCTGCATAAAAGTCTGCGCAAGCGAATCGCTGCGTTGCGTGGTACTCGAACACTCGCCTAACCCCAAGTTATGTCTCGTGTTCTGTGTTCCATGCGCCTTGCGCTTCATCTTGCTCGTCAATTTATGCAGCGCTTCCCTAAAGCTCGCGCCTGCAAAGATACACAAATTTACCATGGATGACATTCGACTGCTTTATCGGCAGATTGCCAAGAATACTTAAAGAAAAAAAGGCGTCAGCCGATAACGGATTCGTCGATCGAACCATTCGTGCCGGTGAATGCGGGGCTTCACGGGGCCGCTCCCCCGCCATCCGTTCGCCAGCCAGCTAGCCGGGGCTCTCATCTCCATGTCGGACGTCACCACATCGCGTACGCAAAGCAGTCTTGCCCAGCGCTTCATCGAACACGGCCTGATCAGCGCGGAGGCGTGCGAGCAGGCGATCCGCGACGCGGCGAACAAGCAGTTGACGCTGCTGGAGCTGGTGGTCCGTGAAGGCAGGGTCGATGCCCGCGAAGCCGGCGTACTGGCAGCGCGCGAGTATGGCCTGCCGTTCATGGACCTGGAGCATGTCGACTGGGACAAGCTGCCGATCATCGAGCCGGTGGCGGACAAGGTCATCCGTCGCTTTCAGGTGCTGCCGCTGGCCCGCGACGATCGCCGCCTCACCGTGGCGATCGCCTTCCCGGCCACGCTGGCACAGCTGGACGAGCTGCAGTTCACCACCGGGCTTGCGATCGAGGGTGTCCTGGTGCCGTTCGATCAACTGGAGCGGGCGCTGACCAAGCGTTACCAGCGCCATGAAACCTCCGGCATGCTGGAAGCGCTGGGGGAAGCCAGCGAGGCGCTGACGCTGGACACCAGCGAGGCCGACCTGGCCAGCGAAGCGGCCGCGCTCGACCAGATCGGGGAAGACGACGAGCCCGTGGTGCGCTTCGTCAACAAGATCCTGCACGACGCGATCCAGCGCGGCGCCTCCGATATCCACTTCGAGCCCTACGAGTCGAGCTACCGGATTCGCTTTCGCATCGACGGGCTGCTGCTCGAGATCGCGCGACCGCCGCTGAGCTTGCGCACCCGCCTCGCCGCCCGGCTCAAGGTCATGGCGCGACTGGATATTTCGGAGCGCCGCCTGCCCCAGGACGGCTCGATGAAGATTCGGCTCGATAGTGAGCGTGCCATCGATTTCCGCGTCAACACGCTGCCCACCGTATTCGGCGAGAAAATCGTCCTGCGATTGCTGGATGCCCGAACGGCCAGCTTCGGCATCGATGCGCTGGGCTTCACCCCGGAGCAGCGTCAACTGTTCGAGGCCGCGCTGGCCGAGCCCCAGGGGATGATTCTGGCCACCGGCCCCACCGGTAGCGGCAAGACGGTAACGCTCTACACCGGCATCAATCTGCTCAATACCGAGGAACGCAATATCTCGACCGCGGAAGATCCG
Organism: Salinicola sp. MIT1003; assembly: GCF_001858555.1. Taxonomy (NCBI): domain Bacteria; kingdom Pseudomonadati; phylum Pseudomonadota; class Gammaproteobacteria; order Oceanospirillales; family Halomonadaceae; genus Salinicola; species Salinicola sp. MIT1003. Next base: position 44,159 of record NZ_MCAP01000058.1, read on the forward strand.
GTAGAACTCAAGGTGCCCGGTGTCAACCAGGTCAACGTGCAGCCGCGCATCGGCCTCGACTTCGCCAGCGCACTGCGCGCCTTTCTGCGCCAGGACCCGGACGTGGTGATGGTCGGCGAAATCCGGGATCTGGAAACGGCCGAGATCGCGGTCAAGGCAGCCCAGACCGGCCACCTGGTGCTATCGACGCTGCATACCAACTCCGCCGCCGAAACCCTGACGCGCCTGCGCAACATGGGCGTTGCCAGCTTCAATATCGCCAGTTCGGTATCGCTGATCATTGCCCAGCGGCTGGCGCGTATGCTCTGCCCGCGCTGCAAGGCGCCGGCGGAGATTCCCGAGGACGTGATGCTACACGAAGGCGTCTCGCCGGAGAGACTGGCAAGCGCCACTCTCTACCGCGCCGTGGGCTGCGATCGATGCACGCTGGGCTACAAGGGGCGCATCGGGATCTACGAGGTGGTGCCGGTGGACGATGCCATGAGCCGGCTGATCATGGCCGACAGTCACGCGCTGGAGCTGGCCCGCGCGGCACGCGATGCCGGCTTCCCGGGGCTGCGCCAGAGCGGTATCGACAAGGTACTTCAAGGCGTGACCAGCCTCGAGGAGATCAACCGCGTGACGATCGACTGACGGCGACCCACTCGTTTCGCCCGGACTCTGGCACAATCCGTGGTTCGCGGTTCGGGCCAATCTTCGATCTCACTCACGCTCGGCGCCTCGTCGAGTCATTGTCAGGAAAGCGATCATGGCGACCAGCCGGAAGTCAGCCAAGTCACTGAAGTCATCCAAGCCGCCTCGGCGGGTAGTCATGCACCGCTGGCAGTGGCGCGGCAAGAACCTGCGTGGCGAAGTCGTCTCCGGGGAGCTCGTCGCCAGCGAGATCGACGAGGTGCGCAAGGAGCTGACCCGCCAGAAGATCATCGTCAAGCGCATCACGCGCAAGACCGGCATCTTCGGCCTGGGCCGGGTCAAGTCGCGGGACATCACCCTGTTCTCGCGTCAGCTGGCCACCATGCTCCGGGCCGGCGTTCCGCTGCTGCAGGGCTGCAAGGTCGTCGCCGAGACGCTCAAGAACCCTGCCATGCGCAACCTGGTCGAGACACTGGCCAATGACATCAGCGCTGGCTCCAGCTTCTCGGAAGCGCTGGCCAGGCACCCAGCACGGTTCGACCGCATGTTCGTCAACATGGTCGCCGCCGGCGAACAGGCCGGTGCGCTGGACAAGATGCTCGAGCGCGTCGCCAGCTACCGCGAGAAGGTCGACACCCTGAAGGGGCGCGTCAAGAAAGCGCTCTACTATCCCACGGCAGTGGTTCTGGTCGGGATCGGCGTCACCGCCCTGCTGCTGGTCAAGGTCGTGCCCCAGTTCGAGAGCCTGTTTCAGGGATTCGGCGCGGAATTGCCGGTCTTCACCCAGTTCACCGTGAATCTGTCCCAGTTGACCCAAGCCTACTGGTGGCAGGCCGTGCTGGCGCTCGTGGTGATGATCCTCGGCGTGCGCCAGGCCATGAAGCGCTCGCCGGCATTTGCCTATCGTGCCCATCAGCTGGCGCTCAAGCTGCCGGTGATCGGCAATATCATCGACAAGGGCTCGATCGCCCGCTTCTCGCGCACGCTCGCGACCACGTTCAACGCCGGCATTCCGCTGGTCGAGGCGCTCGATACCGCCGCTGGCGCCACCGGCAACCAGGTTCATCAGCGCGCCATTGCCGAGATTCGCGAAGACGTCGCCACGGGGCAGCAGCTCAACTTCGCCATGCGTCGCACCAAGGTCTTCCCGATAATGGCCGTGCAGATGGTCAGCATCGGCGAGGAAGCCGGCGAACTGGACACGATGCTGGACAAGGTGGCGGAGTTCTACGAGGAAGAAGTCGATAATCAGGTCGACACGCTGACCTCTCTGCTGGAGCCGTTCATTCTGGTGGTGCTCGGCACCATGGTCGGTGGATTGGTGGTGTCGATGTATCTACCAATCTTCCAGATGGGTTCCGCTATATAGGTATGAACGGGCTGCGCTCGGCCAGCCGTTGTTGAAAGCGCGCTCGCGATCCTCATTGATACCCGGTCAACTCCGGTCGCTCGCGCGCTTTCGCCTAGCCTGACCTTCGCTCGCCACGTTCCTAAGCGTTTGCCTAACTTATCGAACGAAATGTGACGCCCAAGGGCGGCCCTGTATGTTTGGGTGCGTTACCCTTGGAGCTATCCGTCTATCTAGTTTTCGTGGAGCTTCCGTTGTCCGATCTTCTCCCTTTGCTTGTCTGGCCGCTGGCGTTCCTGTTCGGCGCGGCCCTGGGCAGTTTCTTGAACGTCGTTATCGTGCGGCTGCCGGTAATGCTGATGCAGCGCTGGCGGGCCGAGGCGCTGGAAGCGCTGGAGCAGCCGGTGGAAGCCGGCCCTGCCTACAATCTGGCGACGCCACGTTCGCACTGCCCCGGCTGCGGGCACTTCATCGCCTGGCATGACAATCTGCCGCTGGTCGGCTGGCTCAAGCGTCGCGGCCGCTGTGCCGCATGCGGTACGGCGATCAGTGTCCAGTATCCGCTGATCGAGCTGGTTTCGGCATTGCTGACGGTGGCGATCATGGCGCTGCATGGCGTGAGCTGGCAAAGCCTGTGGCTGGTCGGCGCCTGCCTCTGCCTGCTGGCGCTGGCGGTGATCGACTGGCGAACCCAGCTGCTGCCGGATGCGCTGACTCTGCCGCTACTCTGGGCCGGCCTGCTCTATCAGTGGCTGTTCGCACCATTGATGCTGGAAAGCGCCGTGCTGGGCGCCGTCGCCGGGTATCTGTCACTGTGGTCGGTCTACTGGCTCTTCAAGCTGGCGACCGGCAAGGAAGGCATGGGCTACGGGGATTTCAAGCTGATGGCGGCACTCGGCACCTGGCTCGGCTGGCAGAGCCTGCCGCTGCTGCTGTTGCTCTCGGCGGGCGTGGGCGCCGTGGCCGGCCTGATACTGATCGCCCTGCGCCAGCAGGATCGCAACCAGGCAATGCCCTTCGGCCCCTATATCGCCCTGGCTGGATGGATCGCCCTGCTGATCGGCGCCCCGCTGTTGGCCGGCTATCAGGCGCTGTTACTGGGAGGCTGGGGATGAACAAGAGCGGCACACGCACCGAGGACAGAAACGAAAGCGAGCGCGGCACCCTGGTCGTGGGCGTCACCGGCGGGATCGGCTCCGGCAAGAGCGCAGTGGCGGATGCATTCGGTGCCCTGGGTATCGGCTGGGTCGATGCCGATCACGTGGCGCGGGAAGTCGTGATGCCCGGCGAGCCGGCGTTGGCAGCCATTGTCGGGCGCTACGGCCCGGCGATACTCGACGGCAACGGGGCACTCGACCGACGCGCGCTCCGGGCGCGGATCTTCGACGATGAAACCGAACGCCGGTGGCTGGAACGAGAGACGCACCCGCGTATTCGCCAACGGCTGCTGATGCACTTGGCGCGACTGCGCAACGCCGACGTCCCCTACTGTCTGCTGGTCTCACCGCTGTTGATCGAGTCGGGGCAGCTCGAGCTGGTCGATCGCGTTCTGGTGGTCGATGTGCCGCCGGAGACCCAGATTCAGCGCACCCTCGCGCGGGACGGGGTCGATCGGCGTCAGGTGGAGTCGATACTGGCGGCCCAGCTTCCCCGGGAACGTCGCCTTGCAGCCGCCGACGACGTCATCGACAATAGTCGCGACCGACAACACCTACTCGACCAGGTTGCCCGGCTGGACGCCCGGTATCGCCAACGGGTCTTCTGACCCTCGCGCCTGATGCAACGATCACCGACACGATACCCCCTCGCCATGACTCGACGTAACGACCCGAACCGTTCTCCGGACGCCGGTGCCGATAGCGGTGCCGGCCAGGATGCGAACAAACCCGGCTTGACCGTGCCCTGCCCCCAGTGCCGAAAATCCGTCGCCTGGACACCCGAGAACCCCTACCGCCCCTTCTGCTCGAAGCGCTGCAAGCTGCTGGACCTGGGCGCCTGGGCCGACGGCTCCCACCGTATTGCCGGCGAGCCCCACATGGACGAAACCGAACTCGATGAACTGATCGACCGGCTTGAGCGCGGCGAATAGCGCCTGCGAGCCGCGAGCCGCGAGCCGCGAGCCGCGAGCCGCGAGCCGCGAGCCGCGAAAGTCAGCATGTGCTTGTAGCGAAGAAAAGGGCCAGCGACGTCAGTCGCTGGCCCTTTCCGTAGCTCGTAGCCACTGTCCACAGCGCCCCGAAGCCGGCGCTAGTCGCAGCTCGTAGCTCGTAGCTCGTAGCTCGTAGCTCGTAGCTCAGGAGTCGTCGCGCCAGAAATCCCGGATCGAGGCGATGCCCTGCGCGCCGACACCACGCGCCTGATTGGCGTGATGACGGGTCATGCCACCCAGCGCGAAGACCGGCATCGCAGCCGTTTCCACCATCTGCTGGAAATCGTGCCAGCCGATGGTCACCGCGTCCGGATGCGACGGGGTCGGCGCCAGCGGCGACAGCGTGACGAAATCACAATCGATCTGGCCGGCCTGAGCAAGCTGCTCATCACCGTGAGTCGACGCTCCCAGCCACTTGTCGGCGGGAATCGGCCGGTGCTTGAGCGCCATGAGCCGTGCGCTGGTCAGATGGATGCCGTCGGCATCGACGCGCTGCAGCCACTCGGGGTCCGCATTGAGCAGCAGCTTGGCGCCATAGCGTCGGCACAACGCCAGAGTCTTCTCCGCCCGCGCCTGGTAGGCGGCGTCATCCAGCTCCTTGGCACGCAACTGTACCAGGCGGACGCCGTCCTCCTTCAACGCCCGCTCGAGCCGCGCCAGGAAAACGTCGTCGTCCGCGGCCTCGGCAGTGATCAGATACTCCTGGGGCAGCGCTACCGCACGCAGAATCGGCATATTGGCTGCCGGGAACGGGTAATTGGGCAGATCGTCGACCTCGACCCAACGTACCGGCTGGCCTTCCCGACCGTATGGATCGCCGTCGTATTCCCGCACCTGCCAGACGTCCAGCAGAATGTGCTTGTCGGCATATTCGTGATGAACGCGGATCAGCGGCTGAGCGCGCACGATCTGGATACCGAGCTCCTCGTTCAGCTCCCGCTTGAGCGCCTCGAGCCCGGTTTCGTAGGGCGCCAGCTTGCCCCCCGGGAATTCCCACAGACCGCCCTGGTCGACCGTCGCCGGGCGTCTGGCGATCAGCACTCGTCCGTCGCCGCGAATGACGGCGGCTGCCGCTACGTGGACCCGTCTTTTGATCATCTTGCTAAGTCTCTCGTACCACTGCAGTGTTTACCCTTGACGCGCGAGGTCGAGATAGCACGCGACGTCTGGATAGCGTTCAACATGTGAATGTCGCTCAACTACGGTAATCCGCGTTGATCGATACATAATCGTGGGACAGATCCGATGTCCAGACCGTGGCGTTGGCGTCGCCACGACCAAGCTGAATGCGGATGACGATCTCTTCCTGCGCCATCACCCGGGCGCCAGCCTCTTCCGTGTAGCTCTCGGCGCGCCCGCCGTGCTCGACCAGGCGCACGTCGCCGAGATCGATGACGATGCGCTCGACATCGAGCTCGTCGACCGGTGCGCGACCCACGGCGGCCAGAATACGGCCCCAGTTGGCATCGCTGGCGTAGAGCGCCGTCTTGACCAGCGGCGAATGGGCCACCGTGAACGCCACCGCCCGCGCTTCGTCGACACTCATCGCCTGTTCGACCTGCAGCGTGACGAACTTGGTCGCGCCCTCGCCATCGCGAATGATCGCCTGGGCCAGGTCGGTCAGCACCGTCGTCAGCGCCGCGCGAAACCGCTGCTCGTCCTCGGCCGACTCGACCTTCGGCCCGCGTCCGGTGGCGATCAGGGTGCAGGCGTCGTTGGTGGATGTGTCGGAATCGACGGTGATGGCATTGAACGATACCTTCACGGCGTCGCGCAGCCACTGCTGAAGCCGGGTGGTGTCGATCGCCGCATCACAGGCGACGAAGCCGAGCATGGTCGCCATGTTGGGCTGGATCATGCCCGAGCCCTTGCTGATGCCGTTGATGGTGACGGTTCCGCCGCTCAGTTCGACCTGCGTCGAGGCGCCCTTGATTCGGGTATCGGTGGTCAGGATGCCCTCGGCGGCGAGCGCCCAGCCGGCTTCGCTCAGCGACTCCAGCGCTGCCGGCAGGCCGGCGGCAATGCGCTCTACCGGCAATGGCTCGCCGATCACGCCGGTCGAGAACGGCAGCACCTGATGCGCATCGACGCCGGCGAGATCCGCCAGCGAGTTGCAGCAGCTCTCGGCATCCTGACGGCCACGAGCGCCGGTACCGGCATTGGCGTTACCGGTATTGATCAACAGATACCGGGGCGCCGTGTGCTGCAGATGATCCCGAGCGACATGCACCGGGGCGGCGCAGAAGGCGTTGCGGGTGAACGTCGCCGCGACCGTGGCGCCTTCCGGCACTTCGATCACCACCAGATCACGCCGATCGGGCTTCTTGATCCCAGCCATCGCCGTGCCGAGACGCACGCCGTCAATGGCCGGCATCTCCGGAAATACTGACTTACCTACCGCCATCTCGATTCTCCTTGGCGGACTCGAGCCCGGCCCGAGTCCGACGCCAACTCAACTCAGCGTGCCGTGGCACTGCTTGTATTTCTTGCCGGAACCGCAGGGGCACGGGTCGTTGCGCCCGACCTTGGGTCCTTCACGCCGTACCGGCTGAGTCTGGTCTTCACCGGACTCCGGGGCGGGCTCTTCTCCTTCGGCGGTCTGCTGCGCGGCGGCCACGGCATCTTCATGGACCGATTGACTGGCAGCCTTCTCGCGCTCCAGCGCCTCGCGACGCTGGCGCTCCAGGTCTTCGATCTCTTCCTGGCGACGCACCTGAACGTGGCTCAGGATACGCGTGACGTCGTGCTTGATGTTGTAAAGCAGCGACTGGAACAGCTCGAAGGCTTCGCGCTTGTACTCCTGCTTCGGGTTCTTCTGCGCATAACCCCGCAGGTGAATGCCGCGACGCAGATGATCCATCGACTGCAGATGTTCCTTCCAGCGAGTATCCAGCACCTGGAGCATCACCTGCTTCTCGAAACGACGCATCATGTCGGCGCCGATCGCCTCGACCTTGGCCACATACTGCCCACGATGCTGGTCCAGCAGACGCTGACGCAGCACTTCCTCGTTGAAGTTGTCGTCTTCTTCCGCCCACTGCACCAGCGGCAGATCGAGATTGAACTCCTGCTTGAGCTGATCCTGCAGCCCGGCCAGTTCCCACTGCTCCGGCAGGCTCTGCGGCGGCACGTAGTCGGAAACCGTCTGCTCGAGAACCTCGTCGCGGATGCTGGCGATGTTATCGGAAATCTCGTCGGCGGCGAGAATGTCGTCGCGCTGATCGTAGATGACTCGACGCTGATCGTTGGAGACGTCGTCGTACTCCAGCAGCTGCTTGCGAATGTCGAAGTTGCGTCCTTCGACCTTCTTCTGCGCGCGCTCGACGGCATTCGAAACCATCTTGTGCTCGATCGCCTCGCCCTCTTCGAGCCCCAATGCGCCCATCAGACGCTGAACGCGATCCGAACCGAACAGACGCATCAGGCTGTCTTCCAGCGACAGGAAGAAACGCGTCGAACCGGGATCGCCCTGACGCCCCGCGCGGCCACGCAGCTGATTGTCGATACGACGAGACTCGTGACGCTCGGAGCCGATCACGTGCAGACCGCCGGCTTCGAGCACCGCGTCATGGCGCTGTTGCCATTCGGCCTTGATGGCCGCGATCTGTTCTTCGCTCGGGTTTTCGAGCTTGGCGACCTCGGCTTCCCAGTTGCCGCCAAGCATGATGTCGGTGCCACGGCCGGCCATGTTGGTGGCCAGGGTCACGGCGCCGGGGCGGCCGGCCTGAGCGATGATCTCGGCCTCGCTGTCGTGCTGCTTGGCGTTGAGCACGTTGTGCGGAATGTTCTTCGCCTGCATCAGCTTGGAGAGATATTCCGAGGTCTCGATCGAGGCGGTACCGACCAGCACCGGGCGGTTGGCCTCGCGCTGGGTGTTGACGTCCTCGATGATCGCGTTGAATTTCTCCTTGGCGCTGAGGTAGACCAGATCGTTCAGGTCCTGACGCGCCAGCGGCCGATTGGTCGGGATGACCAGCACATCGAGCCCGTAGATGTGGTTGAACTCGAAGGCCTCGGTGTCGGCGGTACCGGTCATCCCCGCCAGCTTCTCGTAGAGACGGAAGTAGTTCTGGAAGGTGGTGGAAGCCAGCGTCTGGCTCTCGCGCTGGATCGGCACGCCTTCCTTGGCCTCGACCGCCTGGTGCAGGCCCTCCGACCATCGCCGCCCCGGCATGGTACGGCCGGTGTGCTCGTCGACGATGACGACATTGCCATCGGAGACGATGTAGTCGACGTCACGGTGATAGAGGCAGCGAGCGCGCAGCGCGGAATGGATATGCTGCAACAGGCCCAGATTCTGCACCGCGTAGAGCGAGTCCTCCGCCTTCAGCAATCCCGCTTCGCGCATCAGTTGCTCGACCTGCTGGTGCCCTTCTTCCGTCAGTTCGACCTGCTTCTGCTTCTCGTCGATCAGGAAGTCGCCGGTAGAGGGATCCTCCTCGTCGGTGCACTGCTTGAGCTGCTTCGAGAGCGCGTGAATCGTGCGGTAGAGTTCGACGTTCTCTTCGACGGGGCCGGAAATGATCAGTGGCGTACGCGCCTCGTCGATCAGGATCGAATCGACCTCATCGATGATCGCGTAGTGCAGCGGCCGCTGAACCTTGTCCTGCAGCGAGAACGCCATGTTGTCGCGCAGGTAATCGAAGCCGTACTCGTTGTTGGTGCCGTAGGTGATGTCGCAGGCGTAGGCCCGACGCTTCTCTTCGTTGGGCTGCCCGGAGGCGATGACGCCGACGCTCAGACCGAGGAATTCGTAGAGCGGGCGCATCCAGTTGGCGTCGCGGCCGGCCAGATAGTCGTTGACCGTGACGACATGAACCCCCTTTCCGGGCAACGCATTGAAGTACACCGCGAGGGTGCCGACCAGGGTCTTGCCCTCGCCGGTCTTCATCTCCGCGATCCGGCCTTCATGCAGCGCCATGCCGCCGACCATCTGGACGTCGAAGTGGCGCATGCCCAAAACGCGCTTGCTCGCCTCGCGAACCGTGGCGAAAGCCTCCGGCAGCAGCGCATCGAGTTTCTCGCCATCGGCAAGGCGCTGGCGAAACTCGACCGTCTTGGCCTGGAGCGACGCGTCATCGAGCGCTTCGAAACTGGCTTCCAGGTCATTGATCGCCGCCACCTGCTTGCGCAGGCGCTTGACGTCACGATCGTTCTTGGAGCCGACCAATTTGTGTAGCAATCCGTTCAACATGATCCGTTTCCTGCCTGACTCTGTTCCTGCGTAGTACCAAGGCGACGATGCGACGAAAGGCCGGCATCGGCCACCGATAATATAAGTGTCTGACGATGATCAGGCAGGGACGGGAGGACCACGACGGGAAATGACATCCAGCGCGGCGCTGGCGGCGATGAGAGGCGGGGAATAACCCGGTGACTGTATGAAGACAGCCGCCGCTTGCGGGTATACGGGACGCTTGGCAGCAACACGAGCGACGCGTCGGGACTCGGCGCGAATGGCCTCCGGGGCCATCAGGTAGACCTGGGTGAGCCGCTCGGCCAGCCGCATGGCTTCGGCATGCATCAACCCGGCAGGCAGCAGGCAACCGACCAGCACACTGGCCAGCCACCAATGGGCTCGCTGCCGGGGGCGCCATACGGCACCACACTGACCGGACTGCGCTTTGGCCGAAGTCATGCTGTCGACGAACTCCGCGTCGTGATAGGTTTAGCGGGTCTATCCCCACTGCGTGCAAGCCGATGAGTATAAAGGCTAAGCGTTTGCGAGCCCAGCCCGTTTCCCGACTCCTGGAACAACCCGGCGGGTTGGGTGACGTCATGCGCATGGCGACGCTGATCGAACGTGCCCAGAATCACCTGAGACGCCAGCTACCGCCGGACGTGGCCGAACATCTTTATGTCGGTGGCTACCGCAACGGCGTGTTGACGCTGATCACCGACCGTGCCGCCTGGTTGACCTGGCTGCGCTACGAGCAGCCGCGCCTGCTCGGATTGCTGCACCAATTGCCGGGATTCGAGGCAGTCATGAAATTCTCGCTGAAGGTACGCCCGATCCGGCCGGTCAAGGCGATTCCGCGGCAGACACGGCACCTGTCACCGGCAGGTGCCGAGGCGCTCGCCCATTGTGCGGAAGGTCTGGAGGACTCACCGCTCAAGCGTTCGCTGAATCGGCTGGCTTCCCATGCCAATGCCGCCGTGGAGCCCGGCGACGATTTCTCTAACGACAGCCCCTCCAACGACAGTTCCTCTAAGGACGATTCCTCTAGCGACGCCCCCTTCAGCGACGCCTCTTCCAGCGACGATCCCGCCTGACGACAACACTAGTCCAGCCTCGACGACGCGAGCATTGCCCGGCTGGCTAATGCCGCTATCGGCATCGATCAGACACAAAAACGCCGATCCTGGGATCGGCGTTTTCTCTATTTGGGCTCTGGCAATATCAGGTCGACATCATCAGATCGTCACGACGGCACTCGGTGCCGGTTCGCGTCAGGCCATTGCGGGCGCTGCATAGGAGATCGGTGCAGCCTGGGTCGCTTTTTCGAAGGTCACGATTTCGTATGCCTCCGGATGAGCGAGCAGCTCGCGGCAAAGCTGGTTGTTGAGGCCATGACCAGATTTGTAGCCTTTGAACTCGCCGATCAAGCTGTGACCCAACTGATACAGGTCGCCGATGGCGTCCAGCATCTTGTGCTTGACGAACTCATCGTCGTAGCGCAAGCCGTCCTGATTCACGATGCGATAATCGTCGACGACGATGGCGTTATCGAGGCTGCCGCCCAGTGCCAGGTTCTGCGACCGCAGAAACTCCAGATCGCGCATGAAACCGAAGGTGCGAGCACGAGACACTTCCTTGACGAAGGAAGTGGTCGAGAAATCGACGCTGGCTGTCTGCTTCTGCTGCTCGAAGACGGGGTGATCGAAATCGATCGCGAAGCTGACCTTGAAGCCGTCGTGCGGCAGAAACGTCGCCTGCTTGCCGTCATCGTTGACGGTGACTTCGCGCTTGATGCGAATGAACTGCTTCGGCGCGGCCTGCTCGGCGATACCAGCAGACTGGATCAGAAACACGAACGGGCCTGCGCTGCCATCCATGATCGGCACTTCGGCTGCACTCAGCTCGACGTAGGCGTTATCGATTCCCAAACCGGCGAATGCCGACATCAGATGCTCGACCGTGGCGACCTTGACGCCATCCTTGGACAGCGCCGTACACAGATTGGTATCGGTCACGCTTTCTGCGTGCGCCGGAATATGTACCGCCGGATCGAGATCAGTACGCACGAACACGATACCCGTGTTGGGCATTGCGGGTCGCAGCGTCAGATACACTTTCTCCCCGGAGTGGAGGCCCACGCCTGTCGCGCGGATCGTGTTCTGCAACGTTCGTTGTTTGATCATGGGCATCGACCTGACAGTCAAATGGTTTGGAAACGGTGTTCACTATAACACCAAACCACCGCTTCACCAACCTTATCGACGTTACAGAATGATGACGGGCAGTTTAGATCGCTATCAATCCGCCTGACGACGCAGGAACGCCGGGATGTCCAGATAGTCATCCATGTCGGACGTCTTGCGCTTTTCCTGCTGCGACTTCTTGGCCGCCGCTTCCTGCTCGGCGCGTGCCGCCTGCTGGCGCATGACCGCCGGCTGCTGAAGCTTGCGATAATCGGTCGTTTCGGGGCGGGAAGCCACCGATTCACGCGGGATCGCCTTCTCTTTCTGCGCATCCAGCCCTGCGGCAACCACTGTCACCCTCAACTCGTCGGACATTTCCATGTCGATGGAAGTGCCGACCACGATGGTCGCATCCTGGGAGGCGAACTCCTGAACCGTGGCGCCGACGTCGTTGAACTCACCGATGGACAGATCCGGCCCCGCCGTGATGTTGACCAGGATACCGCGTGCACCGTGCAGATCGATGTCTTCGAGCAGCGGGCTGCGAATGGCCTTCTCGGCGGCTTCGCGGGCGCGGTTTTCGCCAGTCGCGGCGCCGGTGCCCATCATCGCCATGCCCATTTCCGACATCACCGTGCGCACGTCGGCAAAGTCGACGTTGATGATGCCCGGGCTGGTGATCAGCTCGGCGATACCCTGAACGGCACCCAACAGGACGTCATTGGCGGCACTGAACGCCGTCAGCAGGCTGGCATTCTTGCCCAGTACGGACAGCAGTTTCTCGTTGGGGATGGTGATCAGGGAGTCGACGTACTCGGACAGCTCCTTCATGCCCTCTTCCGCCGCGCGCATGCGCTTCGGCCCCTCGAACGGGAAAGGACGTGTCACGACAGCAACGGTCAGAATACCCAGTTCCTTGGCGACCTGAGCGACGACAGGCGCCCCGCCCGTGCCGGTGCCGCCGCCCATGCCGGCAGTGATGAAAACCATGTCCGCACCTTGGAGCATATCCGCGATGCGATCGCGATCTTCCATCGCCGCCTGACGTCCGACATCCGGATTCGCCCCCGCTCCCAGTCCCTTGGTGATCTCGCCACCCAGTTGGAGAACGGTCTTGGCCGCTACACGCTTGAGCGCCTGGGCATCGGTGTTGGCGCAGATGAACTCGACGCCTTCGATGTTACTCTCGACCATGTGGTTGACGGCATTACCGCCGCCGCCGCCGACACCGATGACCTTGATGACTGCACTACTAGAAGGTGCATTATCTACTAGTTCGAACATTGCCCCGTCTCCAAGACCGCGCTTGCGGCCTGTCAGAAATTTCCTTTAAACCAGCCTTTGAGTCGCTCCAGCGCCGAAACCTCTTCCCTGGTTCCGCGCCGGGGAAGTGAGTCTTCCCGTTGAGGCTGGGCTGATACTGCGCGAGAGTGCTTGGCGTCTTTCATACCGTAGAGTAGCAAACCTACCCCGGTCGAATAAATCGGGTTGCGTACTACGTCCGCCAAGCCGCGGACATTGTACGGACAAGCGATACGGACCGGCATGTGAAATATTTCCTCTGCCAGTTCGACGACCCCCTCCATCCGGGACGTGCCCCCCGTCAACACGATCCCGGCTGCCACCAGATCCTCGTAGCCGCTGCGACGCAATTCTTCGCGCACCAGCGTGAAGAGCTCCTCGTAGCGGGGCTCGACGACTTCCGCCAGCGCCTGGCGGGAGAGATCCCGTGCCGGTCGGTCTCCGACGCTGGGAACCTTGATCATCTCGTCGCTGCTCGCCAGCTGGGTCAGCGCGCAGGCATACTTGACCTTGATCTCTTCGGCGTACTGAGTCGGAGTGCGCAGCGCCATGGCGATATCGTTGGTCACCTGATCGCCGGCGATGGGGATCACCGCGGTATGGCGAATAGCGCCTTCGGTGAAGACCGCGATGTCCGTCGTACCGCCGCCGATGTCGACCATGCAGACACCGAGTTCACGCTCGTCTTCGGTCAGCACCGCGTGGCTGGAAGCCAGTTGTTCGAGGATGATGTCGTCGACTTCCAGGCCACAGCGTCGCACGCACTTTTCGATGTTCTGAACGGCATTCATCGCCGCCGTCACCAGATGCACGCGGGCCTCGAGACGCACCCCGGACATGCCCAGAGGCTCGCGGATGCCCTCCTGGGTGTCGATCGCGAACTCCTGGGGAATGACGTGAAGCACCCGCTGGCCTTCGGAAATGGCCCGGGCACGGGCAGAGTCGATGACGCGGTCGATGTCTGCAGGCGCGACTTCGCGCTCCTTGATCGCCACGACACCATCGGAATTCATGGAGCTGATATGGCTACCGGCGATACCGACATACACAGAGTGGATATCGCAGCCTGCCATCAGTTCGGCTTCTTCAACGGCGCGCTGAATCGACTGAACGGTTGATTCGATATTGATCACGACACCCTTCTTCATGCCACGAGAAGGATGCGAACCAATCCCGGCAATTTCCAACCCGCCATCATCAGTGGGCTGCCCCACGATGGCGACCACCTTGGATGTTCCGATATCCAGCCCGACCACCATATTGGAAGCGTTGGATTGTCCTGCCATAGGTCGGGGTCGCTCCTCAAACTTCACCGATAAACCGGATAGAAATGGGCCAATAAAGAGTCGGGCTTATTATAGGAACAAGACGACCTTTTTCACCAGCCCATCGCGAAAACAAAAGCCACAGTAAGCCCTTTTTCATTAAAAAGGAAATAAGGAAGAAGCCTTACCGCTATTTAAGTCGCGCCGACATGGCGGAATACATAGGCTGACATGGCGGAACACATAGATAGCCGAGGCCAAGAATGGCGTCCGGCGTATGAATGCCGGTCGCCGCCGGGCCTGCTTCCTTGCCGATGAGGAAAGCCGAGAGGCCGTCAACTGCGGGGCTCGATTGAGATTAGCTGCCAATGATTTCCAGGCTAATCACTGGGGACCGTAGCCGTTTCACCATGCCTTGCCACCGAAACGCCATTGGGATAACGAAGATCTATGTAGCGAATCTGCGACGCCTCTTTACCCAACTGTCGCTTCCATGCGGCAATAAAACGAGCCAATCTCGCATCCAGATCTGCACGCCCGAGAATGATCCAAACGCCATCATTGATTTGAAAGCGCCAGGCACCGCGTGGTTCCAGTCTCAATTGCGTGATGGAAACCCCCAGGCCCGATAGCGCGCGACGCAGTGAGTCATAGTAACCGAGCACTTCCCGCCCCGACCCGGCGGGACCGCCAAGATCGGGCAGGCGACGACCGAAATCGCTCACCGGCCCAGGCGAAAAAGGCTGTCCCCGCGTATTGAGCAGGAGTTCATCGTTCCAGCGCGCAACCGGATCCTGTTCGTAAAGCACGAACCGCAAGGTATTGGGCCATTCCCGTGAAACGGTGACCTCGCGCAGCCATCCGATCTCGCGCGCTTCGTCACGCAGGTCGGACAACGACAGGGAAAGCCAGGTATGACCGCGCACCAGCGGCGCCAACTCCTTCTGCAGGTAGCTCGCACTCACATAATTCAAGTCGCCACTGATCGACACGCGAGCGATGGGCTTGTCCAGCCACAACCACAGCGCTCTGCCGCCGGCGCCGATGAGCACCACGATCATGAGCACGCCGAGCAGCGTTCCCCGCGCACTGGAATTCATGACGCCCGCCCCACCCTCGAGCTGCCATGAAGCCGCTCGACGGCTCCGAACCTCTTCGCCAGACGCGTACCTTTGGACAGGATCGCCACACTCAAAGGACCACCTCGTCGAGTCTCAGCGCACTGTGTGCCAGCGCCTGCGCAATGCCGCCGATATCGCCGGCGCCCTGAGTGATCAGGATGTCCCCGGGGCGCAGCACCCGCGCGAGAATATCCGGCAGGGCCGATTTTTTCTCGATGAACAGCGGGTCGACCTGGCCGCGCTGGCGAATCGATCCCGCCAGCATCTTGCCTTCGGCACCCGGAATCGGCGCTTCCCCAGCGCTATACACGTCGAGCAGCAATAGCGTATCGACCCCGGAAAGCACCCGGACGAAATCTTCATAAAGGTCGCGAGTGCGGGTATAGCGGTGCGGCTGATAGACCATCACCAGACGTCGTTGCGGCCAGCCGGCACGCACCGCACGGATGACCATCTCCACCTCCCGCGGATGATGGCCGTAGTCGTCGACCAGCATCACCTCGCCACCCTGCGGAAGCGGGTAGTGGCCATGGACCTGGAACCGTCGGCCAACCCCTCCGAACGATGCCAGTCCCTTGACGATATCGTCGTCGCTGACACCGGCATCGGTAGCGACGGCAATCGCGGCGAGAGCGTTCAAGGCGTTATGGGTGCCGGGCATGGCCAGCATGATGGCCAGCGGCTCGAATCCCTCGGGTCGTTCGGCGACGAACCGGATGACGCCGGCCGTCTGCTGGAAATCCCGCACGCGGAAATCGGCCTCTTCACTGAAGCCGTAGGTCACGAACTGGCGCTGAACCTGGGGCAGCAATTCACGCACGTGATCGTCGTCGAGGCACAGCACGGCGCGACCGTAGAACGGCAGATTGTGCAGGAACTCGATGAAGGTCGTCTTCAATCGCGTGAAGTCGCCATCGTAGGTCGCCATGTGGTCGGCGTCGATATTGGTGACGATCGCCGTCATCGGCTGCAGGTGCAGAAAGGACGCATCCGATTCATCGGCCTCGGCAACCAGAAAGTCGCCGGATCCCAACCGCGCATTGGTACCCGCGCTGGTCAGCTTGCCGCCGATCACGAAAGTGGGATCGAGTCCCGCCTCGGCGAACAGCGTCGACAGCAGGCTCGTGGTCGTGGTCTTGCCGTGGGTGCCGGCGACCGCGATGCCGTGACGAAAGCGCATCAACTCGGCCAGCATTTCGGCGCGCCGCACCACCGGCACGCGACGCTCGCGCGCCCACTGAATTTCCGGATTGGCCGGGTCCACCGCCGTCGATACCACGATGACATCGGCCCCTTCGGCATTGACCGCCGCATGGCCGATGGCCACCCGAATGCCGCACTCGCGCAGATGATGAGTAACGGTCGACTCGCGCAGGTCACTGCCGCTGACCTCGTAGCCTTCGTTGACCAGGACTTCGGCGATGCCGCACATGCCAGCGCCGCCGATCCCGACGAAATGAATGCCTCGAATACGTCGCATGCCGAGATGCGAGCGCACGGGACGCGTCTGAATGCTATCGCTCAAAACCGATCTCCATGCAGCCGTCGACAAGACGTTCGACGGCATCGAGGTGAGCCACCCGGCGTGCCTGGCTCGCCATACGCGCCAGCACGTCCGGCTGCAAAAGTGACTCGAGCGCCGCCTGCAAACGTTCAGGGGTGAGCTCGGCCTGCTGTATCAATTGCGCGCCGCCGGCCTCGACCAGATGACGCGCATTATGTGTCTGATGATCATCCACCGCGTGGGGGAAAGGCACCAGCAAGGAAGGCTTGGCCGCCGCCGAGAGCTCGGCGATGGTAAGCGCGCCGGCCCGGCACACGATGAGATCCGCCCAGTCGTACGCGGCAGCCATGTCATCGATGAAAGCGCTGACCTCTGCCTCGACACCCGCCGTGCGGTAGCCTTCTCGCGTGACGTCGTCCTTGTCGCGCCCGGCCTGATGACGAACCTGCGGGCGACGCGAGGCGTCCAGCGCCGACAGTGCAATCGGCAGCTTCTGATTGAGCGACTGCGCGCCCAGCGACCCGCCAAGCACCAGCAGCCGCAAGGCACGGCCATTCATCTGCGCCGCCGTTCTGGGGTGCTCGCCCAGCGTTGCGATATCCGCACGCACCGGATTGCCGACCACCTCGGCCTTTCCGCCGGGGAAAGCCCCGGGAAACGCCGCGTAGACCCTGGTCGCCAGACGCGCCAGTGACCGGTTGGTCAACCCCGCAATGGCGTTCTGCTCGTGAACGACCAGCGGCTTGCCGGCCAGGCGTGCCGCCAACCCGCCGGGGCCGCTGGCGAACCCGCCCAGACCGACCACCAATTGAGGGTCGAAGCGCCGGATCACCTGACGCGATTGCCGGATGGCTCGCGTCAGCCGCCACGGAATCGACAGCCAGCCGGCCAGGCCGTTGCCCCGCAGACCGGCCACGTCGATCCGGTTCAGCGCGATACCGGCCTCGGGAACGAGACGGTTTTCGATTCCCCTCGGGCTACCCAGCCATTCCACCGCCACGCCGCGCTCGATCAGTGCCTTGGCCAGCGACAACGCCGGCACGACATGCCCGCCCGTGCCGCCAGCCATGATCAGTACACGTTTCAATTCGCTCATAGAGTCGGCTCCACCGCTTCGCTCGTGGGCTTGGCCTCGCCGTTTTCCGTCGCGGGCTTCGGCCGACGCTGCAGCCGCCTGACCTCCACGTCGACGCGGAACAGAATCGCCATCATGATCCCGCTGATGATGAGACTCGAGCCGCCGTAACTCAGCAGTGGCAGCGTCAGCCCCTTGGTCGGCAACATGCCGGAACTGACCGAGATGTTGATGAAGGCCTGCGCACCGATGACGAGCGCGATGCCGTAGCAGAGATAGGCCGCGAACGGAATGCCGGCCAGCTCCGCCTTGCGCCCGATGCGAAAGGCGCGGAATACCAGCAGCGCGAACAGCAGGATCACGCCCACGGCGCCGAACAGCCCCAGTTCCTCGGCCAGCACCGCAAACACGAAGTCGGTATGCGCCTCGGGCAGGTAGAACAGCTTCTGGACACTGTTACCCAGCCCCAGGCCGAACCAGTGGCCACGACCGAAGGCGATCAGCGCCTGCGTCAGCTGGTAACCGGTGTTGTACTGATCCGCCCAGGGGTTGGCGAAGCTGGTGATACGCTGCAGGCGATAGGGCTCCGCCACCGCCAGCATGACCGCGCCCGACCCGACGACGATCAGGATCAGCAGGAACCGCCACAGCGGCGCCCCCGACAGCAGCAGCATCCCCATGACACAGCCAGTCAGCACCACGACGGCACCGTAGTCGGGCTCGAGAATCAGCAGAAAACCGATCAACGCCATTACCGCCAGCGGGCGCATGAACGCCCCCCAGCTTCGGCGCACCTCGGGCAGGTAGCGCTCGAGATAGCCGGCGATATAGACGATCAGGCACAGTTTGGCGACTTCCGATGCCTGGACATTGATGATGCCGAGCGAAATCCAGCGCCGACTACCGTTGATTTCGCGGCCGACGACCAGGACCACGAACAGCAGCAGCAGCGCCATGATCAACATCAACGGCCCTTTCTGGCGCCACCAGTCCAGTGGCAGACGCACGGCAAACAGCCCCACCCCGATCGACGCGAGCACGAAAATGCCATGTCGGATGCTGAAGTAGTAAGGGTTGCCGGTCAGGCTCGCGGCGATTTCGGTAGAAGCGGAAGTCACCATCACCCAGCCGATCAACATCAACGAAAGCGTCGCCAGCAGCAGCCAGCCATCGAATGCCTGATGCCGCGTGGTCAGTCGCTCCTGCGAGGTCTTCAACATCGCCTTCAGCATGCGGCTTCCTGCCCTGGTTCGAGCGGTCCTTGATCAAGAAAGGCGCGGAACGCCTCGCCACGCGCCAGATAGTTGGGGAACTGATCGAGACTGGCGCAGGCCGGCGACAGCAGCACGCAGTCTCCTGCCTCGGCGATCGAGGCCGCCCGCTGCATGGCCTCGACCAGGGTATCGACGCGATGCGTCGCCACCTGTGGCGCCAATGCCGCCACCAGCTGCGGTGCATCCTGGCCGAAGACGATCGCCTCTCGGGCGTGTCGAGCCAGCGGCGCGGCCAGCGGGGTGAAATCCGCCCCCTTGCCGACGCCGCCCCCCAGCCAGATCAGCTTTCCGGCCAAGGTCTCGCCCAGACCGGCGATGGCCGCCAGCGTCGCGCCCACGTTAGTGCCTTTGGAATCGTTGATCCAGCGAACGCCGCCGCGCTCGGCGACTATCTCGCCGCGATGCGGCAGCCCGGCAAAATGTCCCAATACCTGGCGCATGACCGCCAGCGGCAGCCCGATGACATGCCCGATCGCCATTGCGGCCAGTGCGTTGGCCTGATTGTGACGCCCCGCCAGCCGCAGCTCGCTGACCGGCATCAACGGCCGCTCGCCGTGGCACAGCCATTCGCCTGCCTCGAGAGGCGAGATGCCCCACGTGTCGCCCGCGGGTTGCTTCGTCGTGAAGCGCTCGCAGGGTATCGACGCATCCTCCGGCCAGGTCGCCTCGTCTTCGGCATTGACCACGACGCGCCTGGCCTTGTCGAAGATTCGCGACTTGGCTTGCCGGTAGCCGGCCATGTCGCCATGCCGATCAAGATGATCGACGGACAGGTTGAGAAAGGCGGCGCACACCGCGCCCAGCCCCTCGAGCGTCTCCAGCTGGAAACTCGACAGCTCCAGCACGAACAGTTCGGCATCAGGTTGATCGATCAGCAGATCGAGCGCAGCGTCGCCCAGGTTGCCTCCCACGGCGACCCGCCTGCCAGCCTGCCGCGCCATGTCGCCGACCAGCGTGGTCACCGTGGACTTGGCGTTCGACCCGGTAATGGCGACTATCGGCGCCTTGCAGTGGCGTGCGAACAGCGCGATCTCACCGATGACGCGATCCCTCACCGAGGCCAGCCCGGACTTCTGCAGATCCACGCCGGGACTGACGACGATCTCGGCGAACGCCTGCAGATCCAGCGCCTCGAGACCGCCCAGATGGATCTCGACCGTCGGGAACGCCTCGCGGAAGGCCTCGATGCCCGGCGGTGCGGTGCGGGTATCGGCCACCACGAAGCGCTCCCCTCGATGCTGCAGAAAGCGGGCGATCGCGCGGCCGGAGATCCCCAGCCCGACGACCAGCCAGGGAGCCCCATCTCGACGATGAGGTTCCGGCGGGCGATGGATTGACGGGGTGGAATGCACGGAATCGCTCATGGCATCAACGCAGCTTCAAGGTCGCCAGACCCAGCAGGACCAGCATGACGGTAACGATCCAGAAGCGCACGATCACTCGCGGCTCCGGCCAGCCCTTGAGCTCGAAATGGTGATGCAAGGGCGCCATGCGGAAGATGCGACGCCCGGTCAGCTTGTAGGAGCCGACCTGGAGAATGACGGAGATTGTTTCCATGACGAAGACGCCGCCCATGATGAACAGCACGATCTCCTGGCGCACGATGACCGCGACGATACCCAGCGCCGCGCCGAGCGCCAGCGCGCCGACATCCCCCATGAAGACCTGGGCGGGATAGGTATTGAACCAGAGGAATCCGAGCCCCGCGCCGGCGATGGTGCCGCAGAATACCGCCAGTTCGCCGGCGCCCGGCACCTCGGGGATATGCAGATAGTTGGCGAAAACGGTGTTGCCGCTGGCATAGGCGAAGACCGCCAGACCCATGGCAACGAGCACGGTCGGCATGATCGCCAGGCCATCGAGGCCGTCGGTGAGATTGACCGCGTTGGAGCTACCGACGATGACCAGATAGCTCAGCACGATGTAGAACAGGCCCAGCGGAATCACCACGTCCTTGAACAGCGGCACGATCAGGCTGGTCTCGACCGGGCTCGCCGCGGTGAAATAGAGAACCAGCGAAGCGCCGAGGCCGATCACCGACTGCCAGAAATATTTCCAGCGCGCCGGCAGCCCGCGAGGATTCTTTTCCACTACCTTGCGAAAGTCGTCGACCCAGCCGATGGCGCCGAACCCCAGCGTGACGGCCAGCACCACCCAGACGTAGTGATTGGTCAGATCGCCCCATAGCAGCGTGCTGACGGCGATGGAGATCAGGATCATGGCACCGCCCATGGTCGGCGTACCCGCCTTGGACAGGTGCGACTGGGGGCCGTCGTCGCGCACGGCCTGGCCGATCTGGCGCTCGACCAGACGACGAATCATCTGCGGCCCCATCCACAGGCTCAGAAACAGTGCGGTCAGCGTCCCCAGGATCATGCGCAGGGTCAGATACCCGAACACATTGAAAGCACTTTGGAAATGGGTCAGCAGTTCAGCCAGAAAAAGCAGCATGAGTCGAATTCACCTTGAGGCATCATCACGCAGTGCGGCGACGAGTCGTTCCATGCCGGCGCTGCGCGATCCCTTGACCAGCACGCTGGCCCGGGAAGGAAGCTGATCCTGGGCAAAACGCTCGAGCGCTGCCCAGTCATCGAAATGATGGCCTTCGTGACCGAAGGCCTCGGATGCGGCACGTGCAGGTTCACCATACGTGCCCAGAAAATCGAGTCCGAGATCGCGGGCCGAACGGCCGACCTCGGCGTGCAGGCGCTCGCTATCCTCGCCCAGTTCCCCCATCGCGCCGAGAAAACACCAGCGCGGCGACGGCAACGACGACAACGCCTCCAGCGCCGCTCGTATCGCGCCGGGATTGGCATTGTAGGTATCGTCGATCACGCAGCTGCCGCGAATGCCGTCGACCACCTGCATTCGCCCCGCCATGCTGCGGCAGGCTTCGAGCCCGGCCGCGATCTCCGCTGCGACGAAACCCAGCGCATGCGAGGCCGCCGCCGCCGCTAGCGCATTGCGTACGTTGTGCCGGCCCACCAGCGAAAGCCCGACGCGTACCGACGCCTCGCCCGGCAGGCAAAGCGTGAAAGCATAACGCCCGGCCGGGTCGCAGACCAGATCACGAGCCGTGACACTGGCGCCAGCCTCGATACCGTAGTCCTTGATACCGTAGTTCTTGATACCGTAGTCCTCGAGACCGTAGTCGACGACCCGGGCGCGCCCGGCCAGCGCCCGCCAGACGGGAAAATAGGCTTCGTCCCGATCGAGAACGGCGCAACCGTCGCTGGAGAGACCCGCCAGGATTTCCCCCTTGGCCTGGGCAATCTGTCCCATGCCGCCGAACTCGCCGACATGCGCGCCCGTGACGTTGGTGATGATCGCCACCTGCGGCTTGGCCAGCGCCGTGGTCCAGGCGATTTCCCCCAGATGGTTGGCGCCCAGTTCGATCGCCGCATAGCGATGCTCGGCGGCAAGCTCGAGCAGTGTCAACGGTGCGCCGATGTCATTGTTCAGATTGCCGCGCGTGGCCAGCGTCGGTGCCCGCCGGCCCAGTATCGAGGCCAGCATCTCCTTGACCGTGGTCTTGCCGCTGTTGCCGGTGACCGCGATCAGCTGTCCGTCCCAGTCGAGCCGATGCGCGCGGGCCAGCAGACCCAGCGCCAGACGCGTGTCGGGCACGACGATCTGTGCCAGCGAGTCGGCTACCGGATGGTCGACGACGGCGCCGACCGCCCCTTTTTCCCGCGCCTGAGCCAGAAATTCATGGGCATCGAACCGCTCCCCCCGCAGTGCGACCAGCAGATCGCCGGGGCGGAGCGCTCGCGTATCGGTGACGATTCGCGTGACCGCGGCATCTGCTCCTTCGAAAGGCGCACCGAGCCGCGCGGCGATGGTGCTCAACACCTCGCTCATGCGGTTTTCCCCTTTACCTGGCATAGCGCCGTCGCGATTTCGATATCGCTGAACGGGTGGCGCACGCCGTCGATCTCCTGATAATCCTCGTGGCCCTTGCCGGCAATCAGCACGATGTCGTCGGCGCCGGCAGCGTCGATGACCCGCTCGATCGCCTGCCGCCGGCCATCGATAGACCAGGCCGTCGCTTGCGCCGAAGGTGACAGGCCGGCCACGATCTGGTCACGAATGCGGCTCGGATCTTCGCTGCGCGGGTTGTCGTCGGTGACGACGATTCGATCGGCGAGCGTTTCGGCCACGGCGGCCATCAACGGACGCTTGCCGCTGTCGCGATCGCCGCCACAGCCGAACACGCACCAGAGCTTGCCGCCTTCCCTGCTCGGCAGATGTGCGCGCAGTGCCGAGAGCGCATTCTCCAGTGCATCGGGGGTATGGGCGTAATCGACCACCACGACAGGCCCGCCGGCATCGGCCACTCTCGGCAGCCGCTGCATGCGCCCCGGCACCGGCTGGAGCCGGGACGCGGCTTGCCACAGCGAATCCAGCGAGTAGCCCAGCCCGTAGAGCGTGGCGATCGCCGACAGCGCATTGTCGAGGTTGAAACGCCCCATTAGCGGCAATTCGAGAACGCCCTCGTTCTCCGGTGTCGCGACGATGGCGCGCAATCCGCCGGGCAGCGCCTCGCAATCGACGACCCGCAAGGTCGTCGCCTCGTTGCTACCGGTGGCCAATACCCGGACGCCTTCCGGCAGCCCCGCCAGCATCAGTCGTGCGAGCGGGTCGTCGCCATTGACGACCGCCAGCTTCAGCCCGTCGCGCTTGAACAGCCTGGCTTTCGCCGCCGCGTAAGCCGCCATGCTGCCGTGATAATCGAGATGATCGCGGCTCAGGTTGGTGAAGACCGCGGTATCGATTCGGGTATCGCCCAGCCGCTCCTGCGCCAGTGCATGCGACGACACCTCCATCGCCACGACTTCGATGCCCTCGCTCGCCAGTTCGCCGAGCATCTGTTGCAGCGCCAGCGGCCCCGGCGTGGTCTGCAATGCGGAACGTACCGCGCCGGGCCGGCCATAACCCAGCGTACCGATGACCCCGGCCGGCGTACCGAGCGCCTCCAGCAACGCGGCGATATAGTGAGTCACCGAACTCTTGCCGTTGGTGCCGGTGACACCGATCAGTTTCAACGAATCCGGCACCGCAAACAGCCGGCGACCGAGGGCCGCCAGCTGCCGCGTCAAACCCGGCAGCGCAAGAACCCGTTCGTCATCCGACCATTGCGGATCGAGCCCATCGGCCTCGCACAGCACGCCCGCGACACCGGCTCCAAGCGCATCGGCGATGAATTGTCGCCCGTCCGCGCTGACGCCCGGCACCGCCAGGAACAAATCGCCCTCCTGCAGTTGCCGACTGTCCAGGCACAGCGTCGAATCGACCGAGGCGGGAAGCCAGGAAGTCAACCGCTCGGGGCGAGCGATCTCGGGCCAGAGCGAGGCCAGCGCGTCGGCGAGTCTTGCGGTATCGGTCTTCATGGGTTGGACTCCTGTTCCGCCGCGCCGGATGGCGCATCGGGAGGCACGTCGAGCAGCCGCAAGGCGTTACCGACGACACGACTGAACACAGGGGCGGCGACCAGGCCACCGTAGTAGTCACCCTTCTTGGGATTGTCGATCATCACCACCGTGACGATACGCGGATTGGAAGCCGGGGCAATACCGGCAAAAAGCCCGCGATACTCGACTTCCTGATAGCCCGTGCTGGTTACCTTGCGCACCGTGCCGGTCTTGCCGGCAATCTGGTAGCCCGGCACCATCGCCAGATGTCCACCCGCGTTGGGCTGGACGATCTTTTCCATCATCGCCAGCAACTCATGGGCGATACGCGGCGACATTACCTGCTCGCTATCCGGGTCGCCATTGAGTTTGAGCAGCGATGGAGACAACCGCTTGCCATCGTTGGCGATGGCCGTATACGCGCTCGCCAGTTGCAACGGCGTCACGGCGACGCCGTAGCCGTAAGCCATCGCCGCCTGGGCGCTACGCGGCAGATTGATCGTGGAGGGCAGGCTACCGCTGTTTTCACCGGGGAAGCCGGTTCCGGGCGACTGCCCCAGGCCCAGTTCGCGATAGCGATTCCAGATGGCATCCTGGGGCAGCGACAACGCGATGTGAGACATGCCGATATTCGATGAGTGCAGCAGGATTCCCGCCGGCGTCAGCTTGCCGTAGTTGCGGAAGTCCCGGATGGTGTAGCCATCCACCACCATCCAGCCCGGCGAGGTGTCGATGATGCTCTCCGGCGAAAATTGATCGGAAGCCAGGGCTGCCGACATGGCCAGCGGCTTCATCACCGAACCGGGCTCGATGGCGTCGGTAATCGCCTGATTGCGCAATCCGCGCACATCGACATCGCTGCGGTTGTTGGGGTTGTAGGATGGCAAGTTCGCCATCGCCAGCACCTCGCCGGTCCGCGCATCCAGCATGACCAGCGAACCACCGTCGGCGTCGTTCTTGCGAACCCCCGCTGCCAGTTCGCGATAAGCCATGTACTGCAGGCGCAGATCGATCGACAGCGAGAGATCACCGCCCGGCTTGGCTTCCTCGATCAGATGCAGATCCCGAACCAGCCGCCCTTTGCGGTCCTTGAGCACACGTCGCTTGCCGGGCTGGCCGGTGAGATAGCGGTTGTAGGCGAGCTCGAGCCCTTCCTGCCCCTTGTCGTCGACATTGGTCACGCCGACGAGCTGTGCCGCCACTTCTCCCGCCGGATAGTAGCGCTTGTATTCGTCGCGGGCGTAGACGCCGGGCATCTGCAGGTCGAGAACCGGCTTGGCTGCGGCCGGCGTGAGCTGGCGCCGCAGATACATGAATTCATGATCCGAGTAACGCGAGATGCGATCGGCCAGTTGGCCGGGATCCACCTTGAGCGCCTTCGCCAGCAGCGTCTGCTGGATAGGATCCTGGGGCAGTTCCTGCGGATTGGCCCAGAGCGTGATGACCGGCGTCGAAATCGCCAGGGGGTCGCCGTTGCGATCGCTGATCATTCCGCGATGCGCCCCGATGGACTCGACGCGCAGCGTGCGGGCGTCGCCCTGGTTCTGGAGGAAACTGCGGTCGATCACCTGGAGATAGACGACGCGGCCCACGAGGGCGGATAGTGCCACCAGGATGATGAACAACATGAACCAGTAGCGCCCCGCCCCCAGCGGGGCGTCCGGTCGGCGTCGCCTGTCCGTGGCAGCGCGTCTTGTCGCACTCATGGATGAATCACCTTCACTTCATCGACACTCGGTACGCGCATGTTCAGACGCTTGCTGGCCAGCGACTCGATACGTGCCGGTGACGACCAGGTACTCTCCTCGAGCAGCAGCCGCCCCCACTCCGTCTGCAGGGAGTCCCGCTGATTTTCCAGCTTCTGCAACCGTGCATACTGCACCCGGGTCAAATGAGACGTGCTGATGATGGCCAGCGCCGTCACCAGCACCGCGATGGTCACGATGCCGAGCAGTGTGCCGCGGAACCCCGGACGGCGGGCGAACGGCCAGTCACCGGTCTCCAACAGGCTGCGTCGTCGTCCTTGAACGGCCATGTTGCTCCTTATCTCGACTTCTCGACGGCAGGCCCCAGCTTCTCGGCGATGCGCATGACCGCACTGCGCGCACGGGGGTTCGCATCGATCTCGCTGTCGCTGGCACGCATTGCCTTGCCTACCGGCTTGAGCCGCTTGTCGAGTTGATCCTCGCGAATGGGCATGCCACGGGGCAAATGCGTATCCCCGCGAGACTGATCGCGAATGAAACGCTTGACCAGCCGATCTTCCAGCGAATGGAAACTGATCACCACCAGCCGACCTCCAGGCGCCAGCGCATCCAGAGCGACGGCCAGGGCGCGTTCCAGCTGGCCCAGTTCGTCATTGAGATGGATGCGAATGGCCTGGAAGACGCGAGTTGCAGGGTGCTTGCCCTTTTCCCAGGCAGGATGCGCCGCCTTGACGATCTCGGCGAGCTGATGGGTCCGTTCGATCGGGGCCTCGCGACGCGCCGCGACGATGGCCCGCGCGATTCGCTTGGCGAAGCGCTCTTCCCCGTAGGTCTTGAAGACACGCGCCATCTCCTGATCGTCGGTGCGCGCGATCCATTCGGCAGCGCCAATGCCCGAGGTCGGGTCCATGCGCATGTCCAGCGGGCCATCCCGCAGGAAGCTGAAGCCGCGCTCGGGGTCGTCCAACTGGGGAGAAGAAACACCGACATCGAGAAGAATGCCGCTCAAACGGCCATGGACACCGCACGCCTCGGCATGACGGTCCAGTTCGCCAAACACGCCGCGACATACCGTCAGCCGCGGATCGTCGATCTCGGCGGCAACCGCCAGCGCGGCAGGATCGCGGTCGATCGCGATCAGGCGCCCACTCTCGTCGAGACGGGAGAGAATCGCTCGAGAGTGGCCACCACGGCCGAAAGTGCCATCGAGATAGACACCGGTGGGAGACTGCACCAACGCATCCACGGCTCCGTCGAGCAGCACGCTGGTATGGCGAAAATCGGCGCGATTCGCCGCACCGCCTTGGGGTGCTTCTGGAGCGTTGTCGCGGTGCTGCATGAAGATCTCGGTATCGAACGGCGGAAATCGAAGAGGGAGCCGGCCGATAAGCCGGGTTCTGTCTAAGACAGTCATTCATCTAGGAAACGCGTCGCCACGTTTCTCAAGCAACCTACCCGGATCCAGCGCGGGCCGCGCCAAAGGATCCCTATTTGGTCTTGCTCCAGGTGGGGTTTACCGTGCCACGCACTGTTACCAGGCGCGCGGTGCGCTCTTACCGCACCCTTTCACCCTTACCGGCAGCGAATCGCTGCTTAGGCGGTCTACTCTCTGCTGCACTAGCCGTCGGCTTGCGCCGCCCAGGCGTTACCTGGCACCTTGCCCTATGGAGCCCGGACTTTCCTCCCCCGGCAATGCCGGCGGCGACTGTCTGGCCGACTCCCAAGCGCGCAAGAATAGCAGCCCCCCGTGACCCTCTCAAGACAGCATTGCCGCGTTGAGCGAAAGCCGTTGCCATCGGCACGAAAACGTCGCGTAATGCCGACACTTGCAGCCCATGACAAGGGCTAAAGACATCTTTACAAGAGATCTTTACAAGAGATCTTCAAAAGAGACCTTCACAACATCCAGGAATCCCGGGTATCGACCTAGACGTCAGACTTCAATTCTAGTGCCATCTGATACCAGTGCTTGCGACGCCCGCCCAGAAGGCGCACGACGACCGCCGCCGCATTCTTGACCGCCACCCCTTCGGCCAGCATCGCGCGGAGCAGCGCTTCGCCCTCGGCATCATCGGCAGCTTCCTCCCGGGGCGGCGCGCCGGCCAGCATGACCACGAACTCTCCCCTCGCCTGATCGGGATCTTCATCCATGATGCTCAGCAGTTCGGCCGCGGAACCGTCGAGCAGTGTCTCGAAGGTCTTGGTCAGCTCCCGTGCCAGCACCACCTGGCGCTCGCCGACCACGGCGGCGAGATCCGCCAGCAGATCGCGAATCCGGTGCGGCGATTCGTAGAACACCCGAGTTTCTTCCCGCGATGCGCCCACCTCCAGTTGCTTCCGCCGCGGACCGGACTTGGCCGGCAGAAATCCCTCGAAGGTGAAGCGATCCGTCGGCAATCCGGCGGCGCTCAGCGCCGCGATCAGTGCGCAAGGGCCCGGGATCGGCACCACACGACACCCGGCCCGACGCAGCTCTCGCACCAGGACGAATCCCGGATCGGAGATCAATGGCGTCCCGGCATCGCTGACCAGCGCCAGCTGCGCCCCATCGGCCAGCCGTCGACGAAGCTGCTCGACCCGTGCCGCCTCATTGTGTTCGTGCAACGAGATCAGCGGCCGCTCGATACCCAGATGCCGAAGCAGACGCTGCGTATGCCGCGTATCCTCGGCCGCGATCGCATCGACCTCCGAGAGAACCCGGCCCGCCCGGGCGCTCAGGTCCTCAAGATTCCCAATCGGCGTAGCGACCACGTACAATACGCCTTCCTTTGTCTCGCTCATTCGGTACCATCCAGATTGACATGCATTCACATCGACGACCGCCACTGGCAGACTCGATGCTCAGTTTCGGCAAGGAAGCCTCCGCAAGGCCGCGATGGACGACCACAGGCCATCGATCGATAGACGCCTTCAGCGGAACGGGTAAGGGTCAATGCTTCGGGCTACGATTTATCGATAGTGGATTCATCGATGACGGGTGTCCCGGGCGCAAGGCCTCTCAACAAGTAAAGGGAAAGACACTATGCATAACGCGCTGCGGCGACTCCTCCTGCCACTGGTGGCAACTCTGACGCTGGCAGGCTGTGCAGGCCAGAGCATGATGCAGGACATCAGCGGCCCGAGCGCCCAGGAGCTACTCCAGCAGGCCAATACCCAGAGCGGACAACAGGCTGCCGCTTCCCGCCTCGAGGCGGCGGATATCCTAGCACGCCAGGGCGACACGGCGCAGGCACTCCAGATCGCCAGCCAGATCGACAGCACCCAGCTCGACAGCACCCAGCGAATCCGCTGGGCCATGGTGCTGTCCGACAGCGCGCTAGCCGAGGAAGATGGTCAGAGCGTGATTCGCGCCACCGATATTCTCGATAGCACGAGCGAGCTCTCGACCGGTGATCGGCAGACGTTGCGCTATCGCCGCGGTCTTGCCCTGAGCATGATCGGCGAGCCGGAGGCGGCGGCCCGCCTGCTGATCGGCCTGCAGCGCGACAGCGCTCCTTACGAGCTGAACGACGACATCTGGAAGCCGCTGTCGGGTCTCAGCCCCACCGCGCTGAATGCCCTGGCTGCGACGGATAGCGACCCGGTCACTCAGGGCTGGGTGGATCTTGCCCGCCTTTACCGTACCAGCAGCGGTGATATCTCCAACCTGTTCGATCGTCTGGATCAGTGGCGTAGCCGCTATCCGAACCACCCGGCCAATCGACGACTGCCGCAGGATCTGTCGGCGCTACGCCAGCTCGCAGGCAATGAAGTCGACCAGATCGCCGTATTCCTGCCCGACAGCGGCCCGCTGGCCAATATCGCTTCGGCCATCCGCCAGGGCCTCGAAGCCCGCGCCAGCGATGCCGAAAGTCAGGGAGAACGCATCCCTCGACTGACCTTCATCGACTCCAGCCAGCAGAATCTCGATGCCCTCTACGCCCAGGCGACGATGAGCGGCGCCCAGGCGGTGATCGGCCCGCTCGACAAGGACAAGGTCAGCGAGCTGGAAACCCACGGCAGCGTGCCTCTGCCCACGCTCGCGCTGAACTATGGACAGCATGCGCGCAACCAGGCGACCAACCTGTTCCAGTACGGCCTGTCAGCGGAAGACGAGGCACGCCAGGTCGCCCATCGCGCGTATCTCGACGGCCACCGCCGGGCCGGCATCATGGTTCCGGATAACGAGTGGGGCTCGCGCATTCTGGCCGCGTTCCGCAACGCGTGGGAGACCGAAGGGGGCAACGTCGATTCGGTGGTCAGTTACGATCCGTCGGGATCCGTTGCCACGGCGGTGCGCAATCTGCTCGACAGCGACCCCTCGAGCATGGACATGCTGTTCCTGCTCGCACTGCCCAGCTACGCCCGCCAGGTACCACCGACACTGGAGTTCTATTACGCTGGCGATCTACCTGTCTACGCCACCTCTCACCTCTATGAGGGCACGCCACAGCCGCGCGCCGATCATGACCTAAACGGCGTTCAGTTCCTGGACATTCCGTGGATGATTCCGGACGCGGCCGTCGGCGGTGTCGACGCCCTGCCTTTCGTTTCCACCTTCCGCCGACTATCGCAGCAAGACAGCGACCCCGGCTTGCTCAAGCTCAACGCCATGGGCGTCGATGCCTACGAGCTCGCCCGCCGCCTGCCGCTGATCCAGGCATTACCGAACACGCAGATCTTCGGCGCCACCGGTACGTTGCAGGCGCGCGACGACGGCCGCATCCAGCGCACCCTGCCCTGGGCGCTGTTCCAGTCCGGCACGCCACAACCGCTATTGATGGCACCGGCAGCCGCACCAGCCAGCTCACCCTCGAATCCCGGCGGCGACGCTGGCAGCGTATCGCAGCAAGCGCCACGAAACGCATCCGGTAGCGATCTCAACGGATTCGCACTCGATACCGACGATGCCAGCGCCAACTGATCGCCCAACGCCAGCCAATCAGGCAGCGCCCAGCCGGCGCCAACTCGGGCAGCAGGTCGAGCAGGCTGCTGCCCGCTGGCTCGCGACACAGGGTTTGACGCTGGTTGCCAGTAACCAGCACGCCAAGGGTGGCGAGATCGATCTGGTGATGCGCGACGGCGAGTATCTCGTGTTCGTCGAGGTACGTCACCGCCAGCGCAGCGACTACGGCAGCCCGCTCGAGACGATCACGCCAGCCAAGCAGCGGCGCATCATCAAGGCCGCGCGTTTTTATCTTCATGCGCAACAGCTATCATGCCCCTGCCGCTTCGACGTCGTGGGCGTGACCGGAAGCCCTCCCCTGCTCGAATTCGACTGGATTCGCGCCGCCTTCGACGCATATTGACCCAGGCCCTAATAGGCAGCCCATGGATTTTCAGACACGCATACTCGACCTGTTCAACGCCAGCATCGACACCAAGACCTACGCCAGTGAAGTCTTGCCGCCTTTCATCGAAGTCGCCAGCCAGATGATGGTTCAGTGTCTGGTCAGCGAAGGCAAGATTCTGGCCTGCGGAAATGGGGGAAGCGCTGGCGACAGCCAGCACTTCTCCTCCGAGCTGCTCAACCGCTTCGAGCGTGAGCGCCCGAGCCTGCCGGCACTGGCCCTGACGACCGACACCTCGACCCTGACCTCGATCGCCAACGATTACAGCTATAATGATGTTTTCTCGAAGCAGATCCGGGCGCTGGGCCAGCCAGGCGACATCCTGCTGGCGATTTCGACCAGTGGCAATTCGGCCAACGTGGTCCAGGCCATCCAGGCAGCGCACGATCGGGAAATGAGCGTCGTTGCCCTGACGGGGCGCGACGGTGGAGACATGGCCTCGTTACTGGGCCAGGAAGATTGCGAAATTCGCGTTCCGGCAACCTCCACCGCACGAATTCAAGAAGTTCATCTCTTGGTCATTCACTGCTTGTGTGATCTGATCGACCAACAGCTATTTGGCAGCAACGAGTGAGACCCATGAAGAAGACACTGATCGCTTCCTCCTGTCTGATCGGCCTGCTGACGCTTGGCGGATGCGCCACCGGAAGCCAGCCAGAGAACTATGCCGAGCGTACGCCTGGCGCCAAGGTCGAAGACAGCAGCATCCAGAGCAAGATCTTCGACGCCCTCAATGCCGCGGACGCTCGTTACGGCGACGCCCACGTCAATGTCGATAGCTACAACAGCAATGTTCTGCTGACCGGGCAGGTGCCCAGCGACGAGCTCAAGCAGCGCGCCACGGAAATCGCCCGTAACGTGCGCAGCGTTCGGCAGGTCCATAACGAGCTGATGGTATCGGCCAACACACCGGTCAGTCAGCGCATGACCGACACATGGATCACCGGGCGCATCAAGGCCAACCTGGTCGCCAACGAGGACCTGGACGCCAACCTGATTCGCGTCATTACCGAAAATGGCACGGTCTACCTGATGGGGCTCGTCACGCAACAGCAAGCCAGCCAGGCAACCGCCGCCGCCTCCGGCGTGGGCGGCGTCCAACGCATCGTCAAGGTATTCGAATACCTCAACTAATCACTCGGCGGGTCTCGACCCGCGACAAAAAAAGCCGCTGCCGAATTCGATTCGGCAGCGGCTTTTTGTGATCCCGGTCCGTCACTGGCATGAAAACAGGCACAGCGACAACCGCAAACGGCAGCTTACTTGACGATACGCAACGACGGCTTGCCCTTCTCCGGCCGGCTTGGCGCTTCGCCACCGCTCTCCTCGTCGGCAGATTCGGATGGCTTCGAAGAGGTGCTGTCCGAACGGTTCTCGACGCTTTCCAGCGACGGACGCCCCTCGTCTTCCCTCTCCGCTTCCTCTTCTCCATCCGAGAAGCTCGGCATGACCGGCTCCTGGCCGAAGACCATACCCACACCATTTTCGCGAGCGTAGATAGCGATCAAGGCATCCATCGGCACGACGACCTGCATCGGCTGACCGCTGAAGCGCGCCCCGAAAGTGACCGCCGCATTGTCGATCATCAAATCGCGCACGGCCGCCGGTGCAATGTTCAGCACGATCTGACCATTCTGCACGAATTGTTGCGGCACCTTGACGTTGGGCTTCCCGGCATCGACCACGATATACGGTGTTTGCTCGTTATCCAGCAACCACTCATAAAGAGCTCTTGCCAGATAGGGACGGCTAGTCAGCATGTCATCTCCTTCAGGCAGCTTACGACAGGCGCCGTTCAGCTACGCATCTCACGTTCGGATTCGGATAGCGCCACCTTGAAAGCATCACGCGCGAAGACCCGCTCCATGTAGCTCATCAACGGAGCGACCTGCTTTTCCGGCAACTCGACGCCCAGTGCCGGCAGACGCCACAGGATCGGTGCGATGCAGCAATCCACCAGGGTGAACTCTTCGCTCATGAAAAACGGCATGTCTTCGAAGATGGGCGAGATCCCGGTCAGGCTTTCACGCAATTCCTTGCGCGCCTTTTCGGCGTCCTTCTTGGAACCTTGCTGGATCTGCTCTACCAGCGGACACCATTCACGCTCGATGCGATGCATCCACAGACGGCTCTGCGCACGCGCCACCGGGTAGACCGGCAACAGCGGCGGATGCGGGAAACGCTCATCGAGATATTCCATCATGACCTTGGACTCGTAGAGCACCAGATCACGATCCAGCAGCGTAGGCACGCTGTTGTAGGGATTCAGATCCGCCAGTTCAGCGTTATGCTCGTCGGCCGAGACGTCCAGGATATCGACAGCCACGCCCTTTTCCGCCAGCACGATTCTGACGCGATGGCTGAAATGATCCTCACTACCGGAGTAAAAGATCATCGACGATCGCTTGGCCACTACACCCATGAGACTTTCCTCGCATTAATTCAACGACCATGATACCACGACGGGCAACCCGGCCGGGCGCCTCGCCGACCACAGGAAGCTCGAATGCATACGTGTCACGTGCCAATAGCCACGCACCAATAACCACGTACCAACAGCAAAACGCCCGACTGAATAAGTCGGGCGTTGAGCGCAGAGGCGATCCTGCAGGATCAGCGCTTGGAGAACTGCGGACGACGACGTGCCTTGCGCAGACCCACTTTCTTACGCTCGACTTCACGAGCATCGCGGGTCACGTAGCCAGCCGCACGCAGCGGACGACGCAGCTCTTCGTTGTATTCCATCAGCGCGCGAGTGATGCCGTGACGAATCGCGCCGGCCTGAGCGGAACCACCACCACCCTTGACCGTGACGTAGACGTCGAACTGGCCAGTGGTCTCGGTCAGCTCCAGCGGCTGACGCACGACCATCTGCGCCGTGACGCGGCCGAAGAACTCGCCCAGCTCGCGATCGTTGATGGTGATCTTGCCGGTGCCCGGCTTGAGAAACACACGAGCGGTAGAAGTCTTGCGACGCCCGGTGCCGTAATACTGTTGTGCCATGACGGTTACCCTCAGATGTTCAGTTCTTGCGGCTGCTGCGCGGCGTGCGGATGCTCGGTACCGGCATACACCTTGAGCTTGGCGTGCATGGCACGACCCAGCGGACCTTTGGGCAGCATGCCCTTGACGGCGCCTTCGATGATTCGCTCCGGCGCATGGTCGATCAGCTTCTCGAACGACATGGTACGCAGACCGCCCGGGTAACCAGTGTGACGGTAGTAGTTCTTAGCTTGCGCCTTGTTACCGGTCACGTGAACCTTCTCGGCGTTGATGACGACGATGTAATCGCCGGTATCGACGTGCGGGGTGTATTCCGGCTTGTGTTTGCCACGCAGGCGGCGAGCGATTTCTGTCGCCAGACGACCGAGCGTCTTGCCCGATGCATCAACGACATACCAATCGCGCTGCACGGTATGCGGCTTGGCACTGAACGTCTTCATGAGTGTTTCACCAAATAAGCGTATTTGGGCGTCGAAGCGGATGCTTCTCGGCCATCCCTATTTTTCTTGGGTTGCTCGTCCACCGAAGGCCGCAGAGCAGCTTCCATTCGGACGGCAACGGATCGAAGAGCGCGCATTGTACACGAGCCCGACGAGCGACGAAAGATCGACTTGCAATTTGCTACGCGACCATTCTTGGGCCACTTCTGTCGATCGGCCTCGACCTGGTTCACGGCTTGTGCGCCAACGCCAGATAATCGCGGGACTGCATTTCCTGAAGGCGCGACAGCGTACGCTCGAATTCGAAACTGAGGTTGCCCCCCGTGTAGAGCGATTCGACCTCGGTCTCCGCGGAGAGCAGCAGCTTGACCGCGCGATCGTAGAATTCGTCGACCATGCTGATGAAGCGCCGCGCCTGATCGTCGTTGCTCCCGCCCATGCGCGGCACATCCGACACCAGCACGGTATGAAATTCCCGCGACAGCTCGATGTAATCGTTCTGGCTGCGCGGTCCGTCGCAGAGCATCTTGAAATCGAACCAGACGACGCCTTCATGGCGACGGCGCGTCGTCAGTTTGCGATGATTGACCGTCAGCGTCTCATCGCGCTGCCCCTCGCTACCGGCCACCGAACGGAAACTCTTCGCCAGCTGCTTTTCGGCATCGGCATCGAGCGGAGAATGGAATATCTCGACCTGCTCGAGCGCCCGCAGGCGATAGTCCACGCCGGAATCGACATTGACCACCTCGCAGTGGCGCTTGAGCAGATCGATTGCCGGAAGAAACCGGCTCCGCTGCAGGCCGTCCTTGTAGAGATCGTCAGGCACGATATTCGAAGTCGCCACCAGCACGACGCCCTGCGCGAACAGCGCTTCCATGAGATTGCCCAAGATCATCGCATCGGTGATGTCCTTGACGTAGAACTCGTCGAAGCAGATCACGCGCGCCTCTCCGGCGAACTTGGCCGCGATCCGGGTCAGCGGATTCTTTTCGCCCTTGTGCACCTCGAGTTCGCGATGCACGCGCTGCATGAATCGGTTGAAGTGCGTTCGCATCTTGCGATCGAACGGCAACGATTCGTAGAACACATCGACCAGGTAGGTCTTGCCGCGACCCACACCGCCCCAGAAGTAGAGTCCCATCACCTGCGGCTTCTCGGGTGCCTGGGGCTCCGATGCCTTGCGCTTGCCGAACAGTCCCGCCATCTTGGAGAGCTTCGACTCCCCGGAGACAGCGGCGGACGGCCTGGGAGCCGGGGTTCGCTGGAGATCGTCATACAGACGCTGCAGATGTTTGACGGCATTCTCCTGCGCGGCGTCGTAGCTGAAGTCATCACGCTCCAGATCGGCGCGGTAGCGAGACATCGGCGTCATGGCGTTCGAATGTGACGTCGCAGACTGGGGAGAACTCATGGCGGTATCGTGGCCTCGGTCGAAACAGGTGGCGGCATTATAACCTCCGACGAAAGTCTTGACAGTGGCAGTCAGACAAGGAAGGTTTGACCCGGTAGCCGAGCGGGTCGATATAATGGCCCCGCACCGACCTTAAGAACGGTCTATGAGAAAGGTCGTGCCCAGCACGACGATGAGGAGCGCATTGTGAACGAAAGCAATATCGACTGGATTCTGGCAATCGCCTGCTTCCTGGCGGGCATCGGTATCGGCGCCCTTTGTTACCATCTGCTGAACGCCAACGTGGCCCGCAACCAGAAAGTGCGCCAGCGCTTGGCCGAAACCGAACTGGAACTCAATCAGGTCAAGGATGCCCTGAACGATCACTTTGCCAAAGTGGCCGATCTGGCTTCCAGCATTCAGCGCCAGAGCCACGATCTCGAGCAGCATCTGATCAATGGCGCGGACAAGCTGGTCGATGACCTCAAGCTGAAACGCCGGCTGCACGGCACTCAGGACGAAAGCGAAGACGTCGATGCGCCGCAGGTACCGCGTGACTACGCCGATGGCACAGGCGGCACGCTAGCCGAGGATTATGGCGTCCGTCAGCGCAAGACGGCCGAACAGCAGGATAGCGCTCCCCAGCCGCCTCGCTATTGATGTCTCTCCCCGTCGGCAGTCGAAACCGGCTCCCGACGGGCCGCCCCATCTACCCTTCACCTTATATTCTTTCCCCTCCTATTCTTCCCTCTTCACGCCGACTTTCTTCCTTCATGCCGGCCTTCTCCCTTCACGCCGGATTGTCGATATCCACGAAACGGTGCTCGATGCCGAAGCGGCCTTTCAACCACTCGCCCAAAGCCTGGATACCGTCTCGTTCGGTGGCATGGTGCCCCGCTGCAAGGTAGGTAATGCCCATCTCGCGCGCCATGTGCGTGGTACGTTCGGAAATCTCGCCGGAAATGAAAGCGTCCGCCCCCGCCTCGGCCGCCAGCGGCAGCATGTCCTGCGCGCCGCCGGTACACCAGGCCACGTTGCGGATGGTGCCGACATGCCCTTCGATCAACAGAGGCGTGCGGCCCAGCGCCTGCTCGAGGCGAGCCGCAAGCGCCCGACTATCCAGTTCGGTGTCGGGCTTGCCCATCCACAGCAACCCCTGCCCGAGCTCGCCATCGAGACAACGCTCCACCTCGAAGCCCAGCCGCCGCCCCAGACAGGCGTTATTGCCCAGCGTAAGGTGTGCATCCAAAGGCAGGTGATAGGCCAGCAGGTTGAGATCGTTGTTCAACAAGGTAGCGAAACGACGGCGCTTCATCCCCGTCACGCTGACCGGCTCGTTCTTCCAGAAATACCCATGGTGCACCAGCACGGCATCGGCTCCCCACGCGACGGCCTCGTCCAGCAGTGCCTGACAGGCCGTCACTCCGGTCAAAATCCGGCCGATCGACTCCCGTCCCTCTACCTGCAACCCATTGACCGTGTAGTCCTTGAACGCATCGGTACGCAGCTCCGTATCGATAGCCGCCTGTAGCGTCTGCCGCAAAATCATACTGTCTCCCAGCGAAAAGCCTTGGTGAATGTTACACTTGTGTCACTTGTCGCCATGGTCTCGCCCACGTTGCGAGATGTGATGACGGACGTCGTTTCTCTAACTCGTCCCCTCTCGATCGACGAGCCTGACGTGATTGCATATTCGGTCGCTTGCCGCAGCCGGCGAGGCTCCGACAAACCGCTTGCGGCGTCCTCGAGTCGCAAGGATGACATATCGATTCGGTGACACGGCGACACGGATTTCACGAGACCACTCGGGTTTTCAGTCTAAGGACTCAGCACATGCGCCGCCACCTAGCCGCCTATCTGTGGCCCGCCCTCTGCGGCATTCTGCTTGCCGTCGTCTTGCTCTACGCGTTTCCGTCACTGCTGGGACGGGGCGCACCCGAGGAGACCTCCCGGCCAGTCGGCATCGCCACCACGACCGGCTCACAGAATGCCGAACGGCCGCCACCCGATGTCGTCGACGCGCCGGCACTGGATCGTCACGAAGGCCCGGTCAGCTATTCCCGGGCCGTCAACCGCGCCGCCCCCGCAGTCGTCAACGTCTACTCGTCGCGCGTCGTCGACACCAGCCAGCACCCATTGATGTCGGACCCCTTCTTTCGCCAGTTCTATGGCAAGAACATGCCGCAGCGCCAGCGCATGCTGTCGAGCCTCGGCTCCGGCGTGGTAGTCAGCGAAGAAGGTTACATCCTGACCAACAACCACGTCATCAATGACGCCGACCAGATCCAGATCGCGCTGCGAGATGGTCGTGAAGCCATCGCCCAGGTCATCGGAACCGATCCGGACAGCGATCTGGCCGTACTCAAGATCGACCTGAAGAACCTGCCGGTCATCAAACTGAGCAATTCGGAAGACATTGCCATCGGCGACGTCACGCTGGCCATCGGCAACCCCTTTGGCGTCGGCCAGACCGTGACCATGGGCATCATCAGCGCCACCGGACGCGATCACCTCGGCCTGAGCCGTTATGAAGATTTCATCCAGACCGATGCTGCCATCAACCCGGGCAATTCCGGCGGCGCGCTGGTGGATGCCAACGGCTCTCTGATCGGTATCAATACGGCAATCTTTTCCCGCTCCGGCGGCTCGCAGGGCATCGGCTTCGCGATTCCGGCCAATCTGGCACGCGGCATCCTCGACGACATCGTGACCCATGGACGTGTCATCCGCGGCTGGCTGGGCATCGACGCCCAGCAGATGACCCCGGACTTGGCCGCCTCGTTCGGCCTCAAGACACTGAGCGGAGTCATCATCGCCAATGTGGTGCCCGGCGGCCCTGGAGACGAGGCTGGGCTAAGACCCGGCGACATTCTGCTGGCGATCGATGGCAAGCCGATCCTCGACCCGCGGGAAACCCAGGTCGACATTGCCGAAATTCCGCCCGGCACCCAGCTCCCGCTGACCATCGTCCGGGGCGGTGAAAAGCGGGAGATCACCTTGACCGTCGGCGAGCGCCCGCAACCTGTCGAGCCCGGCCACAATGCCGCCCGTCAAGCCAATGCACCGGCGGATGCCGATGATTCGGCCTCCCCCACACCCGGCACCGACAAGGAAGGCACCTCTCCATAGCGTCATAGGCCAGAAACGACATCGCCGCCCCGGCAAGGGCGGCGATCGAACAGGTCCGAACAGTGACTGCTCAGCGCTTCAGGCGATTCTCCGCCGAGCGCGCGTGAGCCGTCAGCGACTCCCCTCGCGCCAGCACGGAGGCGGTCCGGCCCAGCGTATCGGCTCCCTCCGGGGAGCACTGAATCAGTGAAGAGCGCTTCTGGAAATCGTAGACACCCAGCGGCGACGAAAAGCGTGCCGTGCCGGAAGTCGGCAGCACGTGGTTGGGGCCAGCACAGTAGTCACCCAGCACTTCCGCGGTGTAGCGCCCCATGAAGATCGCCCCGGCATGACGCACCTTCGCTGCCATCTCCTGCGGCGCCTCCACGGAAAGCTCCAGGTGCTCGGGAGCGATCCGGTTGATCAGCTCGACCGCCTGTTCGGGGCCGTCGCATAGCACCAGCGCGCCGCGCCGCGCCAGCGATTCACGGATGATCGCCTCGCGCTCCATGGTCGGCAGCAGCCGCTCGATGGACGCCTGGACTGCTTCGAGATGTTCGGCATCCCAGGTGACGAGAATCGCCTGCGCGTCTTCATCATGTTCGGCCTGGGAAAACAGGTCCATTGCCAGCCAGTCGGGATCGGTCCCGCCATCGGAAACGACCAGGATCTCGGAGGGACCGGCGATCATGTCGATGCCCACCTGCCCGAATACCGCGCGCTTGGCCGTCGCCACATAGATATTGCCCGGCCCGACGATCTTGTCGACCCGAGGAACGCTCCGAGTGCCATGAGCCAGCGCCGCCACGGCCTGGGCGCCGCCCAGCGTGAACACCCGGTCGACCCCGGCAAGGTGCGCCGCGGCCAGTACCAGTTCGTTGACGATGCCATCCGGCGTCGGCACGACCATGATGATCTCGCGCACGCCGGCGACGTGCGCCGGCACGGCATTCATCAGTACCGACGAGGGATAGGCGGCCTTGCCACCGGGTACGTAGATACCGACCCGATCGAGCGGTGTCACCTTCTGGCCCAGCACGGTGCCATCCGGCTCGCTGTACTGCCAGGATTCCGGCTTCTGGCGCTCATGGTAGAGCCGGATGCGCTCGGCGGCATGCCGCAGCGCCTCGCGCTGTTCCGTCGGCACGCTCTCGAATGCCGCCTCGAGACGTGCCGGGCCGATCGTCAGCTCGGACATGTCGGTGGCGGACAGACGGTCGAAACGGTTGGTGTACTCGATCACGGCGTCGTCGCCGCGCTGGCGAACGGCGGCAATGATCTCCGCGACCCGCTCCCCGACCTCATGGTCGGAGACACCCTCCCAGGCCAGCAGTGACTCGAGACGCGTATCGAAATCGGTATCCCGCGTGGTGAGGCGGGCAATGGTAGTCGTTTGGCTCATCTTTGCATTCTCTCTACGTTCGGCCGATCGCCGTCCACCGACCGGCACGCCAGGCACGCCTGACGGATCGACGTCTCAGGCGGCCGGAAGACGCGATGCCACGGCTTGACGCAGGCGCTCGATCAGCGGCCTCAACCGCTCGTGTTTCATCGTCATCGACGCCTTGTTGACCACCAGTCGCGTGCTGATGTTCTCGATCAGCTCACGCGGTTCCATGCCATTGGCCCGCAGGGTATTGCCGGTATCCACGATATCGACGATCTCGTCCGCCAGGTTCATCAACGGCGCCAGTTCCATCGCCCCGTAGAGCTTGATCACTTCGGCCTGGATGCCCTGCTCCGCGTAATAGCGGCGCGCCACATTGACGAACTTGGTCGCGACTCGCCGCTTGGCATGCGCCGGTTGCGCACCCACGATGCCCGCCGTCATCAAGCGGCAGCGTGAAATCCCCAAATCGAGCGGCTCGTAGAGCCCCTCGGCACCATGCTCCAGCAGAACGTCCTTGCCGGCGACGCCAAGATCGGCCGCGCCCAGCTGCACGTAGGTCGGCACATCCACGGCACGAATGACCACCAGCTTGACGTCCGGCAGATTGGTATCGAACAGCAGCTTGCGGCTCTTGCCGAAATCGTCCGCCGGCGTGATGCCCGCATCCGCCAGCAGCGGCAGGGTCTCTTCGAGGATACGGCCCTTGGACAGGGCCAGAATCAGTTGGTTGCTCATGTTCTCTCTTGCCGTCGCCTAACCCGGCACGCGACGAATGCGCGCGCCCAGTAGCTGCAATTTCTCTTCGATGCACTCGTAGCCGCGGTCGATGTGATAGATCCGGTCTACCATCGTCTCACCCTGAGCCACCAT
Organism: Salinicola sp. MIT1003; assembly: GCF_001858555.1. Lineage (NCBI taxonomy): Bacteria > Pseudomonadati > Pseudomonadota > Gammaproteobacteria > Oceanospirillales > Halomonadaceae > Salinicola > Salinicola sp. MIT1003. The sequence goes on from NZ_MCAP01000058.1 coordinate 85,840, forward strand.
CGCCGCGATGACCAGGCTTGCCGAAGCCCGCAGATCGGTCGCCATCACCGGCGCGCCGGACAGCTTTTCGACACCGGTCACGACCGCCGTGTTGCCCTCGAGAGCGATATGCGCCCCCATGCGATTGAGCTCCTGCACGTGCATGAAGCGGTTCTCGAAGATCGTCTCGACCACCGTGCCGGTCCCTTCGGCCACCGCATTCAGCGCCACGAACTGCGCCTGCATATCGGTGGGGAAAGCCGGATAGGGCGCGGTACGAAGGTTGACGGCCTTGGGCCGGCGCCCGCCCATGTCGAGCTCGATCCAGTCCTCGCCGGTGGTGATGGTCGCCCCGGCTTCCTCGAGCTTGGCCAGCACCGCCTCCATGATGTCCGCGCGGGTCTTGCGCACGCGAACCCGCCCACCGGTCGCGGCGGCGGCGACAAGAAACGTCCCCGTCTCGATACGGTCCGGCATCACATCATAGTGGCAGCCGTGGAGGCGCTCGACACCTTCGATGGTGATGGTATCGGTGCCCTGCCCACGGATGTTGGCGCCCATGGCGATCAGGCACTCGGCCAGATCGACCACTTCCGGCTCGCGCGCGGCATTTTCGAGTATCGTCGTGCCCTCGGCCAGCGTGGCCGCCATCAGCAGATTCTCGGTGCCGGTCACAGTCACGGTATCGAAGAAGATCGTGGCACCCTTGAGCCGGCCATCGACGCGGGCGCGGATGTAGCCTCCCTCGACGGTAATGTCGGCCCCCATCGCCTCGAGCCCCCGGATATGCAGGTCGACCGGCCGGGAGCCGATGGCGCAGCCCCCCGGCAGCGACACGTCGGCGGTACCGAAATGCGCCAGCAGCGGACCGAGCACCAGAATCGAAGCGCGCATCTTCTTGACCAATTCATAAGGTGCGTGGCAGTCGCGCACCTGCGAACCGTCGATCTGGATGCTCATTTTCTCGCCCATGACCGGCTCGATGCCCATTCGGCCGAGCAGTTCGAGCGTCGTGGTGATGTCCTGAAGGTGCGGCAGGTTGCCGATGGTAACGGGCTCGTCGGCAAGTAGCGTCGAGGCCAGAATCGGCAGCGCGGAATTCTTCGCCCCGCTGGCCCAGACCTCGCCATCGAGCGGCCCATTACCGGTGATGATCAGCTTGTCCATGAAGGTTCGCTATAGAATCGAATAGAGATGACCGGCCCGAGAGGCCCAGAAGGAAGATCAGACGCCGGGATTCTCGGGCGCCGTTTCCCACTGGGCAGGCGTATACGTCTTGATGCTGATGGCGTGCAGCGCGCCGGAGGCGATCTCGTCGACCAGGGCACCGTAGATCAGTTGCTGGCGCTTGACCGGGCTCATGCCCTCGAAAACCTCGCCCACGGCGATGACCTGAAAGTTGCAGCCTTCGCCCTGGATATGAAATTCACAGCCATCGATCTGGCTTTCGAGACGGCTTTTGACATCGCTGGGTTGCATGACGATCGGGCTCCCTTGTGGCTGCTGCGCCGGATGCGCAGGGAAAGCGCCACATGGTAGCGGAAAGCGCCCCGTCTTGGCGATCTTGGCGGTGTGCAAAAACGCCGCAAGCCACCGTTTCACTCAAGGACTGCGGATCGTGTATCTAACGCGGAGTCTGCATCGGTTCGACGCAGGTCGTCTCGACGGCCGGCAGCAGCGGCGCCAGTTCCGTGATATCCATCAGCCGTTTCAAGGCCGATGACAGCGCCACCCGCTGCAGGCTCAGCGAGTGACGCTGCACGCTACGCACCCACACCAGCAGCACGCTGAGTACCGCACTGCTGGGGATCTGCACGCCGGTCAGGTCGAAGGAGACCTTGGCGTTTTCCGGCTGATCCGCCAGCCAGTGGCGCCCCGCCTGGGCCAGCGGGCCAGCGCTGTCGAAGTCCGCCTCGCCGCGAATCGTCAGCACGTTGCCGTCGACGACTTCCAGCGTGGCGTCCTCGCGTTCGAGCAGCAGACTCACGCGTCGCCGCCCTTTTCAAGCTCGTCGGTACCGACTTCCGGCGCCCAGTTGTTGATCACGGTCTCGATGTCACGATTGTTGTCACGCATCGACTGATCGAACTGGTTACGGAACGTCAGGCCGAGGTTGATGCCATTGACGATCACGTTGATCACCTTCCACTGGCCATCGTTCTGGCGAAGCGTGAAATTGACCGGGAAGGTTTCACCACTGGTGGAAACCACCTCCATGGGGACCGATGCCTGGTCCTCGTAGCGTCCGGCGTTCTCGCTCTCCTTCACCCGGAGCGTCTGGTAGTCGAACGTCACCAGCCCCTTGGCATAGGTGTCGATCAATGTCTTGCGGAAGACGTTGACGAACCGAGACCGCTGCTCCGGCGTGGCACCACGGAAATAGCGCCCCATGACGCTGGCGCCGATGTAACGGAAATCGGCCACTTCCGCCATGTTGGTATCGACGAGCTTGGCGAGCTCACCCTCGTGCTGAGCGTAGTAGTCCTTCTTGCCCTCCAGCTCGGACATCAGCGAATCGACGCTCTGCTGAATCACCTGGGTCGGCGATTGCTGGGCCTGGGCCACCGGCGCGACGCTCGCCAGACACATTGCAACGAGGGCAACACCTGCCATCCAGGCCCTGCTCAGGCCTGAGACGCGCTTCGGCGCCGCCGAGTCATACCGCGCAAAACTCATGTTCATCATCGACTCCTCGTCTGAAATCAATTGGCCATGTTCGACACGAACTGCTGGATGAGTTCCTCCAGCACCAGCGCCTGCTGGGTGTCGTGGATGACGTCACCGTCATGCAGCATCTCCGGCGCCCCGCCCACGGTCAGGCCGATGTACTGCTCGCCCAGCAGACCGGAGGTCAGGATGGCCGCAGTGGTGTCATTGGAAAGCTTGCCTTCGTATTCCGAATCCAGCTCCATGGTGACCTTGGCATCGAACCACTTGGGGTCGAGCTGGATATTGGTCACCTTGCCGACGCGCACACCGGACATGGTGACCTTGGATTGCGGCCGCAACCCGCCAATGTTGGCGAAATTGGCCGTCAGCGTGAAGGTGTCGTTGGGCACGCCAATGCCCAGACCGCTGACCCTGAGCCCGAGGAACACCAGCCCCAGAATGCCTGCCAGCATGAAAATGCCGACGCCCAGTTCCAACAAGTTGTTGCGCTTCATCCGAGGTCTCCAAACATCAGCGCGGTGAGCACGAAATCGAGGCCCAATACCGCCAGCGAGGCGTATACCACCGTGCGGGTGGTCGCGCGCGAAATACCTTCCGAGGTGGGAATCAGGTCATAGCCCTGGAAGACCGCGATCCAGGTCACGACCAGCCCGAACACCAAGCTCTTGATCATGCCGTTGAGCACATCGTCGACGAAGTCGACGCTGTCCTGCATGTTGCTCCAGTAGGAGCCCTCGTAGACGCCGAGCCAGTCGACGCCGACCAGATACCCGCCCCAGATGCCGACCACGGCGAACATCACCGTCAGAATGGGCAACGAGACGAAACCGGCCCAGAGTCGAGGCGCCACGATGCGACGCAGCGGATCGACGCCGATCATCTCCATGCTGGTGAGCTGCTCGGTGGCTTTCATCAGACCGATTTCGGCGGTCAGCGCCGATCCCGCGCGGCCGGCGAACAGCAGCGCGGCGACCACGGGAGCCAGCTCACGAACCAACGACAACGCCACCATCTGCCCCAGCGCCTCGTCGGCACCAAAGCCGACCAAAATGGTAAAGCCCTGTAGCGCTAGCACCATGCCGATGAACAGCCCCGACACCAGCACGATCGCCCCCGACATCACGCCGACGAAGTGCATCTGTCGGACCCAAAGATGAAAGCCCTCGCGAGATGGCAGGCAAACGATCGACTGGACCAGAAACAGCCCGGCCCGGCCGATCGAACTCACGATATCGAGCGTCGCCCGCCCGAGCGCATGGATATGTCGCATCATGAGAACTGCCCCGCCGGCGCCAGGATGTCGTCGAAGAAATCCGGTGCCGGGTAATGGAACGGCACCGGGCCGTCGGGTTCGCCATGCACGAACTGTTTCACATGGGCGTCATCATTGACGTCCAGCGTCTGCGGAGTGCCGTGCGCCATGACCTTGCCATCGGCGATGATGTAGACGTAGTCCGCGATCGACAGCGTCTCCTTGATGTCATGGGAGACCATCACGGCGGTCAGCCCAAGCGCCTGGTTGACCTTCTTGATCAACTGCACCAATACCCCCATCGAAATCGGATCCTGGCCGACGAAAGGTTCGTCGTAGAGCACCAGATCCGGATCCAGCGCCACCGCGCGAGCCAGCGCCACCCGTCGAGCCATGCCGCCGGACAGTTCGGATGGCATCAGGTGGCGTGCGCCACGCAACCCGACCGCCTGAAGCTTCATCAGCACGATGTCACGCACCATGGCGTTCGGCAGCTCGGTATGTACACGCAGCGGAAACGCGACGTTCTCGAACACGTCGAGGTCCGAAAACAGCGCGCCGCTCTGAAACAGCATGCCCATGCGACGGCGCAGCTTGAAAAGCGAACGCCGCGATAGCTGGTGTACGTCCTGGCCGTCGATCAGAACCTGCCCCCGGTCCGGCACCAGCTGACCACCGATCAACTTCAGCAGTGTCGTCTTGCCGGTTCCGCTGGGCCCCATGATGGCGGTTATCTTGCCGAGCGGAATCTGCAAGTCGACACCACGGAAGATATCCGTGTTGCCGCGGGAAAAATGCAGATCCTTGACCTCGACCATAATCGGATCATCCATGCAGCATCCACCAATCCAGTGAGATCAATTATCGAACATTGTATCCTAACCTTGACAGTAGCGACCAGCCGTCACTGAACAACCGTTACACCTGCTATCCTGCAAAGGGACGAATCATTAGACGATCGAAGGTATACTCTTGCGTATCGCGCCGCGCCGAGATCGCCCTGCGCCCACCATTCCACGACGACATTCATGCCATGACCGATCCCCGAGTCGCTTCCGCCGCGTCCCAGAGCAAACCCGCTACGCTAGATTTTCGCGCCAGCGCCAGACGCACGCTGACACTGGAACAGCAGGCCATTGGTGAACTCGTCGAGAAACTCGACGGCTGTTTCGACGCCGCCTGCAGATTGCTGCTCGACTGTCGTGGCCGCCTTATCGTGACCGGCATGGGGAAGTCCGGCCATGTCGCCCGCAAGATGGCAGCCACCCTGGCCAGCACCGGCTCGCCGGCGTTCTACGTACACCCCGGCGAAGCCAGCCACGGCGATCTCGGCATGATTACCGGCGACGACGTGGTCATCGCCCTGTCCAATTCGGGCGAAACTCAGGAAATCACCGGCCTGCTCCCGCTGTTCAAGCGCCTCGGCGCGCCGCTGGTCAGCTTGACCGGCCGGCCGGCATCCACCCTGGCGCGCTACAGCGACGTGCATATCGATGTCGGCGTCTCCCGCGAAGCCTGTCCCCACGATCTCGCGCCGACCTCTTCCACCACCGCCGCGCTGGCGATGGGCGACGCGCTGGCGCTGGCGCTGCTCGAGGCGCGCGGTTTCAGCGCCGACGATTTCGCCCTCTCGCATCCGGGCGGCACGCTCGGCAAACGCCTGCTGCTGCGCGTCGCCGACCTCATGCACGAAGGCAGCCGACTCCCCAGCGTTCCCACCGGCAGCCCGTTGCGAGAGGCGCTGCTGGAGATGACGCTCAAGGGCATGGGGTTCACCTGCGTCGTCGATGAACGCGGCCTGCTGGTCGGTGTCTATACCGACGGCGATCTGCGCCGAACGCTCGACCAGCGCGGCGATTTCACCCTGCTTCGTGTCGACGACGTCATGACCCGGGGTGGCAAGACGGCGACGCCCGACATGCTGGCCGCGGAAGCGGTAAGGATCATGGAGGACAATCGGATCACCGCACTGGCCGTGATCGAAGAGGGTGTCCCCGTGGGAGCGCTTCACATGCACGACCTGCTGAGAAGCGGAGTCATCTGATTCGTCGTCGAACATCCGATTCATCGTCGAACATCTGATTCGTCGTCGACGTTGTACCCTGATGGCATCGTCTCAATGAAATGACCATGTCGTTTCCAGCACCCGGACAACGATGCGGTTCGAGCCGTCAGAGCTCATAGATTCATCAACGCCAATTCGATCAAGGCTTTCGTTTAAGACAAGGAGCAACCGTGGCCAAGACAGCCGGATTTCAGTCACCCTGGTGGCGGCGCCTCGGCCTGTTGGCACTACTGCTGATACTGGGTGGCGGGCTGACCTATCTGGATCAGCGCGGCGAAGACCAGCAGGAGTCCGCCATCAGCAACACGGCGGGCGGCGAGCCCGACTACTACCTCGAAGATGCCAGAATGACGCGCTTCGATGCACAGGGGCGTGCCTATCAACGCCTGGATACGCCGCGGCTGGTACACACGCCTGCAGACGATGTCATTCGTACCGAGACACCCCACGGCTACCTCATCGACGACCAGCAGCGCCAATGGCAGGTAACCAGCGATACCGGCCAGTTGAGCCGGGGCGGCGAACAATTGACGCTGGAAGGCAATGCACGTCTGGTACAACCCGAACAGGCATGGAGCCTGGAAACGCAGACACTGCATTACGACAACCGCGAAGCCCACGCATGGAGTGACACGTCTTCTGTGTTACGTCAGCATGACCAGCGCATGCGCGGTGATCGCTTCGACGCCTGGATCGACGAAGACCGTATGCGCCTGACCGATAACGTGCAGGGGTACCTGCCACAGCAATCCCAATCACAGCAATCCCAGTCACAGCAATCTGAGGATCAAGGATCATGAGGCGAGAACTCGGCCAACTCCTGGTGCTTACCGCGCTGGGCTTCACCAGCCTTCCGACCATGGCACTGGAAAGCGATGCCAGCGCGCCGATCGAGATCGCCGCCGACCAGCTCGAGCTCGACGACCGTCAGGGTACCGCGGTCTATACCGGCAGCGTCGACATGCAGCAAGGCAGCATGAACCTGAAGGCCGCACGCGTCGACATCCAGCGAGCCGACGACGGCCAGGTCAGCCAGGTCACAGCCAAGGGCGGCGGTGGCGAGCGCGCCTATCTCGAACAGCGGCCGGCCCCCGACGAAGCGATCGTCAAGGGGTGGGGCGATACCGTCATCTATCATGCCGCCGAGCGCCGCGTGGAACTGGTCGGCAACGCCGAACTGCATCAGGCCGGCGACACCTTCGATGGCGCCTACGTCGAATACTATCTCGACTCGCGCCGCGTCCAGGCTCGTTCCAGCCAGGACGGCGACGGCAGCGGCGACGGTCGCGTTCGCATGACCCTCACGCCGCGCAACGCTTCCGAGCAGCCGTCCCAATAGTTCTTACAGTCATGACTCCAGAGAAGATTCGGGCTCTGTTTCCGACCATGCCCACCGGGCCCGAATCGCTCTGCGCCGCGTCGCCACAAGGACCGTATCCATGAAAACGCTAACGGCCGCCAATCTGGCCAAGAGCTACAAGGGACGTCGCGTCGTCCACGATTTCAGCCTGACCCTGCGCCAGGGCAGCATCGTTGGCCTGCTCGGCCCCAACGGCGCCGGCAAGACCACCTCCTTCTACATGATCGTCGGCCTGGTCAAGGCCGATGCCGGCAGCGTTCATATTGACGACCACGACCTCAGCCGTGCACCGATGCACGACCGGGCCCGAGCCGGGATCGGTTATCTGCCGCAGGAAGCCTCGATCTTTCGCAAACTGAGTGTCGCCGACAACATCATGGCCATTCTCGAGACGCGCAAGGATCTGGACCGCGCCGGGCGACGCGAACAGCTCGAGCGGCTGCTCGCCGATTTTCACGTCGACCATATTCGCGACAACCTCGGCATGAGCCTGTCCGGCGGCGAACGCCGGCGCGTCGAGATCGCCCGCGCGCTGGCCACGGAGCCGGCCTTTGTCCTGCTCGACGAGCCCTTCGCCGGCGTCGATCCGATCTCGGTCGGTGATATCAAGAGCATCATCCGCCAGCTCCGCGATCGGGAGATCGGCGTTCTCATCACCGATCACAACGTGCGCGAAACGCTGGACATCTGCGACAACGCCTACATCGTCGGCGACGGACAGATCATTGCCGAGGGCCGCCCGGATGCCATCCTCGACAACCAGCGCGTTCGCGACGTCTATCTTGGCCACGAATTCCGGTTATAATCCGATTTCCCGCCCTATCCTGTTTCTTTCCGGCGGCCAGCCCTACCTGAGCCGCCCTTAGTGGCATGTTTCTTGCATAAATCGTTGCATGTCGTCAGATCAATCAGTAACGTGGCTATTCCCTCGTTGATTATGACGTCCGTTTCGCCATGTCCATGAAGCCTTCGCTGCAACTCAGAGTCGGCACGCAGTTGACCATGACGCCTCAGCTTCAGCAGGCGATTCAACTGCTGCAGCTGTCGACGCTCGACCTGTGCCAGGAGATTCAACAAGCGCTCGAATCCAATCCGATGCTGGAGCTGGAAGAGCCGTACTCGGAGCAGGAGACCCAGGAGACGCCGGAAGACGACTGGTCCAGCGACATTCCCGAAGAGCTGGCGCTCGACAGCGACTGGAGCGACACCTATCAGGACGCCACCGCCGGATCGCTGGGCAGCAGCAGTGGCAGCGAAGAGGCGCCGGATTTCGACCGCAACGCCGCTGCCACCAGTCTGCACGACCACCTTTTGTGGCAGATGGCGATGGGCGATTTCGACGACCGCGAGCGCGAGCTGGGCGAATGTCTGATCGACGCGATCAATGACGACGGCTACTTCACCGGCTCGCTCGACGAGCTGGCCCTCAGCCTCCGCACCCAGCGCGGCGACCGCGTGACCACGGCGGATCTCGAACACATGCTGATGCGCCTGCAGCAGTTCGACCCCACCGGGGTCGGCGCCCGCGACCTGCGCGAATGCCTGCTGCTCCAGCTCGGCACGCTGGACACGGATACCCCGCTGCTGCCACAAGCCAAACGCCTGGTGCGCCAGTTTCTTGAGGCCTTGGCTGGCAACGATCGGCGACTGCTCAAACGCCGACTGCGGCTCGAGGACGACGAACTCGACAGCGTCATCGCAATGATCCGCACGCTCGAACCACGCCCCGGGCAGCGCTTCGATACCAGCCGCGACGACTACGTGATTCCCGACCTCGTCGCCACGCCCTCCCCCGAGGGCTGGCGCATCGAGCTCAACGCCGAGGCGCTGCCGCGTCTGCGCATCCAGCCCGACTACGCCGCCCTGATCAAGCGCGCCGACAAGAGTGACGACAACACCTTCCTGCGCCAGCATCTGCAAGAGGCCCGCTGGCTGCTCAAGAGCCTGTCGAGCCGCAACGACACGCTGCTGCGTGTCGGCCGGGAGATCATGTCGCGCCAGGTCGATTTCCTCGAGCGCGGCGAAGAAGCCATGAAGCCGCTGATCCTGGCCGATATCGCCGGTAGCGTCGACATGCACGAGTCGACGATTTCCCGTGTCACGACCCAGAAGTACATCCACACGCCACGCGGCGTGTTCGAGCTCAAGTACTTCTTCTCGAGCCAGGTGGGCGGTCAGCGCGGGGAAGGCGACAGCTATTCGAGCACGGCGATTCGCGCCCGGATCAAGAAGTTCATCGGCGAAGAGCCCCCCAGGAAGCCGCTCTCGGACAGCAAATTGGTCGAATTGCTTGCCCAGTCCGATATCTGCGTTGCCAGGCGCACCGTGGCCAAATATCGGGAAGCCATGGGCATTCCCTCGTCCAGCGAACGCAAGCGCCTTTCCTGACGTCCCGACTGCACGACGAGGCAAAATCGATCCAGGGCTCGCCAAACCGGGCGATATCGATCACGATGCCTTTGCAGTGACCTGAAAAGGGTTACAATCAAAAGTGCCATCTGCCGCAACAGGAGTGTGTCATGCAAGTGAACGTTACCGGCCACCATGTCGAGCTGACCGATGCCCTCCGGGACTATGTCGGAGAAAAACTCGTTCGTTTGGAGCGTCACTACGACAACATCACCAATGTTCAGGTCACCCTGAGTGTCGAGAAGGAGCGCCAACAGGCAGCCTGTACCCTGCATGCCGCAGGCGGCGATCTGCACGCCGAAGCCAGCGATACCGACATGTATGCCGCCATCGATTCACTGGCCGACAAACTCGACCGTCAACTGGTCAAACACAAAGAGAAGGCACAAGCCCGCGCCCAAGGCGCCGGCGCCCGTTAACGCCTGATGATGACACTGGAAAGCATTCTGCCTCCCGAACGCACCCTTTACGGGGTCACGGGGGGCAGCAAAAAACGTCTGCTGGAATTTTTCAGCACCTTCATCGCCCAAAACACACCCAGCCTGGACAGCCAGGAAGTCTTCAGCCGCCTGATCGGCCGTGAGCGACTGGGCAGCACGGGGATCGGCAACGGCGTTGCCATCCCCCACGCGCGCAGCCCTCACTGCAAGGGGCCGATCGCGGGATTCATGCGCCTGAAGGACGCCATCGACTTCGACGCGATCGATGGTGAACCGGTGGATCTGGTATTCGTGCTGCTGGTACCGGAGGAAGCGGACGATACCCACCTTTCGCTACTGGCCGAAGTCGCCGGCGTCATGAATCAGGGCAGCGTCAGACAGCAGTTGCGTCACGCAGAGACTCAGCAAGCGCTGCACGACGCGCTGATCGATGCCATCCGTCATCACCAACCCAGCGATAACGGCTACTAGAGATGCAACTCGTCATCATCAGTGGTCGCTCCGGTTCGGGAAAATCGATCGCCCTGCAGGCACTGGAAGACCTGGGCTACTATGCCATCGACAACCTCCCGGCCAACCTGCTGGCGCCACTGATCGACGAACTGCGCAGCGCCCCGCCCACACGCCCCAACGTGGCGGTCAGTATCGATGCCCGCAACCTGCCGGAAGCGCTGGAGCGCTTCCCGGTCCTGTTGAACGCAGTACGTGAACGCGGAATCGACACGCAGGTCGTCTATCTCACCGCCGATGCCAAGATTCTGCTGGAACGCTACTCGGCGACCCGACGACGCCACCCGCTGACCCGCGGCAACGACATGACCTTGGCCGAGGCGATCGATCACGAGCAGGAATATCTTGCACCGATTCGCCGCATGTCCGATCTGGTGATCGATACTCAGGGGCTCTCGGTCCACGAACTCCGTGCACGGATCGGAGAACAGGTCGCCAGGCACACCGGTGGCCGTTTGACGTTGACCTTCGAATCCTTCGGCTTCAAACGTGGCGTTCCGCTGGATGCCGACATGGTGTTCGACGCGCGCTGCCTGCCCAACCCGTTCTGGGATCCCGGGTTGCGTGCCTATGACGGCCGCGACGCTCAGATCGTCGAATTTCTGGAAACCTATCCCGACGTCCACGCCATGGCCGGCGACATCCATGCCTGGCTGGACCGCTGGCTGCCGGCCTACCTGGCCAGTCACCGCAGCTATCTGACGGTGGCGATCGGTTGCACCGGTGGCCAGCACCGTTCGGTCTACCTGATCGAGCGCCTGGCCCGCCATTTCCACCATGAATCCGCCGACATCCGACTTCGCCATCGCGAACTCGGTATCCATACCGCCCTCTCGCAGGGTTCCACACCGCGAGAGCCGGCGCCGCAGGATGCACCATCAAAAGACGCAGGATCACTCAAGCGCGATGCCGACACGTGAACTTCGCCTGACCAATCGTCGCGGACTGCATGCCCGTGCCGCCACCAAACTGGTCCAATGCTGCCAGCCCTTCGCCGTCCGTGTGGCGATTCATCACCGTGAACGCCAGGCCGATGCCGCCAATATCATGTCTCTACTCATGCTGGCCGCGCCTTGCGGAACCGAGTTGACCGTGACGACCGAAGGCGACGATGCAGACGCCGCCATGGAGGCCATCATCGAGCTTTTCGAGGCGCGTTTCCACGAGGACGAGTAGCTCCCGCTCCTTCCACAGCGTTCGTGAACAGCGTTTTCCATCCTCGTCATTTTGCTCGACGATGGTAGAATGCTCATCCCGCCAGTCGTTCAAGGATGACCGTTCAGGATGAGCAACAATCCCGAAAAGCTGCAGCCACGGCTGGCCAAGCTCAACGAAGCTCTTGAAAGCGGCGCGCTGGATCAGGCACGGCGCATGCTCAATCGCGGCCTGGCGCCGGTGGATGTCGCCCATCTGCTCGAGTCCAGCCCGCCCAAGGAACGCGAGATTCTCTGGGGCCTGCTGGACCCCGAGCTGCATGGCGACGTGCTGCAGTATCTGGGCGATGACGTCCAGATCGAATTCCTCAACCGCATGGATGCCGAACAGCTGCTGACGGCGACCGAGGGTCTCGATGTCGACGACCTCGCCGACCTGCTGCAACAGCTACCCAATACCGTCATCCAGGAAGTCCTCCAGTCGATGGAGGCGCAGGAGCGCCAGCGGGTCGAAGCGGTCCTCTCTTACCCGGAGGACACCGCCGGCGGCCTGATGAACCCGGACGCGATCACCATTCGCCCGGATATCACGCTGGATGTGGTCCTGCGCTACCTGCGCCGCCACGAGCGCCTGCCCGATGCCACCGACACCCTGCTGGTCGTCACGCGTCGTGACGAGCTGATCGGCATTCTGTCGCTCAACCGCCTGCTGGTCTCCGATGTCTCGGTGCTGGTGCGCGAGGTCATGGAAACCGACTTCCACTCGATACAGGCCACCGCCTCGGACAGCGACGTCGCGACGCTGTTCCAGAAGCATGACCTGATCTCGGCGCCGGTGGTCGGCATCGACGGCAAACTGCTCGGCCGTATCACCATCGACGACGTGGTCGACGTCATCCGCGAGGATGCCGAGCACCAGGTCATGAGCATGGCCGGTCTCGACGAGGACGAAGACACCTTCGCCCCGGCGCTGCGAACGAGCCGTCGCCGGGCGTTCTGGCTCGGTATCAACCTGATCGCGGCAACGATCGTCTCCATCGCCATCGGCTTCTTCGAGGACACCATTCAGCAGATCGCGGCCCTCGCGGTGCTGATGCCGATTGTCTCCAGCATGGGCGGTATCGCCGGCTCGCAGACGCTGACCGTGCTGATTCGCGGCATTGCGCTGGGCCACGTCTCCGGCGCCAACGTGCGCTGGCTATTGATCCGCGAACTGCTCGTCGGCATGACCAACGGCCTGATCTGGGCCGTGGTCGTGGGCACCATGTCGGTCTTCCGCTTCGACGACATCCGGCTGGGGCAGATCATCGCCATGGCGATGGTCATCAACCTGACCGTCGCCACGATGGCCGGCACCCTGATCCCGGTACTGCTCAAGAAATTCAAGATCGACCCAGCGCTATCCGGCGGCGTGCTGCTGACGACCATTACCGACGTGGTCGGCTTCGTCGCCTTCCTGGGTCTGGCGACCGCCTTTTACCTGTAACGACCCGGCAGGCCCGATCATCGAACCCAGGCGGGCCACGACGCCGGGTGATGCCAACGAGGAGCAGCGGATGAACTTTCATACCCGCAAATGGATCAAGCCCGAGGATCTCAATCCCAACGGTTCACTGTTCGGCGGAAGCCTGCTGCGCTGGATCGACGAAGAAGCCGCGATCTACGCCATCATCCAGCTGGGCAACGCCCAGGTCGTGACGAAGTACATCTCCGAGATCAACTTCGTCTCCAGCGCCCGCCAGGGGGATATCATCGAACTCGGCATTACCGCCACGCACTTCGGCACCACCTCGATCACGCTGGAATGCCACGTGCGCAACAAGATCACCCGCAAGAGCATCCTGACGATCGACAGAATGGTCTTCGTGAATCTCGGCGAAGACGGCACCCCCGCACCCCACGGTCGCACCGAGATTACCTATATCAAGGACCGCCTTGAGGGCTGAAGCCGCGAGCCGCGAAACCAGAATGCGGTTCCTGTCGGGAAAAACAAAACGTCAGCGACACCGTCGCTGACGTTTCTCGTAGCTCGTAGCTCGTAGCTCGTAGCTCGTAGCTCGTAGCTCGTAGCTCGTAGCTCGTAGCTCGTAGCTGCTGTTTAGCGCCCCGAAGCCAGCGCAGTCGTAGCCCGTAGCTCCAGCGTCTACTGCCCCGCGATGGTCATCGAGTCGAGCAGCCAGCTACCGGTCTGGATGCTGCCGCGGCGGTCGATGTCGTCACCCACGCCCTGCAGGCCGGCGAACATATCGCGCAGGTTGCCCGCCACCGTGAACTCCTCCACCGGATGAGAGATCTTGCCATTCTCGATCCAGAAGCCCGCAGCGCCCCGCGAGTAGTCCCCGGTCACTGAATTGAGCCCCTGACCCATCATTTCGGTCACCATGATACCCGTCCCCATCTGCTGCATCAGGTCTTTCAGCGAGGTGGTCGGTGCCTGGATGCGCACGTTACGCGCGCCGCCGGCGTTGCCGGTGGTCTCTAGCCCCAGCCGGCGAGCGCTATAGGCAGCCAGCATGTAGCTCGCCAGCCTGCCGCGATCGATGAAGACGTTGTCACGCGTGGCCACGCCGTCGCCATCAAACGCGGCACTCGCCAAGCCACCGAGCTCGCGCGGATGTTCGCCCAGCGAGAACCACTCGGGAAACAGCGTCTCGCCCAACTGGTCGCAAAGGAACGAGGATTCGCGATAAAGCGCACCGCCGGCAATGCTGTTGAGCAGGTTGCCGACCAATCCGCGCGCCATGTCCGGCGCCAGCAGCACCGGCAAACGGCCGGTCTTCGGGCGCTGGCCGCCCAGCCGGCGCAGAGTGCGCTCGGCGGCGCTGATGCCCACCGACTCGGGGCTTGCCAGATCGCTGGCCCGGCGCGCTGTGGTGAAATCATGATCGCGCTGCATGCCGTCCCCACTGCCCCCGATCAGCAGACACGAGAGCGAGTGCCGCGTGCCACGCTTGCTGCCCAGAAAGCCGTGACTGTTGGCGTAGACCGTGACCACCTCGGAAGAAGACAGGCTCGCTCCCTCCGAGTTGGTGATGCCCGGCTGCTCGCGGCCGGCCGTTTCGCAGCGCAACGCCAGCTCGATCGCCTCGTCCGTGCTCAACGCCCAGGGATGATGCAGATCCAGATCCGGCAGATCGGTCGCCATCAGTTCGGCATCCGCCAGCCCCGAAGCCGGATCCTCGCCGGTATATCGCGCAATCGAAATGGCTTTCTCGACCGCGGCACGAATGGAGGCATCGCCCGCGTCCGACGAGGAGGCGTTGCCCTTGCGGTTGCCCACGTACACCGTGACCGCAATGCCTTGATCGCGGGAGAGCTCCACGGTCTCGGTCTCGCCGAGACGCACGCTCACGCCCAGCCCCTGGTCGACGCTGGCACCCACCTCGCAGGCGTCCGCTCCCAGTCGTTTGGCGAGCTCCAGCGCCATGCCGGCGCGCTCCTCAAGACGCGACTGCTGCGCCTCGGCATTGAAAGCTTGACTCATCTCAGACTCCTGATTCATGAAACTCGGATCATCGACATTCGGACCTGGGTACGATGCACCCATGCGTTGGCGTGCGGGTTCACACTGATATACTGCGGCCTTCATTCGTCGCTTGGGGTAACAACATGGGCAAGGGTTCGGACAACGACATGGCTTTCGAGGACGACGCACCTCCCAGCAAGAGCCAGCTCAAACGCGAAATGCAGGAGCTGCAGGCACTGGGCGAACGCATCATCGCGCTGGACCCGGCCGTGCGCGCTCGACTGCCGCTATCCGACGACATGCGTGACGCTGTCGAGGAAACCGGGCGCATCCGTTCCCACGAAGGCCGCCGTCGCCACATGCAGTACGTCGGTAAGGTCATGCGCAAGGAAGATCGCGAGGCGATCCGGGCCGCCTTCGAGGAGATCGACCAGGAGCATGCCCAGCGCAACGCGGCTTTCCATCGGCTCGAGCAGCTCCGCGATCGCCTGATCGACGATGACGCCGCACTGGAGCCGTTCATCGAAGCGCATCCCCAGGTCGATCGCCAGGCACTGCGCCAGCTGATTCGCAACGCTCGCAGCGAGAAGCAGCGCGGCAAGCCGCCCGCCAGTTCGCGCAAGCTGTTCCAGCTGATTCGCGATACCGTCGGGCTCTGAGCGCCAGCCGCGACGCTCCGGCCTCGGCAAACAGTCGAGTTACGCATCCTCTGCACTCGTGGCTCGTGGCTCGTGGCTCGTGGCTCGTGGCTCGTGGCTCGTGGCCTAGGATGCCGTACCACCGACCGTGATCTCGTCCAGCTTCAGCGTCGGCTGGCCTACGCCGACCGGCACCCCCTGCCCCTCTTTTCCGCAGACTCCGATGCCGCTATCCAGCGCCATGTCGTTGCCGATCATCGAGACATGCGACATGGCCTCGGGACCATTGCCGATCAATGTGGCGCCCTTGACCGGTGCCGTGATCCTGCCGTCCTCGATCAGATACGCCTCGGAGGCGGAAAACACGAACTTGCCGGACGTGATGTCCACCTGGCCGCCGCCGAAGCTGACCGCATAAATGCCGCGCTTGACGCTCTTGACGATCTCTTCCGGATCGTCCTGGCCCGCCAGCATGTAGGTGTTGGTCATGCGCGGCATGGTGACGTGGGCGTAGGATTCCCGACGCGCGTTGCCGGTGGGCTTCATGCCCATCAGCCGGGCGTTGAGCTTGTCCTGCATGTAGCCGGTGAGAATGCCATCCTCGATCAGCGGCGTGTACTGGCCCGGCGTCCCCTCGTCGTCGATGCTGAGCGACCCGCGGCAATCGGTAAGCGTGGCATCGTCCACCACCGTGACGCCCTTGGCGGCGACCCGTTCACCCAGGCGACCGGAAAAGGAGGAGCTTCCCTTGCGGTTGAAGTCGCCCTCGAGCCCGTGACCCACCGCTTCATGCAGCAGGATACCGGGCCAGCCATTGGCCAGCACCACCGGCATCTGGCCCGCCGGCGCGGCCACCGCGTCCAGATTGACCAGTGCCTGGCGGACCGCTTCGCGAGCGTACTTGTCGGCCACGTTCTCGTCGCGCAATCGCTCCATGGAATAACGGCCGCCACCGCCGGCGCTGCCCCGTTCACGCTTGCCGTCCTTCGCGACGATCACGTTGACGTTGAAGCGCACCAGCGGACGGATGTCGGCCGCCAGCGTGCCATCGCTGGCGCATACCAGCACCACTTCGTGAACACCGGTCAACGATGCGCTGACCTGTGTCACGCTGGGGTCTGCCGCCCGCGCCACGCGATCCGCCTGCTTGAGCATGGCGATCTTGTCCTCGGCGCTCAACCCGCTCAACGGGTCGATGCCCTGATAGCGAGAGGCCGCCGCGGCGACCTGGATCGACTTCGGGGCGTGCCGCTGGCCGCTGCGGGCGATACCGGAAGCCGTGCGCCCGGTATCCAGCAGGGCATCCTGGCTGATCTGGCTGGAGTAGGCGAATCCGGTCTTCTCGCCGGAGAGCGAACGCACGCCGACGCCGCCATCGATGCTGTAGCTGGCGTCCTTGACCTCCCCATCCTCCAGTACCCACATCTCGTGCCAGGTGCGCTGGAAAAAGAGATCGGCGTAATCGATGCCGACGCCCATGGCGTGGCCGAGGCCGACATTCAACGATTCCACGTCCAGCCCACCCGGGGTCAACAACAGCGTCGACGCCTGCTTCAGGGCATCATCACTCGTTTGTCTCATCGGACTCAGTGTCATTGGGCACTTTCCAGGTTGATGTTCGGCGAGGACCAGGGGCCCTCGATGCGATAGTAAATCTGCGTCGCCCGATCCAGCCAGCGGCCGAACAACTGGTCGAAGACGAACAGGCCGACCCCGACCTGCGGCGCGCCGGCCATGACCGCGACGAGCGGCAGATTCTGGCTCACGGGAACGGTGATCCCGAGACGCTGATCCAGCGTCTGGCGATTGAGATCGACGCTGCCGGCCAGCGTGAACCGGGTCGCGGTGCCATCGATCACGATCGGCCCTTCGGTCTGCAGACGCCCGTTGTACAGGGTAGCGCTGCCGTTGAGGCCATTGAAAGAGGTACCGCCGCTGGTGACATCAGAGAAATCCAATTGCAGACGCCGCAGGATATTGTCGAGATTGAAAAGCCCCACCAGCTTGGCCCCGGACGAATGGATCTGACGCAGCCGCCCGTTGCCCATCGTGGCCTGAACCCGCCCCGTGGACAGCGGCAGGGCAAACTGCCAGGGCGCACCCGGCCAGGATAGCTGGAGATCGACCTCGGCGCTTTCACTGGTAATCGGCACCTGCTGATTCAGCACACGGAACACACTCCCGACATCGCCACCGCTGGCCTGTAGCCGGGCCCGGCTCAGGCTCGCGCTCCCGGCGGCTTCCCAGTCGAGCGATCCCGACAGGTCCAGCTCGCCCAGAGAAAGCGTCAATGGCTCGACGGACAACCGCTGCTCGTCGGCCTGCCAGGTCGCTTCCAACGGCCCGAATCGCTGCCCCTGGCGCTCGAACTCCGCGACGCGCACGTGGCCCGCTGGCGCCTTGGCAAGCTCTGCAGGCAGCGCAATCGGATGAGGCGCGACTTCGATCTCGCCCATCAGGTTCGATGCCTGGTCTTGATCTTCCGCTTTCCTGGGCGTCAGCGCATCGAGATTGAGTCGCTGCAGGTCGACATCGATCGGCATCGCTGCCTCCGGCTGCCAGCTGGCCTTGCCAACGGCGATGCCGCCATCGAGCGATAGCCGCCAGCCATTGGAAAGCGGTGCGGCGTCGACCTGCAAGCCCCCGAGACAGCGACCTTTCACCAGGATGCATGGCGTCGACAGCGCCACCCGTTTGAGCCCGTCACCCTCGTTCACAGGCTGGACGTCCGGATTTCCGACATCCTCTTCCAGCGTGGTCTCGGGGCGGCTTTCCGGCGTCGAATTCGCCTCCGTAACCCCCAACTGGGTCAGCGCCTGGACCCACCGCTGCGTATCCACGCGGTCCGGGCGCCACAGCACATACCAGCCCGGCTCGCTGGGCCAGGCCGCCTGTTTGCCCGGCCACCCTTCCAGCCATACCTGCCCCTGCGCCTGATCCTCGATCGTGCGCCAGCGCGCGTGCCCCCAGCTGCCCAGCGTCACGCTGCCGGTACCCGCGGCGATATCGGCATCGATCGCCAACGGCTCCCTAGCCTTGGGTACCTTGCCGAATGGCGGCGGCAATGCGATTGCCAGCCCCTGCAGGTCACTACGCAGCGTCAGGCTGATGCCGCTATTGGAATCGCCCTGGTCCTTGGAATCGCCCTGGTCCTCGAAAACCACGCTGGCCTGATAAGGGAAGGAACCGCTCAGCAGGCCATCGACACGGGCCAGACCGGCCCATTCGAGCAGCCCGCTCCCCCGCACCTGCCCCTCGAACGCGATACCGCTGGGGCCATTCTGGTAGCCACCGATGTTGAAGTGAGCCTGGGTCGATCCGTCGAAAGCACGGGCGTTCAGATCCCCCGTGACGTAGTCCTCGCCTTTTTCACGACGATAACGCAAGTCGCCGCCAATATCGTTCAGCGTCAATTGCAGTTCGGGAAAGGTCAGCCTCTTTGCGTCGACCTGCCCCTGGATATCGACCATCATGTCGGTCTCGGCATCGCTCTCCTCGGTCATCGGCATGGCGACATGAAGCCTGGCATCGACCGCGCCCTTGCTCTGCCAGCGCGAGAACGTTTCGCTCATCGACTCCAGCGGTGCGTGAGCCAGAAAATCCAGCACGCCGCCGCTACTGCCACTGACATCGCCGTCGATGCTCAGCTGCTTGTCGGCCAGCTTGACCACCGCGTTTCGCGTCGTCAGACCATGGCTGGTGGCATGTTCGATGTCGGCATCGAGATCCATGTTCTGCATCTGCAGGTGACCATAGACCCGCTCCAGTGCCGGCCAGTCCGGCGCGTACTGTAGCCGCCCGTCGGCGACGTCCAGCGACAGGGTGAAGTAGTCGTCCGGGTTGACGAACATCTTCCCTTCCGGCGCTTCCTTGTCGCTCAAGGTGACCGATAGCCCCAGCTTTCCCTGCTTGACGATGCCGCCGATATCGCCGCCGAACCACTCGCGCAGTTGCTCGTCATCGATCACCCGCGTCGGCAGCCACGACAGCACTCGCGAGTTTCGCGCATCGGCATTGGCAAAGGCGAGATCGAGGAGGAAGGTGCCGGGCTTGTCCTGGGCATCGTAGAGCGTCAGGCCGAACCGCCCTTCGGCACTAGCACCACGCCACCCCGCCTTGAGATTCTGGCCGCTGATGACGGCGCCCTGCCGAGTCAATTCGAAGTCGACCTGACCGCTGGCGTGGGAAAGATCCAGCGGATCGGCGTAGACGATGGGGATCGAGAACTGCGTCGATTCGTCTCCGGCAAAGGAAACCGTGCCACCACGCCCGCGATAGGTGACCCATGCATCGAGGGGGCCGCCACCGGGGATTTCGTTCCAGGCCGTTACCGAGGCTTTCTCGAGTGCACTCTGCGCATACCATTCCCCATGATCCTGCCCTACTTCGAGGCCGGCGACGTGACCGCGAGGGTCGAGCTGGATCAAGGTCTGGGAAAGCTCGAACGGCAGCGGCAGGTAGCGCAGGTAATCCGTCATGCCCGCCAGCTCGAAGGGCGCGCTGCGCAGCCGCCAGCCGCTGTCGGTGGATCGCGCCTGCAGCTGCTGCGGCCAGTCGATCGCCGCCAGCCCGGCATGGGAGAGCGTCAGGCCGTCCAGCCAGGCCTGCCAGTGGCCGTCCGTCCCTCTCTGCAGCCCCGCATCGAAGCCTAGCTGTGTCAGCGTCTCGGAGATTTCATTGCTGGTATCGACCACTCGGAGGGTTGGAATGTCCACGGATAGACGGCCGTCGCGCAATCCGCCGTCACGCCACTCTCCTGTCGCGGATGCCTGCCCGTCGATCTCTCCCAGCGCCCTGGCCCAGCCCGAACTCGCCACCGCCAGCGCCGGCGACAGCGCAGCCAGATCGAGCGTTCCGGCAAAGCGCGCCTCGGGATGACCGACGCCGCCGGGCGTATCCACGCCAGCGCCCTTGTCCTGGTCGCCGTTCCCGATCGTCAGATGTAGCTGCCCGGCGTGTTCGTTTCCGACAGCCAGCGTCGCCTGAATCGACGCCTGACTGCCTCGACTGGCCAGCGCCAGTTGCGATACCGAAACCCGCGCTTGCTCGCGCTGCCCATCCTGCTCGCGCTGTCCATGCAGCACCAGCGTGACATCCTCGAATGTCGCCTGCTGGCGCATCAGCGTGCGCAGCCAGCCATCGACGCCGAGTGAAGACGAAGATTTCGAATCGTCGGAACCGCCGAACCAGCGGCTGCCCGCGCCGTCCGGCCAGGCCCACTGTCCATCGGCGGTCTGGTAGAGATGCAGCGTCATGCCATCGATTTCGCCACCCCGAATCACCGGCACGCCCAGCTGCCAGCTCGCCAGAGTCTCGAGACGGCCTGCCGCGTGGTCGATACGGAACAGTGGCTGGCCGCTTTCGCTGGTCAGGCGAAGATCGTCGACTGCCAGACGAGGATTCCAGTGGTGAACTGCCAGCGACAGTCGGCCGAATTCGGCCTGGGCATCGAGCTGATGTTCCAGCGTCGAGGCAAGCCAGGGACTCAGCCTGTCGATCTGCCACGCCGCCAGTCGAACGCCGGTCGAGAGCACGGCGACGACGATGGCGACGAGAGCGACCAGCGTCAGCAGCCAGCGCCATGTCAATCGCAAACGAGTGATCCACGGACGGCTCATCGGCTCACATCAGTACGATGTCGTACTGTTCCTGGGAGTAGTGGGCCTCGACCTGAAAGCGGATGGTCTTGCCGATGAAGGACTCGAGATCGGCCACGGCGGCGGATTCCTCGTCCAGCAGACGATCGACCACGGATTGCGATGCCAGCACCATGTAGGTTTCCGGCGAGTAGGCACGCTCTTCGCGCAGAATCTCGCGGAAGATTTCGTAGCAGACCGTCTCCGGTGTCTTCAGCGAGCCACGACCCAGACAGGTCGGGCACGGCTCGCACAGCGTCTGCTCGAGGCTCTCTCGGGTGCGCTTGCGGGTCAGCTGCACCAGGCCCAGCTCGGTGACGCCGGTCAGCTTGTTCTTGGCGTGATCCCGCTCCAGCGACTTCTCGAGCACGCGCAGTACCTGACGCTGATGCTCGAGCTCTTCCATGTCGATGAAATCGATGATGATGATGCCGCCGAGATTGCGCAGTCGCAGCTGGCGGGCAATCGCGGTGGCCGCTTCCAGGTTGGTCTTGAAGATGGTCTCTTCGAGATTGCGATGGCCGACATAGCCGCCGGTGTTGACGTCGATGGTGGTCATCGCCTCGGTCTGGTCGATGACCAGATAGCCGCCGGACTTGAGCTGCACCTTGCGCCCCAGCGCCTTCTGAATCTCGTCCTCGACGCTGTAGAGATCGAAGATCGGCCGCTCGCCGGGATAGTACTCGATGCGCGACTCCATCGTCGGCATGAACTCCCGGGCAAACTCCTTGAGCTTGAAGTAGTTCTCGCGGGAGTCGATGCGCACCTTCTCGATCTGGTCCCGCATCACGTCGCGCAGGGTGCGAATGAACAGCGGCAGGTCATCGTAGATCGGCGTCGCAACCGGCGCCGTGGCGCGTCGCTCGGCGATCTTCTGCCACAGACGCTGCAGGAAGACCATGTCGGCGAACAGCTCTTCCTGGCCGACGCCTTCGGCGGCGGTGCGAATGATGAAGCCACCGCAGCCTTCGTCCGGCAGCTCGGCCTTGCCGCTCTCGACCAGCGCCTTCAGTCGCTCGCGCTCGGTATCGTCCTCGATGCGCTGCGACACGCCGACATGAGGCGAATCCGGCATGTAGACGAGATAGCGGGAAGGAATGGAGAGATGGGTCGTCAGCCGCGCGCCCTTGGAACCGATGGGGTCCTTGGTGACCTGGACCACCAGCGGCTGCCCCGCGTAAAGCAGATGACTGATCGAGGCCGGTTCTTCGTGGGGCGCATCGGGCGGCAGCACTTCGTTGACGTGGATGAACGCCGCGCGCTCGAGCCCGATATCGATGAAGGCGGCCTGCATGCCCGGCAACACGCGCACGACCTTGCCCTTGTAGATGTTGCCGACGATACCGCGGCGCCGGCTGCGTTCGATGAAGGCTTCCTGCAGCACGCCGTTTTCCACCACGGCAACCCGCGTCTCCATCGGAGTCAGATTGATCAGTACTTCACCGCTCATGCGGACATCCTTGTCAGAACCTGCCTACGATCTGCTGCGCGTCGGCCAGACATTGTTGAGTCGGAGCTTCGCGGAGACAACAGCCGGAGGCTGGCCCGTAGGGCGAGCGAAGCGAGTCAGACACTTTCGGAATGCTCATTTAACCCCATGTAAACTCCGCTTCCTAAAGTGTTTTCGCCCGAATTATCCAAAATCGAGACTCTAGCTCGCGAGGTCGTCAACGGATTCTCGCGAGTTGTTGGGGCCGTGCTCGGGATTATGACACAGCCCCGACACCATCCCACAAGGCGATGCCCTGAGCGCGCATGAGTCCCGCCGTCTCGTAAAGCGGCAGCCCGACGACCGCCGAATAGCTTCCTTCCAGGCGCTCGACGAAGATTGCGGCGCGGCCCTGTATCGCGTAACCGCCGGCCTTGTCCGCCGGCTCTCCCGTCGCCCAGTAGGCGGCCATTTCCGCCTCGTCGATGCGGCGCATGGACACCCGAGTGGCAACGAGACAGTCACGCATACCGTGGGCGCCGATCACTGCCACGGCCGAGAGCACGCGATGGGTCCGCCCGGACAGCGCCGCCAGCATCTCGCGGGCGTGCGTCTCGTCGTTCGGCTTGCCGAAGATGGCGTTATCGCAGACCACCACAGTGTCCGCGCCCAGCGTCGGCAACGAACTGTCGACGTGGCCCGCCTCGGCCTTCTCGCGGGCCAGCCGGGAAACGAAATCCTCGGGCGACTCGCCCTTGCGGCGCGACTCGTCGATATCCGTGGGCGCCACCTCCACCGCCACACCGATCGATGAGAGCAGCTCGCGCCGGCGCGGCGAGGCCGATGCCAGGCGCAGCATGGGAATAGCGGTAGAAAGCATCCGAAGGCTCCAGGTGAAGACAGACCGAGGAAACGCTGTATCAATCGTCGAGCAGGATGAAGTGGACGGCACTCCATCGCAAGACGCCCGGAGCGCAGCAACCGGAGCCTAGGGGATATAGGTGAGAATTCCGGTCGAGCTGGCGCTCCAGCATCGCTTCGCCTGCGCAGACATTTAGGCAGTGTTTTCTAACCGATCCCCAGCCGGCGCCGCACCACCTGCATCATGGTGAAGAGCCACGGCCACAGCAGCCCGCCGATCAGTGCCGGCAGCAGGAATTCCAGGCTGACGGAGATCGGCCCGAAGATCGTGCGCAGCCACTGCTCCACCAGCTGCGCGATACCCAGGAGGATGAACACCAGCACCGCCTGCTGCCAGATCGAGTAGACCCGGAAGCGCTGATAGAGCAGCAAGAAGAGATAGGCCAACAGCGAGAGCACCAGCGCATTCTGCCCCAGCGGCGCGCCCTCGATCAGGTCGAGCATCAGGCCCAGCACGAACCCATGCAGCACGCCGACCCGCTGCGGCGTGGCGACACACCAGTAGGCCAGCAACACGCCCAGCCAGTCCGGACGCCATACCAGCCAGGCATCCGGCAGCGGCATCACCTGCAGGCAAAGCGCCAGCAGCAGCGTGAACCAGACGAAGAGATAACCGAACGGGCCCATGTTCACTCCTGCTCCGTCGACTGCAGCATCAGCGCTGCGGTCAACGCCTCTTCACTGATACGGTTGGCGTCGGGATGCGCCGGATCCCCCGGCCAGACCACCTGCCGCGCCATACGCTCCGGTCCGTCCAGCTTCACCTCGGGTCGCTCGGGGGGAAACAGCAGCAGGAAATAGCGCGATCGCTCCGGCTGGGCAATCGGCTCGGCCGACACCTCCATGAATGCCTGGCTCGACTCGCGCTTGACTTCATCCACCCGGGCCACCGGATATCCCTGCGGGAAACGCCCTCCCAGGCCGGAGGTCACCAGCAGGTCGCCTTCGCGGATGTCCGCCGTGGCCGGCACGCTGGGGATATTGAGCGTATCGAGTTGACCGGTGCCCTGGGCGATGAAGCGCAGACCGTTACGATTGATCTCCACCGGCACGGCGTGGTTGGCGTCGGCCACCATCAGCACGCGGCTGGTATAGGCGGATACCGACACTACCTGACCGATCAGCCCCGAGGCATCCATCACCGGCTGGCCGATGTAGACACTGTCGCGGCGACCGCGATTGATCACCATCTGCTGGGTGAACGGATCGGAGTCCAGCGACAAAAGCTCGGCGGTGATATAGGGCACGTCGGCAGGATTGGGCGCGTTCAGCAGCTCGCGCAGATGGATGTTCTCGGCGGTCAGGCTCGCCATGCGCTGCACGCGGTTGGAGAGCGTCAGCAACTGCTCGCGCAGCCGCCCGTTCTCGTCGATCAGCGCCTGCTGATCGGAGATCGCCATGGCGCTCCAGCGCACACCCTCGCTCGGCAGCGCCACCAGCCACTGAATGGGCGCCACGACCGTGGTCAAATGAGAACGTGCCGTCTCCACCGCACTGAAGCGATGTTCGGCAAACATCAGCCCGAATGCCAGTACCGCACACAACAGCATGCGGTACGTCGGTATCGGGCCGTAGGAAAACAGCGGTTTGATAGGCCTCACCCCCATCTACCGAGGACGGATGGCGCCACCGGTGGCGTCATCCGTCGCGGCTGGCCTCAATCGCTGGAGAGCAGTTCGAAGGTATGCTGATCGATCATCTCGAGCGCCTTGCCGCCACCGCGTGCCACGCAGGTCAGCGGATCCTCGGCGATGATGACCGGCAGGCCGGTTTCCTCGGCGATCAGCTTGTCGATGTCCCGCAACAGGGCCCCGCCACCGGTCAGCACCAGGCCACGTTCGGCGATATCCGAGGCAAGCTCCGGCGGCGACTGCTCCAGCGCACTCTTGACCGCGGTCACGATGGACGCCAGCGGCTCCTGCAGCGCATCGAGAATCTCGTGGGAGTTGAGCGTGAAGCTGCGCGGAATGCCCTCGGCCAGATTGCGGCCGCGCACATCAATCTCGCGCAGCTCGCCACCGGGATAGGCACACCCGACCTCTTCCTTGATCCGCTCCGCCGTGGCTTCACCGATCAGGCTGCCGTAGTGACGGCGCACGTAGGAAGTAATTGCCTCGTCGAAGCGGTCGCCACCCACACGCACGGATTCGGAATAGACCACCCCGTTGAGCGAAATGATCGCGATCTCGGTCGTGCCGCCACCGATATCGACGACCATCGATCCCTGGGCTTCCTCGACTGGCAGACCGGCACCGATCGCGGCAGCCATCGGCTCCTCGATCAGATAGACATCGCGCGCCCCGGCGCCCTCGGCGGACTCCTTGATCGCGCGGCGCTCGACCTGCGTCGACATGCAGGGAACGCACACCAGCACGCGCGGGCTGGGAGTCAGGAAGGTGCTCTGGTGAACCTTGCGTATGAAGTGCTGCAGCATCTGCTCGGTAACGGTGAAGTCAGCAATCACGCCATCCTTCATCGGACGGATGGCGGTAATGTTACCGGGCGTGCGCCCCAGCATCCGCTTGGCGTCGAGGCCGACGGCCGCAACACTGCGCATGTTGCCGGATTGGCGAATCGCCACAACGGAGGGTTCGTCCAGGACGATACCGCGACCGCGGACGTAAATCAGCGTGTTGGCGGTTCCCAGATCGATCGACAGATCGCTCGAGAACAGCCCCCGTAAACGTTTAAACATGGAAACTTTTACCTAGTCCAGACCGGAACCCTGTGCGGACGCAAACGGTATCACCGTGGGGGTAAAGCAGCAAGCGCGAGCCTGCCAGAGGGGGCGCGAATATGATAATGTCTCCTCCATTTCTTGACGTGGCGAACAGGAAGTCGCGAACCTTCGCGACCTTTTTTGCAACGAACGCTCAGAGACGAATCGTTCCGGAGACGCAACCGCCGCCGATGCGGCGTCTCCGACACCAACGACGCGATGTCCCAACGAGAGGACCTTCACTACATGGCAATCGAACACGCAGACGTGTTGCGCGCAGCGCACCTGGCACGCCTGGGCCTCAACAGCGACGCCGAAGCTGCCGGCTATGTCGACGATCTGACCCGGATCCTGGAAATGGTCGACCGCCTGCAGGCAGTGGACACCGACGGCGTAGCCCCTTTGTCTCACCCGCTCGACGCCACTCAGCGTCTGCGACCGGACGAAGTCACCGAGACCAACCAGCGCGAAGCCTTCCAGGCCTGTGCGCCGGAAACGGCCGATGGCCTCTATCTGGTACCGCGCGTCGTCGAATAAGTTCGACGCTATCAACAGCCGAATAAGTTCGACGCTGTGAACAGCCGAATAAGTTCGACGCTGTGAACAGCCGAATAAGTTCGACGCCGTGAATAGCCGAATGCGTTCGACGTCATGAACCGACAAACGAGTTCGACGCCGATGGCGAGACGACCAGGTTCGGCGCCACTTCTTCGATGGGCCGGCACCGTTTGTCACCCATTCTGCGTAGCGATTTGATTCAGGGAACTGCGACCCCATGCACCATATGACGCTCACGGAGCTCGCCAAAGGGCTCAAGGCCGGCGACTTTTCCAATCGAGAGCTGACCACCAGCCTGCTCGACCGCATCGAGCGGCTGGATGGCGACATCAACAGCTTCATCACCGTCACTCGTGACCAGGCGCTGAGCGCCGCCGATGCCGCCGACCAGGCCCGCGCCAAGGGCGATTCACGGCCGCTCGCCGGTCTGCCCCTGGCGATCAAGGACATCTTCTGCACCCAGGGTATCCGCACCAGCTGTGGTTCGAAGATGCTCGACAACTTCCAGGCGCCCTACAACGCCACCGTCGTCGAGAAGCTCGAGGCCGCCGGCATGATCAGCCTTGGCAAGACCAACATGGACGAGTTCGCCATGGGCTCGTCGAACGAATCGAGCTTCTACGGCCCGGTGAAGAATCCGTGGGACCGTACCGCCGTGCCGGGCGGCTCGTCCGGTGGCAGCGCCGCCGCCATCGCCGCCGGATTCGCCCCTGCCGCGCTGGGCACCGACACCGGCGGTTCGATTCGCCAGCCCGCCGCTTTCTGCGGCATTACCGGCCTCAAGCCGACCTACGGCCGTGTCTCCCGCTACGGCATGATCGCGTTCGCCTCGAGCCTCGACCAGGGCGGCCCGATGGCCCGGAGCGCGGAGGACTGTGCCCTCCTGCTGGGTGCCATCGCCGGGCATGACCTGCGCGACTCCACCAGCGTCGCCCGCGTGGTGCCGGACTATCTCGCCGAACTGGACGCCCCGCTGGACGGCCTCAAGATCGGCCTGCCCAAGGAGTATTTCGGCAACGGGCTCGATACCGAGGTCGAAAGCGCCATCCGCGAGGCGATTCGCGTCTACGAATCCCTGGGCGCCAAGGTGTGCGAGGTGAGCCTGCCGCACACGCATCTGGCCGTTCCGGCCTACTACGTCATCGCCCCGGCGGAAGCCTCCTCCAACCTCTCGCGCTACGACGGCGTGCGCTTCGGCCATCGCTGCGAGAACCCGGCCGACCTCGAGGATCTCTACAAGCGTACCCGCGCCGAAGGCTTCGGTGACGAGGTCAAGCGCCGCATCCTGATCGGCACCCACACCCTGTCCGAGGGCTTCTTCGACGCCTACTACCGCAAGGCGCAGCAGGTTCGCCGCCTGATCCGGCAGGACTTCCTCGATGCTTTCGACGAGGTCGACGTCCTGATGGGGCCGGCCGCACCGACGACGGCGTTCGACCTGGGTGCCAAGAAAGACCCGGTCTCGATGTACCTGCAGGACATCTACACCATCGCCATCAACCTGGCCGGCATTCCGGGCATCAGCGTGCCGGCCGGGTTCGCTGGCAAGCGCCCCATCGGCCTGCAGATCCTCGGCCAGCACTTCGCCGAAGGCCAACTGCTCAACGTGGCGCACCAGTTCCAGCAGGCGACGGACTGGCACCGTCGGCACCCGACCGATCAGGAGATAACCTAATGCAGTGGGAAACCGTCATCGGGTTGGAAGTCCACGTCCAGCTCGCCACCCAATCCAAGATCTTCTCCGGCGCCTCGACCGCCTTTGGCGCCGAGCCCAACACCCAGGCCTGCGCCATCGATCTGGGCCTGCCGGGCGTGCTGCCGGTATTGAATGAAGGCGCCGTGGCGATGGCCGTCCAGTTCGGCCTGGCGATCAATGCCGAGATCCCCGAGACCTCGCTGTTCGAGCGCAAGAACTACTTCTACCCCGACCTGCCCAAGGGCTACCAGACCAGCCAGATGGCCCAGCCCATCGTCGGCAAGGGCGAAGTGGAAATCGTGCTGGATGACGATGTACGCAAGCGCATTCGCATCCATCACGCCCACCTGGAGGAGGACGCCGGCAAATCTCTGCATGAAGACTTTCATGGCATGAGTGGCATCGACTTGAACCGCGCCGGCACGCCGCTTCTTGAGATCGTCTCCGAGCCGGACATGCGCTCCGCCAAGGAAGCGGTGGCCTACATCCGTGCGATTCATGCCATCGTCACCTATCTCGGCATTTCCGACGGCAACATGGCCGAAGGCTCGATGCGCTGCGACGTCAACGTCTCGGTCCGACCCAAGGGTCAGGAGACCCTCGGCACCCGCGCCGAAATCAAGAACGTCAACTCCTTCCGCTTCGTCGAGCGCGCGATCGAATTCGAGGTCGAGCGCCAGATCGAGCTGATCGAGGACGGCGGCAAGGTCGTTCAGGAAACCCGGCTCTACGACCCTGACCAGGACGAAACCCGCAGCATGCGGACCAAGGAGGAAGCCAATGACTACCGTTACTTCCCCTGCCCCGACCTGCTGCCGGTGATGCTCGACGAAGCCTACATCGAGCACCAGCGCTCGACGCTGCCGGAGCTGCCCACCGAGAAACGCAACCGTTTCGAAACCAGCCTGGGGCTTTCCACCTACGATGCCGGCGTACTGTCATCGACGCGCCCGATGGCCGAATACTTCGAAGCCGTACTGGCCGTCTGCGGCGATGCCAAGCAGGCCGCCAACTGGGTCCAGGGCGAACTTTCCGGGCATCTCAACCGCGAAAATATCGACATCAGCAACAGCCCGGTGACGCCGGAACAGCTCGGCGGCCTGATCAGCCGCGTGCTCGACGACACCATCAACGGCAAGGCTGCCAAGCAAGTCTTCGCGGCACTGTGGAACAACGAAGGCGCGAGCGCCGACGAGATCATCGACGCCCGCGGCCTCAAGCAGGTCACGGATACCGGGGCCATCGAAGCGATGATCGATCAGGTGATCGCCGACAGCCCGGTTCAGGTCGCGCAGTACCGCGAAGCCGACCCGGAGAAGCGCGGCAAGATGATCGGCTACTTCGTCGGCCAGGTGATGAAAGCCTCTCGCGGCACCGCCAATCCGCAACAGGTCAATGGCCTGCTCAAGCAGAAGCTGGACGACGCCTGAACGGCTTCGCTTGCACAGTAAAGCAGTAAAGACAGACACAAAGCCCACGGCAGAAGCCGTGGGCTTTGTGTCGTCATGGTCTGGTGTTCCTTATATCGACCAATCGACCAACGTCGACCAAGGGCATCGATCCAGGGCTGACATGTTCTGCGAAAATGTATCGACGGTCGCCGCTAGACAAGCAGCAACTTTGTCGCGCTATCCAGGCGCAGCTGTCCAAGGGCGGCTGGGATGCTCCTTAGACTGCTACTTTCTACCAGAACACTATTTTTCATCATATCATTACTCTCCATCGACCCACTCCCTGTCGTACCATCTCCTATAAATCTGCATTATTTTGATTCTCAAAATAAAATGTTTATTTATGTAAGTTCGATAAAATCATTATTCGAAATTTTATGACAGCGGTTACTGTCTCCCACGCCACGCGTCGCGACAATAGATGCCTTCGCCCGCAAGCCTGCGGGCCAACCGGCAAAACGATACCGATGAAAAGCAAGGAGTCGTGCAAGTCTTCGCCATCGAAAGCGAGACGATCATGGCCGAAACACAAGCACCTTCTCCGCCGAGGTGACACGATAAAGCAGCCATAATACCCGAAAATAACGAGAATCAAGACACTGAAAATCAGCATAAATAGCGTTTAAAACGGCGCTTGTTTTCTGGCCCCCCTTCACTGAAACTCTGCACGATACGGCCCCTTGAAAGCCGACAGAAGAAGGGATATCGGATAGTGTGAAGAAAATGATGAACGCCGATCTCGAACTGATGGATGCGCAGCAGAACGTCCTAGACATGATCGCTGGCCAAGCAGATCTGAAAAGTCTCTTGAATGCCATGGCCGACTGGGTGGAAGCACTGTTTCCTGGCTCGGTGGCCGCTTTCATGCGCTTTGATCCCGATCGGCATACGCTCAGCTTGCTGCCGAACCCCCGCCTCTCTCGCCGCTATGCCGAACAATTGCAGAACGTTCCGCTCGGCCCTGAGCAGGGTGCCTTCGGAACCGCGGCTTACCGGCGTAAGGTCATGCTCACCGAAATCCGGACGGCTCCCTGCTGGAAGGCACTACGTCATGCAGCCATCCTCGAGGGATTCGAGACCTGCTGGTCGAGTCCGCTGATCACGTCACAAGGCGAGTTACTGGGGACTTTCGAGACGTACTATCGTGGCTACATGCCCGCCAACGAGACCTCGCAGAAACGCTTGCGGCAAGCGGCAGCACTGGTCACGCTGGCGTTCCTCCGCGACCGTGATACTCATCAGCATCGCACCCTGGCCGAGTGGCATCGCTCCTTGTTCGACAACCATCCAGATGGTGTCTACGAATTCGATCTGAAGGGGCGCTTCCAGCAGGGGAACGCCGCGCTGGAGCAGATCACCGGCTACCCGGTGGACGAGATGATCGGCCGCCACTTCGATGACTTCATCGCCACGGATTACCGAGAGCTGACCCAAGCGGCCTTCGATGCCGCCCGGAGTGGCGAATCCCGCCAGTATGAGACGATCGGCATCCACGCCAGTGGGCGCGCCTATCCTTTGGAGGTCATCAACTTTCCGGTCACCGTCGATGGGGAGATCGTGGGCGTCTACGGGATTTGCCACGACATCACCCGTCGCAAACGCCGGGAAGCCGACCTCAGGCTCCTGCAACGCGGCATCGAGGCCAGCCCCGTCGGCATGGTGATGGTCGATGCGATCCAGACGGAAAGACCCATCGTTTATGCCAATGACGCCTTCTGTCATCTGACGGGTTACTCGCACGATCAGGTTCTCGGCAGGAACTGCCGCTTCCTGCAAGGGGAGCGAACCGATCCGGCGGCTGTCGAGACCATCCGCAAGGCTTTGCAGGCAAACACCGAAGTACAGGTCACCCTGCTCAACTATCGACAGGACGGTTCGACGTTCTGGAACCGCCTCACCGTTAGCCCCGTCACCGACGAACGGGGGCAGTGCACCCATTTCATCGGCACTCAGGAAGACATTACCCAGCATCGGGATCAGGAAGCGCAAATTGCCTATCAGGCGACCCACGATTTGCTCACCGGCTTGCCCAACAGAGCCTCATTGGACGCGCGCCTGGAACGGGAATACCGCAAAAGCCTCAAGCGCCAGAGCCCGTTGACCGTGATGTATCTCGATCTGGATGGTTTCAAGACCGTCAACGACGGCCTGGGGCATCCCGTCGGCAATCGCATGCTCGTCGCCGTCGCGAAACGGCTCCGCCAGTATGTGGCCGCCGGCGACATGCTGGCCCGTGTCGGTGGTGACGAGTTCATTTTTCTGCTGCCGCACCTGCCTCACCATGACGCTGCGGCCGAGGCTGCGAAGAACATTCTCGAAGCCTTCGAGTCTCCCTTCGATATCGATGGAAAGATGCTACATATCAGTACCAGCATCGGGCTCGCCTGTCGTGGCGCAGACACTCGGCGCGCGCAGGAACTGTTGCAATATGCCGACCTGGCCATGGAGGGCGCGAAACGCCAGGGGCGCAATACCTGGCAGTGGTATCAAGGTGGTGGCAACGAGAGCACGGGCGAGTATGTATTGATGCGCCACGATATCCAGATGGCGCTGCGTGAAGGTCAGTTCGAGCTTTTCTATCAGCCGGTCGTCGAGGCGACTACTGGCAGAATTCGCAGCGTCGAAGCCTTGATCCGCTGGCACCACCCGCTGCATGGGATGATATCTCCCGGCGTCTTCATTCCGGTGGCCGAACAGACCGGACAGATCATCGATATCGGCCGCTGGGTATTGCGTGAGGCCTGCCAGACGCTAGCCGACAGTCAAGCGCGAGGAGACCGAGTCGTTCCGGTTGCGGTCAACATATCATCACTGCAGTTTCACCGCGACGGCTTTCTCGACGAGGTCAAACGCGTGCTCGACGAAACCGGATTGCCACCGAATCTGCTCGAGCTGGAAATGACCGAAAGTATTCTGCTGCAGAATGCCGAGAAGGTCATTGACCTGGTCACAGCGTTGCGCGCGATGGGCATCTCCATTGCCATCGACGATTTCGGTACTGGCTTTTCCAGCCTGAGCTACCTCCGTGATCTACCGATCCACAAGATCAAACTGGATCGCGCCTTCATCGAAGACATCCTGACATCCTCCCATAATGCCGCCATCGTCGAGGGCACCATCACCATGGCGCACCACATGGCATTGACGGTAGTAGCTGAAGGCATCGAGCAATCCACGCAGCAGAAAGACCTTTGCCAGCGTCGCTGCGATTATCTTCAGGGCTTCTTTTTCGCCAGGCCCATGCCCTGGAAGGAGTTACAGAGACTGCCCGATACGCTCCCCTGAACGGAAGAAACGACAAGACAACGATTGTCGATCGGGCGGCCGGACGGCCCTCGATCTGACTCGCGCCGGGTGCAGTGGCGTCATCGACTGCCGAGGCCAATAGCCCTCGTGGCATTTCGAGAGATCCATCCGTGAAAGTGAATGCGCTTTGCTCACGACTCATGCTAGCTATCGTCGTCCCCGTGATGTTGATCACGGCGTTTCTTTATCCGCTATCCTACGCCTATCTGGAGGCACGTATCGACGGAAGTCGAGTCGGTGCCCAGGCCATGCTGGAGAGCGGGCGAGAGGCTCTGCAAAGGCGGCTGAACGAATGTTTCGACGACATTGTGGCAACTTCCAGGATGCCATTGCTCAAATATTATCTCGATAGCGTCCAGACCAGGCAGTCGCCTTTCCCCTCCACGGCCCAGCAACTGACTGCCGAGCGGCTCGCATTGCTGTTCGACACCCTGCTTACGCATTCGGGGCGATACACCACGCTGATGCTGCTGAATACGCGCGGCCAGGAACTTCTTCATGTCAAGTATGGGAAGCGTCAGGACAAGCTTTCGACCGGCCGTTCTTACGCCGATTCGGTCTATTTCCAAGAAGCCATGCAACTGGCGCCTGGCGAGCTCTACATCTCCCCTCCCACCCGCCAGCCCAGCTATGAAAACGCGAATGACAGTGTGGTTCCGATCATCAGTATCGCCACGCCCGTCTTCGATAACGAGGGCCGACGCAAAGGGGTTTTGCTGTCTAGCGTCGACTGGCAATCCTTGACCACCGACATGCGACACGCGATGTCCATCGACAGCACGGCGCAGCCCATTCTCATCGATGGTCAAGGCAACTGGCTTCTTGCCAAAGCTTTTGGAACGACGACATTCGGCAGGAACTTCAAAGTAAAGTTTCCTGAACAATGGGAGTCGCTTTCGCAACAAGATCACGGCCAGGTAGAGATGGACGACCGTCTCCTGCTTTTCCAGACCATCGATATTCGGACTCGACAATACCGCAGTCTGGCCAGCGGGATTTACAGCACCCCATCCTACTATCCCTGGCAGCTAGGTATCCTGGTTTCCAAGCCTCGCCTGACCACCCTGTTCGATCAGGACGTACCCGTTCTGCTCATTTTCATGCTCTACGCCCTGGCCATTCTGCCAGGCATCGTCTGGGCCATCAGCAGCCATCGGCAGCAATTACTGAAGCGAGAAGCCCAGCAGTACGCCAAGGAAGTTCGCAATCTCTATGACTATGCGCCTTGCGGGTATCATTCGTTGAATGCGGAGGGGCGTGTCGTCCAGATGAACCGTACGGAACTCGAATGGCTGGGATACCGGGCCGAGGAAGTGATCGATCGGCTCGACTATAGCCATTTCATTACGCCTGAAACACGAGAGGCCTTCGAGGAAGCCTTTCAAGGCGTTCTGGGCCCCGATCAGGAAGGCTCGGCGGAATGTGCGCTGCGGACCCGAGCAGGTACCACCATTCCAGTGATCATTCAGGCCACGGCCTACAGAACCTCACGCGGCTTTGTGCATTCACGCGCCACGGTATTCGATCTCACCGAACGCAAGCAACTGGAGGAGACACTGGCCCGCCAGGCCATGACCGATCCCCTCACCGGTCTCGGCAACCGTCGCTATCTGCAGGATCAAGCCGTCCAGGAGATTGCCCGGGCAGAGCGAAGCGGTGAACCGCTCGCGCTGATCGCGATAGATCTGGATCATTTCAAGCATATCAACGACACCTACGGCCACGATGTGGGTGACCGGGTGCTGCAAGCCTTTGCCGAGACGGGCCGTCAACTGCTGCGCGATGGCGACGTACTCTGCCGGATGGGCGGAGAAGAGTTTGCCGTACTGCTGGTCGATACCTCCCAGTCACAAGCGATACAGATTGCCGAAAGGTTACGTCTGACCCTGGAAAACTCACCAGTGGAAGTCGATCCAGAGGTAACTGGAAATGGTTGGCTGCACTATACGGCGTCGCTGGGAGTGACTGCCATCCTGGTCGGCGAAACCTCTCTGAAGCCAGCCATCAAGCGTGCCGACCTGGGGCTTTATGCGGCTAAAGAGCAGGGACGCAACCGCGTCCACTGGCAACCGGCTCAGTAACTCCGGCAGAAGCCGGATCACGGACTCGACGATGCCTCTCGGCGGCGCACGGGTATGGAATACATCGAAAGTCGTATTCAGCAAAACCAAAGCCCCCTGCCACGAAAGACAGATATCCCGAGGAATCGAGTCCGGCCATGCTAGCGACACCTTACGAGACTGGTGGATCGCCTTATGCCCGACAGCATGACCGACAACACGCTCGAACGCTGGATCGGCAACCGGGAACAGAGCACGGATCATCTCGACAGTGCGCTGGTCGCCCGCGTCGCCGCCACCTTCGGCAAGCCCTGCCCGGCTCCGGGCGAACCCTTGCCGCCGCTGTGGCACTGGGCCTTCTTCCAGAACCCGCTCCCTGGCGATCAGTTGGGCGGCGACGGCCATCCGACCCGCGGCGGCTTTCTGCCCCCGGCAGACGACCGCAACCGCATGTGGGCCGGCGGACGCCTCGAGTTCCTGACGCCGCTGAAAGCGGGCATCGAAGCCGAGCGTGTCTCCACGGTGACCGATATCCAGGAAAAACATGGCCGCACCGGCTCGCTGCTGTTCGTGACCGTGCAGCACGATTATCGTCAGGCCGGCGAGCTCGCCATCCGCGAAGAACAGGACATCGTCTACCGTCAGCCGGCCCCTCCCAAGCTGTCGCTCGACGAGCCGATGCCGGACGCGGACTGGTCTCAGACCATCGAGCCCGATCCGGTTCTGCTGTTCCGCTACTCGGCGGTCACCTTCAACGGCCACCGGATTCATTACGACTGGCCCTACGTCACCGAAACCGAGGGGTATCCGGGCCTCGTGGTGCATGGGCCGCTGATCGCCACGCTCCAGTTGCAAGCCTTCTGCGAGGCCAACCCCCAAGCTCGCCCTAAGCGCATGCAGTATCGCGGACTGCGCCCGCTGATCGCCAACAAGCCGTTTCAGACCACCGGACGGATAACCGGTGTCGGCCGTGCCGAGTTGACGGCCGGCAACGAAGACGGACCGGCCCATCGCGCCACGGTTGAATTCAATAACACTGAAGATCAGGAGTCTCGATCATGAGTCTCGACCTTATCGACCACGAGACGCTGGAAGCGATCCGCGACGGCGTGCGCAGCCTGTGCCAGCAGTACGATGGCGAATACTGGCGTCAGATCGACGAAGTCCAGGGCTTCCCCGAGAAGTTCGTGACCGAACTGACCGAAGCCGGCTGGCTCGGTGCGATGATCCCCGAGGCGTTCGGCGGCTCCGGCCTGGGGCTGACCGAGGCCAGCGTGATCCTCGAAGAGGTCAACCGCTGCGGCGGCAACGCCGGCTTCGTGCACGGCCAGATGTACAACATGGCGACGCTGCTCAAGCACGGCAGCGAGGCCCAGAAGAGTGCGATACTGCCCAAACTCGCCAGCGGCGAGCTCCGCCTGCAGTCGATGGGCGTTACCGAGCCCACCACCGGCACCGACACCACCAAGATCAAGACCACGGCGGTGAAGCGCGGCGACAAGTACGTGATCAACGGCCAGAAGGTGTGGATCTCGCGCATCCAACATTCGGACCTGATGATTCTGCTCGCCCGCACCACGCCGCTGGCCGAGGTCAAGCGCAAGTCGGAAGGGATGTCGATCTTCCTGGTCGACCTGCACCAGGCGATCGGCAACGGCATGACGGTCCAGCCGATCGCCAACATGGTCGGCCACGAGACCAACGAGCTGTTCTTCGACAATCTCGAGCTGCCGGCAGATAGCCTGATCGGCGAGGAAGGCAAGGGCTTCCGCTACATCCTCGATGGTCTCAACGCCGAGCGAACCTTGATCGCCGCCGAGTGCATCGGCGATGGCCGCTGGTTCATCGACAAGGCCAGCCGCTACGCCAACGAGCGCATCGTCTTCGACCGGCCGATCGGCAAGAACCAGGGCGTGCAGTTCCCCATCGCCGAGGCGCATATCGAGGTGGAAGCCGCCGACCTGATGCGCTGGCGCGCCTGCCAGGAGTTCGATGCCGGTCTGCCGGCCGGGGCCAGCGCCAACATGGCCAAGTACCTGGCAGCCAAGGCGTCCTGGGAAGCCGCCAACGTCTGCCTGCAGACCCACGGCGGGTTCGGCTTCGCCACCGAGTACGACGTCGAGCGCAAGTTCCGCGAGACCCGGCTCTATCAGGTCGCGCCGATCTCCACCAACCTGATTCTCTCCTACGTGGCCGAGCATCTGCTCGATCTGCCACGTTCGTTCTGACGCCGTAACCGCGAGGGAATGACCATGGATGCTACCCGAACCCTGGCCGCGTTTCTGGCCGAACTCCGCTACGAGCAACTGCCCGGCCATGTCGTCGAACGCTGCCAGGCGCTCTACCTCGACTGGCTGGGCTCGGCCCTGGCGGGCAAGGATCACGCGCCGATCCCGCTGTTCGAGCGCTACAGCCAGATCATGGGCCCGAGCGACGGCGGCAGCCAGCAGCTGACCGACCGCCGCATGACGTCGCCCCACTTTGCTGCCTTCGTCAATGCCGCCGCCTCGCATGTGGTCGAGCAGGACGACCTGCACAACAGCTCCGTACTCCACCCCGCCACCGTGGTGTTCTCCGCCGCGCTGGCGACCGCCCAGGATCTGGGCTGTAGTGGCCAGGACCTGATCACTGCCGCCGTCGCCGGTTACGAAGCGGGGATTCGGGTCGGCGAGTTTCTCGGCCGCTCCCACTACCGCATCTTCCATACCACCGGCACCGCCGGCACCCTGGCTGCCGCCGTGGCCGCGGGCAAGCTGATGGAGCTCGACACCGACGGCTTCGTGAACCTGCTTGGCAGCGCCGGCACCCAGGCCGCCGGGCTGTGGGAATTCCTGCGCGACGCCGCCGACTCCAAGCAGCTCCACACTGCCAAGGCCGCGTCCGACGGCCTGCTCGCCGCCTACATGACCCACAGCGGCCTGACGGGCGCCCGGCATGTTCTCGAAGGCCCCCAAGGCATGGCTGCCGGCATGTCCACCGATGCCGATCTCGACCGGCTGACGGATCGGCTCGGCGAACGCTGGGCGCTGGTCGAGACCTCGTTCAAGTTTCATGCCTCCTGCCGACACACCCACCCGGCAGCGGACGCCTTGCTGGCCCTGATGCAGCGAGAAGCCCTGGCTCATGACGATATCGAAACCGTCACGGCCAGAGTGCATCAGGCCGCGATCGACGTACTCGGCCCCGTGACCGACCCTCGCACCATTCACCAGGCCAAGTTCTCGATGGGTAGCGTGCTGGGGCTGATCGCCGTCCACGGCGATGCCAGCCTGGCCAGCTTCCGCGACCATGCGCTGCAGGACGAGGCCGTAGCCGACTTCCGCCGGCGGGTGTCGATGGTGCTGGACCCTGAGGTGGATGCGGCCTACCCGCGCCGCTGGCTGGGCCGGATCGACGTCACGACCCGCGACGGCCGCCAGTTGAGCGCAGCGATCGACGAACCCAAGGGCGACCCGGGCAACACCCTGAGCCGGGACGAACTGGAGGCCAAGTTCCGCCGTCTCGTGACGTTCTCGGGCGCGGCCAGTGACGATGAAACCGCCAAACTGATCGCCCATGCCTGGAACCTGCCGGCGCTCGACCGTCTCGAGCCGCTGCTGTGACCCGGCTCCTTACCCCTATCGAATTTCCGCTTTCCGGACAGGATCTGCCATGACTGCTCATCCCCCTCGTCCATTGGACGGCATCACCGTGGTCAGCCTCGAGCACGCCATAGCCGCGCCTTTCTGCACACGGCAACTCGCCGATCAGGGCGCTAGAGTCATCAAGATCGAGCGCCCCGGCGTCGGCGACTTCGCCCGCGGCTACGACGAGCGCGTCCACGGTCTCTCCTCGCACTTCGTCTGGACCAACCGGTCGAAGGAGAGCCTGACGCTCAACCTCAAGCACGACGCTGCCGAACCGATTCTCTCCGATTTGCTCGCGGAAGCCGACGTGCTGGTGCAGAACCTGGCGCCGGGCGCCGCCGCCCGCATGGGGCTCGACTTCGACACGCTGCATGCGCAGTTTCCGCGCCTGATCGTGTGCGATATCTCCGGTTACGGCGAGGGCGGCCCCTACGAGACGAAGAAAGCCTACGACCTGCTGATCCAGAGCGAAGCGGGCTTTCTCTCCGTCACTGGCGGCCCGGGGCCGGACGAAATGGCCAAGGCGGGCTGTTCGGTCGCCGACATCGCCGCCGGCATGTACGCCTACAGCAACATCCTCTCGGCATTGCTGCTGCGCGGGCGTACCGGAGAAGGCTCGCACATCGACGTCTCGATGCTGGAGAGCCTGGTCGAATGGATGGGCTACCCGATGTACTACGCCTTCGACGGCGCAACCCCGCCGCCTCGTGCCGGCGCGTCCCACTCGACGATCTATCCCTATGGCCCCTTCCCCACCGGCGACGGCGGCACGGTCATGCTCGGTCTGCAGAACGAGCGCGAATGGCAGCTGTTCTGCGAGAAGGTAATGGAGCAACCGGCGCTGGCCCGGGACGAGCGCTTCGATGCCAACTTCAAGCGCTCCGAGAATCGTGCCGCGCTGCGCACGCTGATCGACGAAGTCTTTGCCGAACTCAGCGCAGAGCAGGTGATCGAGCGTCTCGAAAGCGCTCAGATCGCCAACGCCCACGTCAACGACATGGCGGGCGTGTGGCAGCATCCGCAGCTGGCGGCGCGGGATCGCTGGCGTAGCGTGATGACGCCCGGCGGAGAGGTGCCGGCAGCGCTGCCGCCCGGACGCAACGCGGCATACGAGCCGCGCATGGATGCCGTCCCCGCGCTCGGCCAGCATAGCGAGGCCATTCTCAAGCAGCTGGGCTATGCCGACGAGGACGTGGACAAGCTGCGCCAGGCCGGTACGATCTGAGCGGACCGACGGGTTATCCCTCTATCGCCTTCGCCCGCGCCCTCATCCGCTCACACAAGGAAATGCGCCCATGACCTCGACCACCCTGCCCCGCTCGGCACTGTTCGTGCCGGCCAATCGTCCCGAACGCATCCCCAAGGCGCTCGGCAGCGGTGCCGACATCGTCATCGTCGACCTGGAAGATGCCGTCGCCCCCGAAGCCAAGCCGGAAGCGCGCCGCGCGCTGGAAGCCTTCCTCGAACAGGCGCCGGAAAAGGCCGTCTGGGTGCGCATCAATGCCGCCGATACCGCCGATTTCGACGCGGATCTGGCGCTGTGCCGGGATCGGCCCGGCATCGCCGGCCTCGTCGTGCCCAAGGCGGAGACGACCGAGGCACTCGCCCAGGCTGGCACCCTAGGATTGGCGCTGATGCCACTGATCGAAAGCGCCAGGGGCTTGCAGGCACTGCCCGAGCTCGCCCGCTCTCCCGGCGTCGTGCAGTTGAGCTTCGGCGCGCTGGACCTCGGCCTGGATCTGGGGATCGAGCCGGGTAGCGAAGGCGGCGACTGGATCTTGAATCAGGCCCGCTATCAACTGTTGTTGCAATCGCGCCTGGCCGGGCTCGCGGCACCGATCGAAACCGTACACCCCGAATTTCGCGACATGGCCGTCGTCGAACGCGCTGCCGGGCTGGCCGTCGAGATGGGTTTCAGCGGCATGCTCTGCATTCATCCGCGTCAGGTCGCGGTGGTCAACGATGCTTTCCAGCCCACCGTCGACCAGCTGGCCTGGGCGACACGCGTACTCGAAGCCGCCGAACGCGATGCTGGCGCCGGCCAGATCGACGGCCAGATGATCGATGCGCCGGTCATGGCCCGTGCCCGCCGGCTCATCGCCACCGCGAAACGGGGCTGAACCCGGATTTTGCCGGAAGTCGGGAGGAGTATTTCCGTTCGACTTCCGGCTCTTCGAACGTCCGGCTCTCCACGCGACGGGGACGACGGTCAATTTCCGTCACGAGACGTTTTTCCACCAGCGCAACCTGCCGGAATATTTTCGATTCCCCTCGGCTCATCAACCCCGCATTTAGATCGACGACAATACCGGCGACGCCGCCTTTTCGATATTCCATAATCAATCTTAGTCATTGAATTTAATGGATTTTTAATTCTCAACGCGACGCAAAAATGATCACATCGCCCTATCTTATATCGACTTTTTAAACTTTTTAAACCAGAAAACGATGTTATCTTCCCCTGATTTTCAGCGCCTCGACTCCCGCCAAAGGTTGAATATACGAATCCATGTAATTCTCCGCATACTCCGCATGGCATCGCCAATAAGGTGTCTTCAAAGACGCCAAGACGACAGAACAAACTCAGGAGTGAAATGCCATGTCTCTCATCAATCCAAAAACCGTGGCTGGCGCGATCGGGGTTGCCATCCTGATGGGTGGCGTTGCTAGCGCTCAGGCGCAGGATCCCATCGTCATCAAGTTCTCCCACGTCGTGGCCGAGAACACGCCCAAGGGCCAGGGCGCGAAGATGTTCGCCGAGGAAGTGAAAGAGAAGCTCGGCGACCGCGTGAAGGTCGAGGTCTATCCCAACTCGTCGCTCTACGGCGATGGCAAGGAGATGGAAGCCCTGCTGCTCGGCGACGTGCAGATGCTGGCGCCTTCACTCGCCAAGTTCGAGCAGTACAGCCCCAGCCTGCAGCTCTATGATCTGCCGTTTTTGTTCGACGACATCAATGCCGTCGACCGTTTCCAGCAGTCCGACGAGGGCCAGGGCCTGCTCGATTCGATGCAGGATCGCAACATTCAGGGCCTGGCCTATTGGCACAACGGCATGAAGCAGCTTTCCGCCAACAAGCCGCTGCGTGAACCCGGTGACGCCCGCGGTCTCAAGTTCCGCGTGCAGGCCTCCGACGTGCTCGACGAACAGTTCAAGGAACTCCGTGCCGTCCCCCGCAAGATGAGCTTCGGCGAGGTCTATCAGGCGTTGCAGACCGGCGTGGTCAATGGTCAGGAGAATACCTGGTCGAACATCTACAGCCAGAAGATGCACGAAGTGCAGCCTTACATCACCGAGTCGAACCACGGGATCATCGACTACATGGTGATCACCAACGCCGACTTCTGGAACGGGCTGCCGGACGACGTTCGCACCCAGTTGGAAGAGATCCTGGCCGATGTCTCGCAGAAGGTGAACCAGCAGGCTTACGATCTCAACCAGGACGCCAAGCAGTCCATCGTCGATGCCGGCACCAGCGAGATCATCCAGCTGACCCCCGAACAGCGTAAAGAGTGGCGCGACGCGGTTCGTCCGGTGTGGGAGAAGTTTCAGGATGATATCGGCGAAGACCTGATCAAGGCTGCCGATAGCGCCAACCAGTCCGACGCCACCTCGTCTGAAAACAGCCAGTAATCGAGCCGAACCATGACACGTTTCCTGCGTGCCTGGGCGCATCTGGAGGAGGGCCTGGTGGCCTTCCTCCTCGCCCTCATGACCCTGGTGACCTTCAGCTACGTGATGGTCAACAACCTCTATACCGTCTTCTACGATGCGGCGGACCTGTTCCCGTTCGCGGAAACGCCGCTCTTCGCGATCGGTGATTTCATCATCGATCTGGCCCAGGAGATGACCTGGAGCATCGCCCTGACCAAGGCGTGCTTCGCCTGGCTGATCTTCCTGGGCATTGCCTATATCGTGCGCATCGGTGCCAACATCGGGGTCGACCTGCTCGTCCGGCTGCTGCCGGAGCGTCTGCGACGCGCCGTGGGCATCCTGACGTGCCTGATCTGCATCGCCTACACCGCCCTGTTCGCCGTCTCCAGCTACACCTGGGTACAGGCACTGATGCGCGCGCGGATCGGCGCCGAGGATCTCGACCAGTACGGCGTGCTGCAATGGCATATCACGATCATCGTGCCGATCGGCTTCACGCTGGTCCTTATCCGCCTGATCGAGGTGCTGGTGCGCATGCTGCGCGGCAAGCAGATCACCATGGAATTGAGCAACGAGTCCACGGACGCCCTGAAGCTCAAGGAAGAAGCCAGCACTGAGGAGAAGTCGGCATGACCATCGCCTTTCTGTTCGTGGTGCTTTTCGGCCTACTCTTCCTCAACGTGCCGATCGCATTCTCGCTGGGCATTGCCAGTTCGTTGACGATCCTGCTGTTCAGCCAGGATTCCCTGAGCTCGCTGGCGATCAAGCTGTTCGAGACCTCCGAGCACTATACGCTGCTGGCGATTCCGTTCTTCATTCTCGCCGGCGCCTTCATGACCAGCGGTGGCGTGGCAAGAAGGCTCATCAATTTCGCCAACGCCTGCGTCGGGCATATTCGCGGCGGCCTGGCGATCGCTTCGGTACTCTCCTGCGTCATGTTCGCGGCGCTCTCCGGCTCCTCCCCGGCGACGGTCGCGGCAGTGGGCTCGGTGGTCATCGCCGGGATGGCGCGGTCCGGCTACACCAAGGATTTCGCCACCGGCATCGTCTGCAACGCGGGGACGCTAGGCATCCTGATCCCGCCGTCGATCGTGATGGTGGTCTATGCCACGGTCACCGAAAGCTCTGTCGGCAAGATCTTCGTCGCGGGTATCGTGCCCGGGCTGCTGCTGGGCCTGATCCTGATGGTGGCGATCTATATCGTCGCCCGCGTCAAGAAGATGCCGGCCCTGCCCCGCCCCTCGATCGGTGAATTTCTCTCCACGGCCCGCAAGGCCAGTTGGGGGCTGTTGACCATCGTGATCGTGCTCGGCGGTATCTACGGCGGGTTCTTCACGCCCACCGAGGCTGCGGCGGTAGCCGCCGTCTACGCCGGCTTCGTGGCCCTGTTCGTCTATCGGGACATCACCTTCAAGCAGTGCCCGGGCGTGCTGCTCGACGCCGCCAAGTTGTCGGTGGTGCTGATGTTCATCATCGCCAACGCGATGCTGTTCGCCCATGTGCTGACCACGGAGCAGATCCCGCAGACGATCACGGCATGGGTCGTGGATCAGGGCTTCTCGCCGATCACCTTCCTGCTGGT
Organism: Salinicola sp. MIT1003; assembly: GCF_001858555.1. Taxonomy (NCBI): domain Bacteria; kingdom Pseudomonadati; phylum Pseudomonadota; class Gammaproteobacteria; order Oceanospirillales; family Halomonadaceae; genus Salinicola; species Salinicola sp. MIT1003. The sequence continues at coordinate 130,419 of NZ_MCAP01000058.1, forward strand.
AGTCAATATCGTGCTGCTGGTAGCAGGATCGTTCATGGAGCCGTCGGCGATCATTCTGATCCTGGCGCCGATCCTGTTCCCGGTGGCGGCACAACTGGGCATCGATCCGATCCATTTCGGCATCATCATGGTGGTCAACATGGAGATCGGCCTGGTGACGCCGCCGGTGGGTCTGAACCTGTTCGTGGCTTCCGCCGTTACCGGCATGCCGCTGACGCGCACGATCCGGGCGGCTTCTCCCTGGCTGTTCCTGCTGCTCGGCTTCCTGCTGCTGGTCACCTACGTGCCATTCCTGTCGCTGGGCCTGCCCAACTGGCTGGGCATGCCGTAGGGCGAACCGGTCTGAAGCCACACGCAACCCGGCAAAAACGCGGAGGGCGCCATCACGGCGCCCTCTTCGTTGGTGATGCCATCACCCGGCCCGGTCAGCCGAGCGCACGGGTTACATCGCTACTTGAACCACCAGGAAAGAATCAGCAACAGCAGCAGTACGGTGGCGATCGCCTGCCACACGTTCGCTGGTTCCCGCCATGGCGGGCGCCGGCTTTCGTCGTCGCCCTTGGGGGTCGCCCGCAGATGATAGGCGAGCTCCGTGAGCCGCCGGAATCGCAGCGCGCGCAGCGGATCGAGCGAGCGCCGCAGCGCGTCGTCGAGATTGGTGCTGATCGCCGGATTGCTCAATTGGGCGCGACGGTAGGTCATCTGCTCCAGATCGGTATGACTGCGCAGATGGTTAGGCAGCAGGGTGTACGGCAGATGCCCGGTGAGCATCCAGTAGACGGTGGATGCCAGCGAATACTGGTCGCTACGACGACCGACCTCGGTATCCAGCGCGTACTCCGGCGCACTGTGCTCGGTCAGGCCGACCTGACGTGCAAGCTGGCGTGCCTCGCCCTGGGCGTCGCCCTCGCGCTTGTGGCAGGCGCCGAAATCGGTCAGCACCAGATTGCCGTGTCGGTCGATGAGAATGTTGTTCGGGTGGATATGCTGATGCAGCACATCGTGACGATGCAGCGCCTGTACCGCCTTGACCAGCTGCCGCGCGATGTCGAGCCGCTGGTCGAGACTGGCCTGCGGGTGCCTTCTCAGCCATTCCGTCAGCGTTTCGCCGTCGACGTAGCTCATCAGATAGTAGAGATAGCGGCGCGTTCTCGCCGGCTCCATCACCTTGACCACGAACGGCGTGTTGACGCGCTCGACGACCCACTGCTGCAGACCGAAGTGTTCGAGATAGACGTTACGGGTCGAAAGCTCCGGACTCGGCGCCTTCATCACCATGTCGCGTCCGCTGCGCACATCCCGCACATGATAGAGACGCGCCTTGGCGGTGCGCGACAGGACCTCGACGACTTCCAGGCCATCGAGACGCTCCCCCTTGGCCAGTTCCGGCGGCACCGGCAGGTGATGAAAGACGCGGGGCTGCTCGTTCGGCTCGTCGTCGGAGAGGCGATCGACCCTCACCAACTGGAAGCAGAACTGGTTGGCGTTGTAGCCCCGCTCGATGGCGCGCTGGTTGGCGGCTTTGGCCAGCCGCTCGCAGGCGGCGTCGAGATCGCTGACATCGGCGCGGATCAGCTGCACGTACTCCGAGGGCACCAGCGTGCCGCGGACGGCCTGGGTCATGAACAGGAACAGATCCCCCTGCTTGAGGGGAAAGGTGGAATAGTCGATATCGACATGACCATCCATCCCCAGCGCCCGCGAGGGGTAGCGATAGCCGCCCAGATCGGTGACGTGGTCGCGGGTCAGTTGTTCGAACTCCGCCCCGCGGATTCGATAGACCAGGGTATCGCCCATGTGGAAGAGATGCGCATCGTGCTGATGAAAGATCATCGCCGACAACGAGCAGATGTAGCTGCCGCCTTCGATATAGCCGCTCTGGCTGTGGCACCAGCTGTTCAGTGCCCGCAGCACGCGAGTGGCCGAGGTCTTGATGTCCCAGTGATCCGGCGTCGAGTAGTAGTCGGCCAGAAAGCCCCTCACGCTGAGATCGCCGGCCTGCTTGGCGATCGAGTTGCGCCAGGTGGAATCACTGATCAGCGCGCAGCCTCCCTTGGAGAACAACTGCTCGCCCTGAGGGATCTGCACCGACATCGAGCTGCGATGACGGTGCAGGTCCGGCGCGACGAAGGCCTGGCCGTAGGTCAGTGACAGCGAACTCTTGGACAACGGCTTTCTCCCAATGGATCGACGAACGGCGAGTGATCGGGCAACCTCGAATCGACGACCGAAGCGGCACGACACCTCGGCATCGGCTAACCCGCATGGACGGAGGTCAATGCCCAGGTTGGTAATCGGCCTAGCCAGTTCGTATAATTCCCCCGATTTTCGCCCGCTGGTGTTCAACCTGCAAACCGCAAGGACTCAACGATGAGTTTCGACAAGATTCCCGCCGGAAAGGATCTCCCCAACGACGTGTACGTGGCGATCGAGATTCCCGCCAACCACGCGCCGATCAAATATGAAATCGACAAGGACATGGACGCGCTGGTGGTCGACCGCTTCATGGCCACGCCGATGTTCTACCCGGCCAACTACGGCTTCATTCCGAACACCCTGGCCGATGATGGCGACCCGCTCGACGCGCTTGTCGTCACCCCCTATCCGGTCCAGCCCGGCAGCGTGATCCGCGCCCGTCCGGTCGGCGTGCTGAACATGTCCGACGAGGCCGGCGAAGATGCCAAGCTGGTCTGCGTGCCCCACGAGAAGCTGAGCGCGCTCTACAACGATGTCCACGAAGTCACCGATTTGCCCGAGCTACTGCGCCAGCAGATCGCTCACTTCTTCGAGAACTACAAGGATCTCGAGAAAGGCAAGTGGGTCAAGATCGACTCCTGGGACGGCGCCGACGCCGCCCGCAAGGCCATCGAAAAGGCCGTCGCCGCCTACGAGAACGAGTAAGCGCCGCGACCGTTCGTCGAGCCTCGGCTTTTGCTCGAGGCTCTGATGAAACGATGAAAAACGCCGCCCCGGCATCGAAACCGGGGCGGCGTTTTGCGTTACGGCTCATAGGCCGTTCAGGTCAGGCTCAAAGTTGATTGCGGATCTTCTCGGCCAACTGAGACGCCCGCACCGTGTAGTTGGCCATCATCAGCGAGTGGTTGGCGAACAGCCCGAATCCGGAGCCGTTGAGAATGACCGGGCTCCAGACCCGCGCCTGGGAGCTTTCCAGCTCCGCCACCAGTTGATCGAAATCGGCGCCGACGCCGCTGCTCTCGATGACATCGGCGTAATCGATCCTGGCGGCCTGCATCAGCTGCGCCAGCGCCCAGGTGGTGCCGCGAGCCTCGAAGAACACGTTGTCGATTCGCAGCCACGGCGTGCTGTCGTCCTGCTCATCGCCATTCGGCGACTGGCCGACGTTGGCAGCCAGTTGCCGGGTCTGGGTTTCCAGGCGCTGCTGAACCTGTGCCAGCCAGTCGGAGAGCGCCGAAGCATCGAGCGAAGCGGGTGCGTCAGTCGAAGCGGCAGCGTCCTGATTGGGCGCCCCAGGGCCGGCAGCGTTCTCCACGGCGGTGAAGGCTTCGCCGAGATTGTTGCGCGCCGCGCGCAATACGGTTTCGGAGGCCGGCCAGCGCCAGCTTTCCAGATCGCCGGCAAGCGATTCGTTGGCCTGCGCCAGCGGCGCATCGCCCACGCTCAGCGACTCACCCAGCAGGGCCACCGCATCGCGAACCTGCCGGGTCACACCGGCTTCCCAGTTGGGCATGTTGTCGAGCCACAGCCCGGGCGGCATCACATCGTTGCGCAGGTAGCCGCCGGGCTTGTCGAGCAGCGTATCGAGAATCGAGATGTTACTGGCAAGAAGCGCCTCGCCTGGCGCGGTGGCCGGCGGCGATTGGGCGTCATTGCCGCCGGTATCCACGCTCTGCGGGAAGCCGCGCTGCATCTGGACCGCCTGCCTGGGATCTGTCGGTGACGGGGTCCAGCTCCACCAGATGCCGAGGACGATGCAGACCAGCAGATAGATGACGACCAGTGCCACCAGCGGCTTCCAGATCCAGCCGTACTGGGGCGTTTCGAGAACCTCGGTGCGCGATAGCGGCGCCTTCTTGCGAAACAGGGCCATGGACGATCCTTGTGATTGCTGAGAGTGAAAACCGGTTGTGACGATCAGTTGTAAAAACCGGCGCAGAGAGCCAGCGTCAACGGAAACAGGGTTGGGATAGGATTGACTCTATCCTATCATGCTCCCCGTCACACGCAGCCCGTCTTTCGCTGCATATCGGCCTACTGCGCTGTCGCCGCGGCACTTTTCTCGCCCCATGCGATCAAAGCGTCATTCGCCTTTCGCGACTACGAACGTGACAGGTACGCACGAACGAGCAACAAGGCGGGCGGCATGCTCGGATTCACCATGAGCAGGCACGCCAGGTCTGCGCTTTCATCGCTGTCAGGAATTCATGTTTTGACGTCACGCTTTTACGGATGCCTCCTGGTGCTCGGCTACTGCCTGTTGGCAGCCCTTGCCCAGGCACAGGACTCTCCCGCTTCCTCGAATCAGGCCGCCTTTTCCGCTCGCGGCGGCAACGAGTTCCTGCCGGTCGATCAGGCCTTTCATGCCTACGCCTGGCATGACGACGAACGGGTCTACGTCGGCATCCGCAACCAGCCCGGCTACTATCTCTATCGTCATCGCTTCGGCCTGGAAAGTCGCCAACCCGGAATCGCGCTGGGATCGTTCAGGATCCCGCCCGGCCAGTTCAAGCACGATCAATATCTGGGCGATGTCCATGTCTTCTACGATCAGGTCGAGATCAGCGCGCCGCTGGCCGGCGGTGACGACCTCGCCTCCCAGGCTCCGATACCGATCACGCTCTCCTTCCAGGGGTGTGCCGATGCGGGGCTCTGTTATCCCCCCGAGCACTGGTCGCTGACCGCCAAGGCCGGGCCGCCGCCCGCCGCCTATCGCGATGCCAGCCGTGACGCCAAGGCCTCGCCGATCCTATCGCCGGCATCCGGTCCCGAGGCCACCCGCGATCCTTTCTCCGCATCGCCCGGGGACGAACCGCTCTCGAATTCGGCCGCCGTTCCCGAAGTGTCTGTCCCCGACAGGTCTATCCCCGGCACGTCTAGACCAACGGCGGCTCTGTCGCCCGCTTCAGCCAGCGAGAGCACCGCGCTGCCGGTCGCCACCGCCGATGGCCAGTTTCAATCCCTGCTCCGTGAAGGCCTCGGGGCGAGCACGCTGGGGCTTTTCTTCCTCGCGGGGCTAGGGCTGACCTTCACCCCCTGCGTGCTGCCCATGCTGCCGATCCTGACCTCCATCATCGTGGGCCAGAACGCGCGTCGCGGGCGGGCGCTGCTGCTATCGGCGAGCTATGTGATCGGCATGGTCTCGACGTTCACGCTGCTCGGCACGCTGATGGGCGTCTTCGGCGCCTCGCTCAATCTCCAGGCGCGGCTGCAATCCGGCTGGATACTGGTCCCCTTCGCGCTGCTTTTCGTGCTCTTCGCGATGGCGATGTTCGGCGCGTTCGACCTGCGGCTTCCCAACGGGATCAGCCAGCGGGTCGATACCTGGCAAGGCCGAATGCAGCGCAGCGGCCCGCTCGGCCTGGCCGCGGCCGGCGCCCTGTCGGTGCTGGTGGTGTCACCCTGCGTTTCCGCACCGCTGGCCGGCGCGCTGGTCTTCATCTCCTCCACCGGCGACGCCCTGGGCGGCGCACTGGCGCTGCTCGCGCTGGGTGCCGGCATGGGGGTGCCGCTGATTCTCGTCGGGACTTTCGGCGGGCAGTGGCTGCCCCGCGCCGGCGCCTGGATGAAAGGCATCAAGGCGTTGTTCGGCGTGATGCTGCTGGGCGTCGCGATCTGGCTGGTCGAGCGCCTGCTGCCGGCACCGGCGGTCTTGCTGCTGTGGGGAGCGCTGACGCTGGGTTGCGCGCTGGCCCTCGGCGCGCTGGATAGACAGATCGGCGGTGGCTGGCCGCGGGTGCGCCAGGCGGCCGGCTGGGTACTGCTGGTGTGGGGCGTGGCGATGGTCTGGGGCGCGGCCCAGGGTAGTGGCGATCCACTGCGCCCCTTGCCGGGATCGAACGCCGAGGCGTCTTCGGAAACGTCGAACCTGGCCTCCCGGACCGTCAATCACCTCGACCAGCTCGAGTCGGCACTGGCCTCGGCGCGTGCCAGCGGGCGGCCGATCATGGTCGATGTCAGCGCCGAATGGTGCATCTCGTGCAAAGTGATGGAGCAGACGGTCTTCCCCGCGCCGGCCGTGGCCGAACGCCTGGCGGATTTCACATTGATCCGCGCCGACGTGACCCAGGACACCACCGCAAGCCGTGAGCTGCTCGATCACTACCAGCTGTTCGGGCCACCGGCGCTGCTGTTTTTCGCCGACGGCACGGAGCTTCGACGGGCCCGCATCCAGGGAGAAGTCGACGCCGAAGCGCTGACTCGCCATCTGGATGCGGTGAAGCGGCTGGCACATGACCGCTCTTCAGTGGCGTCCGGTTCCTAGTTCTTGGCTTTCAGTTCTTAGTTCTTAGTTCTCAGTTCTTAGTTCGCAGCTCCTGGTTCATGGTTCTGCGCCGTTAACCCTCGGCAATGGAAACCAGGTATTAACGAACATCGTTCGATGGTGAGGGTGGACACTCTCAGCATTTTTCGGCAAACTTCGACACCAACGAAAACGGTGCGCCGAGACGCCATCTTGCAACAAAGTGACGCGATCTCGACAATCCATGAAAGGGTTAACAGCGCAAGGACAGTCATGGCTAGACTCCTGGTTCTCAACGGTCCCAACCTGAATCTGCTCGGCACACGCGAGCCGGCGGTCTACGGCACGACCACCCTGGAGGACATCCGGATTCGCTTGACCGAGCGCGCACTGAGCGCCGGTCATCAACTGGATTGGCTACAGTCCAACGCCGAGCACGAACTGGTCGAGCGGGTGCACCGCGCGAAGCAGGAGAACATCGATTTCATCCTGCTCAACCCGGCCGCTTTCACCCACACCAGCGTGGCCCTGCGCGACGCGCTGACCGGCGTCGCCATTCCGTTCATCGAACTGCACCTTTCCAACGTGCACGCGCGCGAACCGTTTCGTTCACACTCCTATTTCTCCGACGTCGCCCGTGGCGTCATCGCGGGCTTCGGCGCCGACAGCTATGTGCTGGCGCTGGACGCCGCGCTTGCACAGCTGGATCGAGACTGATCCCTTTTTCGCCAGCAGACGTTTAGCGACACTTCGCGTCGCACGCTACTGTCATATCCAACTATCGCATTCAACCAAACCGAGACATCGCCATGGATATACGCAAGGTCAAGAAGCTCATCGAACTCCTGGAAGAGTCCAACATCAGCGAAATCGAGATCCAGGAAGGCGAAGAGTCCGTGCGCATCAGCCGCCACCCTAACGGTTTCGGCGCCATGCAGCAGCCAATGGTCATGCAACAGCAGCAGCCGATGGCACCTTCCGCACCAGCGGCACCGAGCGCGCCGGTTGCCGAAGCCGGCGACGCGGCACCGGCCCAGCCTGCCGGTCACGCAGTGACCTCGCCCATGGTCGGCACCTTCTACCGCTCCCCGGCGCCCGGCGCCAAGGCATTCGTCGAAGTCGGCCAGAGCGTCAAGAAAGGCGATACCGTGTGTATCGTCGAAGCGATGAAGATGATGAACCAGATCGAAGCCGACAAGGATGGCGTGATCGAAGCAATCCTGGTCGAGGATGGCGAGCCGGTCGAATTCGACCAGCCGATGATCATCATCAACTGATCATCTTCAACTAGGGCCACACGAGCGAAACCATCATGTTGGACAAGGTACTCATCGCCAACCGCGGCGAGATCGCCCTTCGCATCCTGCGCGCCTGCAAGGAGCTGGGGATCAAGACCGTGGCGGTTCATTCCAAGGCCGATCGGGAGCTGATGCACGTGCGCCTGGCAGACGAAGCCGTCTGCATCGGCCCCGCTTCCTCGGCGCAATCCTACTTGAACATCCCGGCCCTGATCAGCGCGGCCGAGGTGACGGACTCCAGCGCCATCCACCCCGGCTACGGCTTTCTCGCCGAGAATGCCAACTTCGCCGAACAGGTGGAGCGCTCCGGATTCACCTTCGTCGGACCACGCGCCGAGACCATCCGGCTGATGGGCGACAAGGTCAGTGCGATCAACGCCATGAAGGCGGCGGGCGTGCCGACGGTGCCGGGTTCCGACGGTCCGCTGCCGGACGACGACGCCGAGATCCGTCGTATCGCCGGCCGTATCGGCTATCCGGTGATCATCAAGGCGGCAGCCGGTGGCGGCGGCCGCGGCATGCGCGTGGTGCGCAACGACGATGAAGTCGCCAAGGCGGCCAGCGTGACGCGCTCTGAAGCCGCAGCGGCTTTCGGCGACGGCACCGTCTACATGGAGAAGTTCCTCGAGAACCCGCGCCACGTGGAAGTCCAGGTGCTGGCCGACGGTCAGGGCAACGCGATCCATCTCTACGATCGCGACTGCTCGCTGCAGCGCCGCCATCAGAAGGTGCTCGAGGAAGCCCCGGCGCCACATCTCGACCCGGAAGCGCGCGCCAAGGTGCTGAAGGCCTGTACCGACGCCTGCATCGAGATCAACTACCGTGGCGCCGGGACCTTCGAATTCCTGTACGAAGACGGCGAGTTCTTCTTCATCGAGATGAACACGCGCGTCCAGGTCGAACACCCCGTGACCGAAATGGTCACCGGCGTCGATATCGTCAAGGAACAGCTGCGTATCGCCTGCGGTCAGCCGTTGTCGATCCGCCAGGAAGATGTCGAGCTGCGCGGCCACGCCTTCGAATGTCGCATCAACGCCGAAGATTCCCGCACCTTCATGCCCTCTCCCGGCAAGATCAACCTCTACCACCCGCCGGGCGGTCTCGGGGTGCGCATGGATTCCCATATCTACACTGGCTACAGCGTGCCGCCGCATTACGACTCCCTGATCGGCAAGCTGATCACCTGGGGGGCGGATCGCGAAATAGCCCTGGTGCGGATGCGCAATGCGCTGGACGAGCTGCTGGTCGAGGGCATCAAGACCAATATCGATCTGCAGAAGGATCTGGTACGTGACAGCGCCTTCCAGCGTGGCGGCGTCAATATCCACTATCTTGAAAAGAAGCTCGGGCTGAGTTGATTTCCGGGCATTGACGACGGGGCGGCCTATCCTTCGAAGGCCGCCCCGTTTTCGTCCTGATCTTCACTCGAGTCTCAGGCTCTGCCTGAAACCGGCGAGCCCGGCTCATGCAGACAGAGCACAAACTTCATTCCGGGAGAGCTGTCCATGGCGTGGCTACAACTCAAGGCATCCATCGCCCCCGAGCAGGCCGAATGGCTGGAAGAGCTGCTGCTTGCCGAGGGCGCCAGCGCGATCACCCTGCAGGATGCCCACGACGAGCCGGTATTCGAACCCGACCGTGGCACGACCCCGCTGTGGTCGGAAACCGTCCTCACGGGGCTTTACGACGACCTCAACGAGGTCGAGGCGATGATCGAACGCGTTCGGCGCGCCTGGGCCGAGCAGTTGCCCGACGACCCGGCGCCGCAGATCGAGTACGAGCTGCTGGCCGATCGCGACTGGGAGCGCGAATGGATGGACGGCTTCGAACCGCTGCGCATGGGTCAGCGTCTGTGGATCGTGCCGAGCTGGCACGAGGCGCCCGATCCCGACGCGGTCAACCTGCTGCTCGATCCCGGCCTCGCCTTCGGCACTGGCACCCACCCCACAACCGCACTCTGCCTCGGCTGGCTGGATGCACAGGATCTCGCCGGACGGCAGGTGCTCGACTACGGCTGCGGCTCCGGCATTCTCGCCATCGCCGCGCTCAAGCTGGGAGCCGATACCGCCGTCGGGGTCGATATCGACCCGCAGGCATTGCAGGCGAGCCGCGACAACGCCGAGCGCAACCAGATCGACGAGGCGAGCCTGATCCTCGACTACCCGGAAAAGATCGGCCGGGGCGAGTTCGAGGTCGTCGTCGCCAACATCCTGGCCGGGCCGCTGATCGAGATGGCTCCGACGATCGCCGCCCGGGTCCGCCCCGCCGGCCAGCTGGCGCTGTCGGGCATCCTCGCCGCCCAGGCAGAATCGGTGCTGGACGCCTATCGCGCCCAAGGCATCCTCATGGACGAGCCGCAGGAAAAAGAGGGCTGGATTCTGCTGACCGGGCGTCGGCCGGGCTGAGGTTTTGTAACGGCGCTCCTCGTCCCGGCCTTTCGCTGCGAAGGCATTCATGCTGCGCTGCCCATGCCTGAAAGTGCTTCATGCGCCACGCCTGCGCGCTACGGCTTAGGTCTCGAGTCGACAAACAGCGCTTCAACAACGTCAGGGTGATCGGTATCATAGCCTCCCCGTTTTGCCTGAGCCTCTGTAACGATGCGTGATTTGGTGTCACCGCAGACCGATCGCCCGTTACCCCGCATCGGCCATCACACGCTACCCAACCGCGTGATTCTGGCCCCCATGGCCGGGGTAACCGATCGTCCTTTCCGACAGCTTTGCCGCGAGCTGGGCGCTGGCCTGGTGGTGTCGGAGATGGTGACATCCGATAGTCGGCTGTGGCATACCCGCAAGTCGCGCCAGCGCATGATCCATCGCGGCGAGCCGGGGCCGCGTTCGGTACAGATTGCCGGCGGCGATCCGCAGATGCTCGCCGAAGCCGCACGGCTCAACGCCGAAGCCGGCGCCGAGATCGTCGACATCAACATGGGCTGCCCGGCCAAGAAGGTCTGCAACAAGGCGGCGGGCTCTGCCCTGCTGCGGGACGAGAAGCTGGTCGCGGACATTCTCGAGGCCGTGGTAGCGGCAGTCGACATTCCGGTCACGCTGAAGATTCGCACCGGCTGGTGCGCCGAGAGCCGCAACGGGGAACGTGTCGCCAGGCTTGCCGAGGACGCCGGCATCGCCGCGCTGGCCGTGCATGGCCGGACCCGCGAGCAGCGTTACACCGGGACGGCCGAATACGACACCATCGCGGCGATCAAGCAGCAGGTGTCGATACCGGTCTTTGCCAACGGGGACATTACTACGCCGCAACGCGCCGCCGAAGTACTGGCCTACACCGGCGCCGATGCGGTGATGATCGGTCGCGGTGCCCAGGGCAACCCGTGGCTGTTCAGAGAGATCGAGCATTACCTGCGTACCGGCCGCGAACATGCGCCGCCCAGCGCGGAAGAGGTCGCTACTACCATGCAACGTCACCTGCGCGCGCTGCACGAGCATTACGGCGACTATCTCGGCGTCAGAGTCGCCCGCAAGCATGTCGGCTGGTATCTCGCCGCGCGTGACCCCGGCCGCGAACACCGTGCCCGTTTCAATCGTCTCGAGCAGGCAACGCAACAATTCGAGTTTCTCCATGAACTCTTTCGCGGTGACGCCGCCGCGATCGGTAACGGAACCCACGCAGCATGAATAGCCGGCAGCCTTTAGCCCTCGATGGTGAATCCCCATCCGAGGTCGACCCTCTTCAGATGCCCGATGCGCTGTCTCACACGACGTTGAGAGAGTGCGTCGAGCGCGTCATGGAGCGCTACTTTTCGCACCTCGAGGGAGAGTCCGTCTCGAATCTCTACACCATGGTACTGGCGGAAGTCGAAGCGCCCCTGCTCGAGGTCGTGATGCGCAACGTGGAAGGCAACCAGACCCGCGCTGCCGAACTGCTCGGTCTCAACCGTGGCACGCTGCGCAAGAAGCTCAAGCAGTACGATTTGATCTAACGGTGCGGTTCGATCCACCATTGTGATTCGACCCAGCCGGCACGATCCGAAACAACGACACGACCGTACGACCTGACCCGAATCTCCTTCGCTTCGCTCCAGCGGAGCCTATCCGGACGGGCGATGCCCTGGGCGCCAGCCGTCTCATCGTCAACCGTCTCGCCGTAAAAAAGAGTGGACTGGCATGTCTCAAAATTCTGCTTCTACTGCCCCCCGGGCCATCCGTCGCGCACTGCTCAGCGTGTCCGACAAGACCGGCGTCGTCGACTTCGCCCGTGAGCTGGCGGCTCGCGGCGTCGAGCTGCTCTCGACCGGCGGCACCTACCGCCTGCTCCAGGAAAACGACATCGCCGTGACCGAGGTCTCGGCCCACACCGGTTTCCCGGAGATCATGGATGGCCGGGTCAAGACGCTGCACCCGAAGATTCACGGCGGGATCCTCGGCCGGCGCGGGCAGGACGACGCCGTCATGGCGGAACACGGCATCGACCCCATCGACATGGTCGTGGTCAATCTCTACCCGTTCGAGCAGACCGTCGCCAAGCCGGACTGCACGCTGGAGGACGCGGTCGAGAACATCGATATCGGCGGCCCGACGATGGTTCGCGCCTGCGCCAAGAACCACGAGCACACCACGATCGTGGTCAGCGCCGACGACTATTCCCGCGTTCTGAAGGACATGGCCAGCCATGAGGGCGGCGTCAGCCACAAGACCCGCTTCGACCTGGCAATCAAGGCGTTCGAGCATACCGCCGCCTACGATGCCGCCATCGCCAACTACTTCGGCCAGCGCGTGGGTAACGGCGAGCCCGATTTCCCGCGCACCCTGTCGCTGCAGTTCACCAAGAAGCAAGGCATGCGCTACGGCGAGAACCCGCACCAGAAAGCCGCGTTTTACATTGAATCGGGCACGGTCGAGTCAGGCACGGGCGAACCCGGCCAGCAGGAAGCCAGCATTGCCACCGCCGAACAGCTCCAGGGCAAGGCGCTCTCCTTCAATAATGTCGCCGATACCGATGCAGCGCTGGAGTGCGTCAAGTCCTTCACCAAGCCGGCCTGCGTGATCGTCAAGCATGCCAACCCCTGCGGCGTCGCCGTGGTGCCGGAAGCCGACGGCGGCATCCGCAAGGCCTACGATCTCGCCTTCGCGACCGACAGCGAATCCGCCTTCGGCGGCATCATCGCCTTCAACCGTGAGCTGGACGGCGATACCGCCAGCGCGATCGTCGCGCGCCAGTTCGTCGAGGTCATCATCGCACCGCGCATCTCGGCGGAAGCCCGCGAAGCCGTCGCCAGCAAGACCAACGTGCGCCTGCTGGAGTGCGGTGAGCTGCCCGCGAAGAGCGCCGAAGGCTGGGACTACAAGCGCGTCAACGGCGGCCTGCTGGTACAGAGCCGCGATACCGGCATGATCGCCGCCGAGGATCTCAAGGTGGTCACCCAGCGGGCGCCGACCGAGCAGGAGCTGCACGACCTCGTCTTCGCCTGGAAGGTCGCCAAGTTCGTGAAGTCCAACGCTATCGTCTACGCCAGGAACCGCCAGACCGTCGGCGTCGGCGCCGGCCAGATGAGCCGCGTCAACTCCGCCCGCATCGCCGGTATCAAGGCCGAACATGCCGGCCTGCAGGTCGAAGGCTCCGTCATGGCATCGGACGCCTTCTTCCCCTTCCGCGATGGCCTGGACAACGCCGCCGCCGCCGGCATCACCGCCGTGATCCAGCCGGGCGGCTCGATGCGCGACGAGGAAGTGATCGCCGCCGCCAACGAAGCGGGCATCGCGATGGTATTTACCGGCATGCGCCACTTCCGACACTGAGCCGCGAGCCGCGAGCCGCGAGCCGCGAGCCGCGAGCCGCGAGCCGCGAAGAACAGTGTGACTGTTGAACGAAGAACGCCAGCGACATTGTCGCTGGCGTTCTTCATTCGAAGCTCGAAGCTCGAAGCTCGAAGCTCGAAGCTCGAAGCTCGAAGCTCGAAGCTCAGTCTGGCTCTTTCCCCAGATCGATGCAGAGGTATTTGGTCTCGAGATACTCATCGAGGCCGTACTTGGAGCCTTCGCGGCCGAGGCCGGAGGCCTTGACGCCGCCGAACGGGGCGCTGGCGTTGGAGATCAGGCCGGTGTTGATGCCGACCATGCCGTACTCGAGCGCTTCGGCGACGCGCCAGACACGCCCCAGATCCTTCGAGTAGAAGTAGGAGGCCAGCCCGAACTGGGTGTCGTTGGCCATGCGCACGGCTTCCTCTTCCGTCTCGAAGGGGAATACCGCGGCCAGGGGACCGAAGGTCTCTTCGCTGGCAACCTTCATCTCCGGCGTGGCGTGGCTGACCAGCGTCGGAGAGAAGAAACGCCCGCCCAGAGAATGCTCGTGGCCGCCGAGCAGCAGCTGCGCGCCCTTGTCGGTGGCGTCCTTGATATGATCTGTCACCTTGGCCACGGCGTCGTCATCGATCAGCGGGCCGATGTTGACGCCCTCCTCGAATCCTTCCCCGACCTTGAGCTCGCTGTTCATAGCCGCCGCCAGCTTCTCGCTGAACGCGTTGATCACGCTCGACTGGACCAGGAAGCGGTTGGTGCAGACGCAGGTCTGTCCGGCATTGCGGAACTTGGAGGCGATCGCCCCTTCGACCGCGGCGTCCAGGTCGGCATCCTCGAACACCAGGAACGGCGCGTTGCCGCCCAGTTCCAGCGAAATCTTCTGGATATGCTGCGCAGCGCCGGCCATCAACGAGCTGCCGACTTCGGTCGAGCCAGTGAAGGTGACCTTGCGTACCACCGGGGAGTCCGTCATCGCCTTGGCGATCTCGCTGGCCTTGCCCGGCACCACGTTGAACACGCCACGCGGGACACCGGCCTGCTCTGCCAGTGCGGCCAGCGCGGTCGCGGAGAACGGTGTCTGGCTGGCCGGCTTGATCACGATGGTGCAGCCCGCCGCCAGCGCAGCCGCGGCCTTGCGCGTGATCATCGACGAGGGGAAGTTCCACGGCGTGATAGCGCCGACGACGCCCACCGGCTGCTTGGTGACCACGATGCGCTGCTGGTTGCTGGCTGCAGGGATGGTGTCGCCATAGATGCGCCGCGCTTCCTCGGCAAACCAGCGCATGAAACTGGCGGCATAGACGATCTCGCCCGCCGCTTCCTTGACCGGCTTGCCCTGCTCGGCGGTCATGATCGCCGCCAGCTCATCCTTGTTCTCGAGCATCAGCTCGTACCACTTCATCAGGATGTCGGCCCGCTCCAGCGCGGTGTGGTTGCGCCACGCCGGCAATGCGGCCTCGGCAGCGTCGATGGCACGCTCGGTCTCGGCGCGACCCAGTCGCGGCATATGCCCCAGGATCTCGCCCGTGGCGGGGTTATCGACATCGATCTGCTCGCCGCTGTCGGCGGCAACCCAGTTACCGTCGATATAGGCAAAAGGTCTGAACAGCGCGCTCTCTTTGACAGACTCGGCTTTGACGGACTGTGCTTTGTCGGATTGCATGACTCACTCCTTCCTTGATGTGCTTGCCGATCGCGGGCATTCGGCCCACGCAGGCCGGCCGTTGCCGTGGTGCGACGAGCAATGAAATCGTTCATGACGACGGCGTGTGACAGTGATGCCAGTGTCACGACTCCTGCGTCAAGGATGGCGCGTTAGCGTCACCTGTGCCAGTCACGATCGGTCACGCCGCGAGTCATTCATAACCGGACCGATTCCATGGCAGCACCACCGCGATGCCATTCGGGGCCAGGGCGATTACAGCTGCGACCAGAGCGTCACGCCGACGGCAATCGCGATCGCGGCACCGCTCAGCCAGTAGCCTTTGAATTGCTGGGGCTGGCGATGCACGTGACGCAATCCCAGCCAGGCCAGCACGATCGCCACGACTTCCACCACCGGCGCGTAACGCCCGGCGCTCAGCCCGACGACCGACACCACGAACGCCGCCAGCGCCCAGTGGGAAAGTCGTTTGCGCCGCGTCTTGCCGTCGATGCCGCGAGTGCTGCTGGCGCGGCGCTGCGCCTCGGGGCGATTGAAGACCTGGATCGCCTGTCCGTCACGAAGTTCGAAGCGAACCGGGGTGCCGGCGCTGGGCAGGCCGCGGCCACGCCACTGTGCGAAATCGAACGGATAGCGCTTGCCGTCGCTCCCCTCCACCTCGCCGGTCTGGGCTTCGTCGTCGAAATGAAAAAGGCGACCATCCATGCAGCTATCCTTGTGGCTCTCTTTAACGGCTGACTTTAACGGCTGACTTTACCGACTGGCTTTTGACGAATGCGACGATTGACGGCGCTTCTATCAGCGACCGTTGACCAGCATCAGGAACTCCTGACGCGTCGTCTGGTTCTTGCGGAAACTTCCCAGCATCACCGACGTGGTCATGCTGGAATTCTGCTTTTCGACGCCGCGCATCATCATGCACATATGCTGCGCCTCGATCACCACGCCAACGCCGAGGGCTCCCGTGACCTGCATGATCGCCTCGGCGATTTCACGGGTCAGGTTTTCCTGGATCTGCAGCCGGCGGGCATACATATCGACGATCCGTGCGAACTTTGATAGCCCCAGCACCTTGCCCTGGGGAAGATAGGCAATGTGGCACTTGCCGATGAACGGCAGCACGTGGTGCTCGCACATCGAGTACATCTCGATGTCCTTGATCAGCACCATTTCATCGGTATCGGAAGCGAAGACCGCGCCGTTGACCAGCGTCTCCAGCGACTGGCTGTAGCCTTGGGTCAGGAACTGCATGGCCTTGGCGGCACGCATCGGGGTATCGCGCAGGCCCTCGCGCTGGGGATCTTCCCCCAGCTTCTCGAGAATCCCGTGGAAGTGGCCTGCCAGTTGCTCTGTCATGTTGCTGCCTTGTCTATCGGTATCGTCATCGAATGCTCGCGGCCGCGATCACATTCGGCCCCAATCGTATCAGCCGATTCTAGCGAAACTCCGGCGGCACCACTATCTCGTCGATCCAGGCAATTTCGCCGGTACAGACAATCTCGCCGGCACAGGCAATCTCGTCGATATGGACAATTCGCGTTGCGACTCGTCACGGGGTCGAGTCGCACGCTTCGACAGGACGCTAGCCGATCAGGCCAGCCAGCGCGGCGAGTCGAGGGCCACGCGCTGCTGCTCGAGATGGCGGATATGCTGGTCCCAGTAGCCGCTCTCGGCGACGTAGGGGAAGGCTCGGGGAAACGCCGGATCTTCCCAGCGCGCCGTCACCCAGGCACTGTGACGAATCAGCCGCAAGGTTCGCAGGGCCTCGATCCATTCGAGCTGGCGACGGTCGAATTCGCGGGCCATCTCGTAGCCTTCGATGATTTCGGACAGCTGCATCTGCCACTCTTCGGGAGATTGCGCGGTCAGCAGCATCCACAGATCCTGTACCGCAGGCGCCATCAGGCAGTCATCGAAGTCGACCAGAGAGAACTGCTCGTCGCGCCCCAGCATGTTGCCGAGATGACAATCGCCGTGAACGCGCTGCATCGCGCTGTCCGGCCAGGCGTGCTCCGCCAGCAGCGGCAAGAGCGAATCGATCACGCGGTCGTAGGTCTTGCGCTGGCGAGCATCGAGCCAGCTCGCCGCGAGGACTCGACTGCGACTCTCCTCGATCATGGTATTCGGATCGAGCCGCAGCCGATAACGGAAAGGCTGGCGAGCCCCAACCTCATGGACCCGGCCGATCAGTTCGCCGAGAGCAAAGAGATGCGCCGGGTCTTCGAGCTCCGGGGCCTGGCCGACGACATGCGCGAACAGGGCAAAGCGGAAACCCTCGAAGTGATGCAGCGTCCGGCCCGTATCGTCTGCCCAGGGCGCCCCCACCGAAATCGACTCCGCCGCGAGCGCCTGTAGAAATTCGTGCTCTTCGAGAATCTGCTCGTCGCTCCAGCGCTCCGGGCGATAGAACTTCACGACCCAGCGACGGCGGTCGTCGTCGGTCAACGAATAGACTCGATTCTCGTAGCTGTTGAGCGCGAACGGCTCGCCGGGCAACCAGAAGCCGAGAGACTCGACGGCCTCGACGACCCGCTGCGGCGTCAATGTCTCGAACGGATGCAGGGAAACGGCGCTCATACGGACCTCGACTGACGGCGGAGTTGCATGCGCGCATGCTATCAGATTCGTGCCGAGGGCGTACGCGCGAAGGCCAGCACCGTGACCCGCCGCGCCCCGGCTTCCCGGCAGGCGATTGCCAGCGACTCCAGCGTCGCGCCGGTAGTCATCACGTCATCGACGACCACGACCGCCGGCGGTAACGGCTGGGCCACGGTGAACGCACGCTTCACATTGCGCTGCCGAGAGAGGCGGTCCAGGCCGCGCTGGGATGGCGTCTCGCGCCGTCGTTCGGCCTCGATCACCGGCATTTTCAACCGCGCGGCCAGACGCTTCGCCAGCCACGCCGTGTGGTCGAATCCCCGCTCCCGAGTCCGCTCGTGCTGCCCGGGCACGCCGATCACCGCCTCGCCGACATCAGGCGACCGGCTCAGGGTGGCAAGCATGAGCTGGACCAGCACCTCGCCCGCCCTCGCATCCGCCGAGAACTTGTAGCGCTGTATCAGACGGGCCACCCGCGACTCGTAGCGCAGCGGCACCCACGCGGCCTGCTGCGCGGGCGGATGCTTCAAGCATCGCCCACACCGGCGCAACACTGAAGACGGAGAGGAGAGCATCGGCAGCGGTTCGGCACAGAGAGCGCAAGCGCTCCGATTCCAGGGCATATCCGCGAAGCACTCGGCACACCAGGGCGAACCGTCAGCGACGGCCGTATGGCAAAAGGCACAGTAGCCCGGCAGCGCCCGCTTCAACTGGGCGTTGATCCAGTCCACCAACCTGCGAGCCATTGGCCGCACCACTTCCAGACGCCGCATCATCGATTGCTCTCTCGACCGCTTCGCTGTTGATCCTTTCAATGATGATGTCGACCGCGGCGGCGAAAACTGAAGCGCCGGCGCTTGGCCTCGTCCGTGTCCTGTTACACAAACTGAGTTATATCGCCCGCCATCGTTCTCGCCTACATTGTCGTCTTTTCGAGTCGAACAGGCAGGAGCCGATCACGACCATGGAGTGGTTGTCAGAACACAGTAAAGCGATTAGCGCCATCACGAGCATACTGACGCTCTTCGTATGGTTTTTCTACGCCCAGATTCTCTACCGGAATTTCGCCCGAACACGGCGCCCCCGCATCATCATCAACCGGGGTCACGGCAACGACCTGACCTCGCTTTGCCTGATCAGCAACATGAGCTCCGAGCCGATCTTTCTGGAACATATCATCGTGACCTTGCACACCAGCAAGGGATCGTTGACCAATGACATGATCGACTGCGAGGCCGACCATCAGCAGGACGGGCCCGATACCGAGGGCTCGTCGGAAGCGGAACACGAAGAGCGTAGGCAGGGCATGCAGTCCAGCCAGGGTCCCATGCTCTCCGGGAGCTACAGTCACGTCGGGACTTTCGAGGCCATTCTGAAGCGGTTGTGCAGCGTCCACGGTGTGGCGCTCGAGCGCAACCGCCCGACGGATGATACCGTCTTTCATTTTCTCGATATCCGCGTCGTCGCCATCTACGGCAGTGAAGATCATCCGATCGGTGCGGAGCGCCGCTTCCGCCTGCACATGAAAGAGGGCGATGCCTGCACTCTGGTTCCGGTATCGCTGGCTACCAAACGCTACGCCAATCGGCTGCAGCGATGGCGCGTCCGCCAATGGATACGCCATCTCGACGAATAATCGCTCGTTGAGCAAGAAAGTATATTGGGCAAGAAGGTACAGTGAGCAAGAAAGTATGGCGAGGCAGACCGCCGCTGGATTCACGAGCGCTCATGGCGTCCTGCGACGCAGGATTACATACCGAACTTTCGATATACATATCGATGTACAGCGCGAGAGCGTATGAAGTAGGTTGATCGGGTTAAATCAAGGAGAGAAAGCCGCATGGGTACTGGCTTTTCGGGAACGGTGTGACTTCAGGGGAGCATCAGAAAACTTGCTTGGTGCGGATGGGGAGACTCGAACTCCCACACCTTTCGGCACTAGAACCTAAATCTAGCGTGTCTACCAATTCCACCACATCCGCAATTCGATAGGCGCGCTCATTGTACTGGCGGCTTCATCGATGTCAATCGTTGCTCGATCGAACCGTGGCGGCCAAGCCCCGGAAATACGAAAGGCGGGCCTCTCGGCCCGCCTTCGAATCACCGCTTGAACCTGGACTTCCTGTCCTGTTGCTACTGCCTGCGTGTTACTGCCTGCGTTGCGTCATCCTGACGATACGCGATTCATCATGATGCCGGCCTCGCGAGCCGGCTTTTCGCTATCGCCCGATGCTCAACTTTCCAGTTTGGCATCCAGCGAAATCTTGGCCTTTAGAAGCTTGGAAATCGGGCAGCCTTCCTTGGCCTTCTGGGCGGCGCTATCAAACGTCGCCTGGTCGGCACCCGGAATCTTGGCGACGGTCTTGAGCTGGACTTCGGTAATGGTGAAGCCGCTGTCGTCCTGCTCCATGATCACGGTGGCATCGGTCTTGATGCTATCCGGCTCGATGCCCTCTTCGCCCAGCATCATGGACAGCGCCATCGAGAAGCAGCTGGCATGAGCGGAAGCGATCAGCTCCTCCGGGTTGGTGCCGGGCTGACCCTCGAAACGGGTATTGAAGCCGTATGGGCTCTCCTTGAGTGCGCCGCTCTCGGTGGAGACGACACCCTTGCCTTTCTTCAGGCTGCCTTTCCATTCGGCAGATCCGGATTTCTTGATCGTCATCGTCAACTCCTTCTGGTTTGCTATGACGTTTCGACGTCATCGGCCATCGCGGTGGATGGGATGGGGATCAGTGTAGACCACCTGCGCCAGACGTCATCCGCCCCGACTCACCGACTCCCGCCTGAAGCGGGGAATTCGCTACGCCTTGAGCGCCTCGAGCGCCGCGTCGTAATTCGGCTCGTTCTTGATCTCGCTGACCAGCTCGGCATGCACGACCTTGTCCTGCTCGTCGATCACGATGACGGCCCGGGCACAGAGCCCCGCCATCACGCCGCTCTGCAAGGCGACACCGTAGCGCTCCCGGAACTCCGGATGGCGGAAGCAGGAGAGCGTGATCACCCGATCCAGCCCTTCGGCGCCGCAGAAACGGCTCTGGGCAAACGGCAGATCCGCCGACACGATCAGCACCGCCGTGTTGTCGAGCCCGCTGGCATATTCGTTGAACTTGCGCGTGGACATCGCACAGGTTCTGGTGTCGACGCTGGGAATGATGTTGAGCACTTTGCGGCGGCCGGCAAAATCCGACAGCGACACGTCTTCCAGCTCGCCATTGGTCAGGGTAAAGGCAGGCGCCGTCTCGCCGACGACGGGAAAGTCGCCTCCCACCTCGACGGGTACGCCGCCTCGCGTCACGCTCTGCATGGTTGTCTCTCCGCTAAAGAACGATTCAAACCAAAGGAATGATCAAACAAAAAGAACGATCCAAACAAAAGAAACGACTCAAAGGGCGAAGCGATTGCAAGGATCGCAGCGCGACGTATCCGATGACACGTGCACCACGACCAGCATAGCCTATTCCTGTGCTGCGCCACCCGCCCGCGCCAGGACGCGTCGCGATGCCGCCAGCGCCTCGGAACCCGGCGCTCGCAGCGTTTCCATGTTGCGCTCCGGGATCGACTCGGGATCGGGATAGCTCGCCAGCGCCCGCTCGAGCTCGGCCTCCCGCAGAAGATGCAGCATCGGGTAGGGCGAACGATTGGTCGCATTGGCCGGGTCGGACGCCTCGACGCCGTCGAAGACGTAATCCGGGTGGAAGCTGGCCAACTGGTAGATGCCGGTGTATTCGAGATCCTCCAGCAGCCGCTCGGCCAGCTCGAGCCAATCAAGATAGTCGTCGAAATCCTCCATGCCGGCCGGCGCGATCAGCAGCGTGGTGGCGATCCCGGGCTCGGCATCCAGGCGACGGCATTCCGCCACCAGTTCGTGGAGCAGCCCCTCGAGGTCGGTAGCGTCGGCCACCGCGTAGCGAATAGCGTCCCGCCGCGACTCGCGGCCGGCAAAGGGACAGATGTCGTGGGCGACGACGAAGGATTCCAGCCAGGCCCGCGTGAGGCCGATAAAGGAAGGGTCGATGACGGAACTCCTGAGTCGGGGTACGTGAACCGAATGAGGCGATCGTGCCCGTCGAAGACGGATCCACGGGAAGTCGATCGACGTCTCGCGGGCACTCAGCGATATTACATGGTTACCGGGAGATTCGGTGGTCGAGATTCAGGGCCATCGGCAAAGCCATTTGCGAAACCCGCGAGTGGCAGCCAGCATAACAGTAACGCCTTAACGAACAGGGGGTTCCATGCCAAGTACGCCATCGCGCCCAAGTACGCCACCGTGCATCGTGCTGCCAGAGAGCCAGGCAGCGCCCTCGATATTCCTTCCAGCCATCGGCCAGGGGACCTGGTACATGGGAGAAAACCAGGTGCCGCGCCGGCAGGAAGTCGCGGCGCTGCGCCACGGGCTGGACCTGGGACTGAAGGTCATCGATACCGCCGAGATGTACGGCGACGGCGGCGCCGAAGAGGTCGTCGGAGAAGCGATCCACGGGCGGCGCGACGACGCCTTCATCGTCTCCAAGGTCTACCCCTGGAACGCCGGCCGGGAGAGCGCCATCGCGGCCTGCGAGCGCAGCCTCGAACGGCTGGGCATCGACACGATTGATCTCTATCTGCTGCACTGGCCCGGTAACATTCCCCTCGAGGAGACCTTCGAGGCGTTCGAACGGCTGCGTGACCAGGGCAAGATCCGGCGCTTCGGGGTTTCCAACTTCGATGCCGGCAACCTCAGAGCCATGGACTCGCTGCCTGCCGCCGCCGACTGCGCCACCAATCAGGTGCTCTATCACCTCGGCTCTCGCGGCATCGAAGTCGACATCATTCCGTGGATGCAGGATCACCACATTCCGGTGATGGCGTACTGCCCGTTGGCCCAGGGCGGGCGGCTGCGATCCAAGCTGCTCTCGTCGTCCGTGGTCAACGACATCGCCGACAAGCATGGTGCCAGCGCCGCCCAGATACTGCTGGCCTGGGTGATTCGCCCCACCAGCGTGAATCAGGACGGAACGCGAGGCGTCATCGCGATTCCCAAGGCATCGAGCCTGGCTCATGTCGAGGCCAATGCCGCGGCGCTGGAAATCGAACTCGACAGCGACGACCTCACCCAGCTCGACAATGCCTTTCCCGCCCCGAAGGAGCCGGTATCGCTGGATATCGTTTGAACCGCCCCGAGGTCAGAACAACTCCCATGGCTACACCGCTTCCTACAGCGGCAACTGGCCGGTGGTCGCTACCGAACCGCGCCGGGATGCCAGCCGATCCGCCAGCCGGGTCGGCTCCGGCAGCTTGGTCCTGCCCAGGCAGCGCACCACCCAGTCGACGGCGCCATCGAGGGACATACGATGCCCCGGCGACACGAACAGCGGTTTCACCCCCTCCCGCGAACGCAGCACCGCGCCGATGGTGACGCGGCCACGCTCGTCGAGGGCAACGTCGTTCGGGTCCTCTTCGCGCCGACGGTCGGTCAACGGCGTCCATGCGCCCTTCTCCAAGGGCACGTCGCCGAACTGACCGCATAGCCGGCTCTTGCCCACGCCGATGGTGGGCAGATCAAGCCAGAGCCCCAGATGCGAGGCGATGCCCAGACGGCGCGGATGCGCGATGCCCTGGCCATCGACCATGATCAGATCCGGGCGCTGCGACAACTGCTCGAACGCCCCCAGCGCCGCCGGAATCTCGCGAAACGACAACAGCCCCGGCACGTAGGGCATGCGCGTCGGCTCGCGATGCACTACCTGCTCGATCAAGGTGAGCGACGGCCATTCGAGCAGCACCAGCGCCGCCCGTGTGGTCTCCCCGCCATCTTCGAAGCCGATATCCATGCCGGCGATCAGGCCGACCTCTCCCAGCGCCTCCTCGCGGACGATCCGTGGTGCCAGCTGCTTCTGCAAGGCGATCGCCGCCTCGGGCGTGAGATTCCATTCATGTAGCGCCATCCTGCGCCTCCCGCCATCCAGGTTGAGGACATCAGCCTAGGGCCTGTTGCCGTTTCATGCACGGCCGCGCCGCTCTCCGACCTAGATTCATCTTTCAATCCCGATTCGCCCTTCAAGTCCGATTCGGCCTTCAACGGACGCGACGTCGCGTTACACTTGGCGACGCTTTTGCCGCTTCACACTCTCAGACGCAACAGGGCGCCGCGCCGTGAAACTACTCCACACCGCCGACTGGCACCTGGGCCAGTCCTTCCATGGCCAGGAACGCCATGTCGAACATCGCGCCTTCCTCGACTGGCTGCTGGGGACACTCGTCGAGCGCCAGCCCGACGCACTGCTGATCGCCGGCGATATCTTCGACGTGGTCAATCCCTCGCTACGCGCCCAGGAACTGCTCTACGACTTCGTCGTTGCCGCCCATGCTGCGCTGCCGGCGCTGGAGATCGTGATGATCGCCGGCAACCACGACAGCGGCTCGCGCATCGAGCTGCCCGCACCGCTGATGAAGAGCCTCAGGACGCACGCCCTGGGGCGAGTGCACTGGCTCGACGACGGCCGTCTCGATAGCGACCACCTGCTGGTGCCGCTGCACGACGCCGGCGGCGCGCTCAAGGCGTGGTGTCTGGCGCTGCCCTTTCTGCGCCCCGCGGAAGTGACCGGCGGCGAAATCGACGATTACCGCGAGGGCATCGCGCGGGTGCATGGCGAACTGATCGAGGCCGCCGAGGCACGCCGCCAGCCGGGCCAGGCGCTGGTGGCGATGAGCCACGCCCACCTTCAGGGCGCCGCCGTCTCCGAGGCGAGCGAGCGTCCCATCGTCATCGGCGGCGAGGAGTCGGTTTCGGCGACACTGTTCCCCGAATCGATCGCCTACGTCGCGCTGGGCCACCTGCATCGCCCCCAGCAGGTCGGTGAACCGCGCATCCGCTACAGCGGCTCGCCCCTGCCGCTCGATTTCAGCGAGAGTCACTATCCGCATCAAGTGATCGAGTTCAGTCTCGACGGCGAAGCGCTGGGCGGGATCGAGACGCTGCCGATCCCGCGACACGTCGCGCTGCAACGCGTGGGGCCGGGCAGTCTCGAGGAGATCGAACAGGCGCTGGAGACGAACGCCGAGTTCCCCGATGCCACGATGCCCCGCGAACGCTGGCCGTGGCTGGAGATCCGGGTCAATCTCGACGCGCCCCGCCCCGACCTGCGTGCGCGAATCGAAGCCGTCCTGGATGGCAAGCCGCTGCGTCTGCTGCGCATTCACAGCCGCTATCCCAATGCCAGCTCGCAGGATGATGCGGACGCCAGCGTCGATCTCGACAGCCTGACCCCACAGGAGATCTTCGGCCGCACCTGGCAGGCGCGCTACGGCGATGCACCGCCGGAAGACGTGATGACGGACTTTGCCAGCCTCCTGCAGCAGGTTCAGGACGCAGAAAGCCAACAGGAGAACGATGTGGAAAACAAGGCATGAAGATTCTCGCCATTCGCCTGGAAAACCTCGCCTCGCTGGCCGGACTCCACGAGATCGATTTCACCGCCTCGCCACTGGCCGATCAGGGCTTGTTCGCCATCACCGGCCCCACCGGCGCCGGCAAGAGCACCCTGCTCGACGCGCTCTGCCTGGCGCTCTACGGCAGCACGCCGCGCCTGCGTCAGGCGCCCCGCCGGGACTCCCAGATCGCCGATGTCAACGACGACACGCTGACCACCGCCGATGCACGCACCCTGCTGCGGCGGGGCTGCGCCAGCGGCTTCGCCGAGGTGGACTTCGTCGGCCGCGATGGCCGTCGCTACCGGGCGCGCTGGTCGGCGCGCCGTGCCCGCAACAAGGTCGACGGCAGCCTGCAGAAGACCGAGCAGTCTCTCACCGATCTGGACGCCAACCAGTTGCTCACCGCCCAGACCCGGGAGTTCGAAAAGCTGCTGCCCGAGCGGCTAGGGCTCAAGTTCGATCAATTCACCCGCGCCGTGCTGCTGGCCCAGAGCGAATTCGCCGCCTTTCTCAAGGCCGACGACAACGAACGCAGCGAATTGCTCGAGCGCCTGACCGATACCCAGCACTATTCCGAGATCTCGAAGGCCGCCTATCAACGGGTGCGTGAGGCCAAAGCGACCCTCGAGGCCATCGAAACCCGGCTCGCCGATGCCCTGCCGGTGGACGCCGACACCCGTACCACTTACGAGCAGCAGGCCCAGGCCGAGGAGCAGGCGCTGGCCGAGTTGCAGGCCGAGCTGTCGCGCCATCAGGCCCAAGGCATCGAGCTCGAACGCGATGCTCAACTTCTTCAGGCGTGGCAGCAGGCGGAAGCCGGCTGGCGTCAGGCCGAACACGAGTGGCAGCAGAACCAGACCGAGCGCCGCCAGCTCGCCCAGCTCGACGAGCTGGCCCCGTGGCGGGAACGGGCCCGGCGACGCCAGGCGCTAGAGCGTAACTTGACCGCCAATCGCCAGACCCTGGCGGAGCAGCGCCGCCTGTCCGAGGATGGCGATCGCGAGCGCGAAGCCCTGGAGCCCCGGCTGGCCGCGGCGCGGCAGGCCCACGAGCAGGCCCGGCAGGACGAAAGGGAAGCCCAGCCGCTGCTGGACGAGGCGCGCCGGCTGGCCGCCGATCTCGAATACCAGCGACAGCAGCTCACCCAGCAGCAGCAGGAACACCGCCAGCTCGCCGACACCGCACAGATCGACGACCAGCGCCACGAAGATCTGACGCAGGCACGCCAGCCGCTCGAGGCGCGTCTCGATGAACAGCGGGCCGTGTTGGCGCGCTTGCTGGAAACCACCGACGAGCGCGGCGAGCACGCAGACGAACACTCGGGCGCAGCCCGGAGCGCAGACCGGAATGCCCACGAGCTGCGCTCGAGTCTGAATCATCAGCGCGACCTGGCCCAACGCGAGCTGCAAACGCTGCAAAGCCTGCAGCATGACTGGCGCGAGGGCGAACGCCTGCACCGCGAGCAGACCGCGACACGCCAGCAGTTCGATGCCGAACGCCACCGGCTGAAGACGCTGGAAACCGAAGGCAAAAAGGCCGCGGAGCGGCTCAAGGCCGCCGAGTCCGAAGACGCGACGATACGCGATCAGATCGAAGCGGCAAGAGCGGCCCGGAGCGAGAGCGTCGAACAGCTGCGCCAATACCTGCGGGAAGACGAGCCATGCCCGGTCTGCGGCGGAACGGATCATCCCTTCCGGCACGCACCGCCAGCGCACCCCGGCGTCGCCATGATCGAGGCGATCGAGCGCCAGGAGCGGCAACGGCTCGAAGGCCAGCGCCAGCAGGTCGAGCGTGCCCAGCAAACCTACCATCAGTACAGCGCCGACTATCGTGCCTGTCGCCAGGGCATGCAGGAAAGAGAGCGCCAGCTCGAGACGCTGTCCCGACAGCTCGATCAGGCCCGCGCGGCGATCGATACCCACGACGACGCCCCGGCGCTTCGCCGGAGCGAGTCGGCCGACGGCTGGTTCGAGACCCGGCGGGAACGGCTGAATCGGCAATGGCAGGAGGCCAGCGACCGTCTCGCCGCGCTCGACGACGCGGAGCGCCTGCTGCAGCCGCTGGAAGCCGACTGGCAACGGCTGTCGCTCGAGCTGGGCAAGCTGGAAGAGCGCCGCACCCTGAATCGCCAACGCTTGCAGGCGCTCGAGGCGTCGTTACCTTCACGTCAGCAGCAGGTGGAAGATATTGGCAGTCGGCTGGCGGCCCGGCTTGGCAGTCACGAATCCGTTCCGGCCTGGCAGGCAGCGCTGGAACGGCAGTGCCGGCAGGCGGAAGCGACCCTCGAGGAGCATCAGGCGCGCTGGCAGACGCTGGCCCAGACCCACGCGCAGCTGAGCCAAAAGCTGGTGGATCTCGAACAGCGCCAGCAAGACGCCCAGGCCGAGTTCGACGAACTCGACGGCGGCTGGCAGGCCTGGCGCCGCGAACGCCCTGCCCTCGACGACGAGACGGTCGAGGCGCTGCTGGCCGTCAGCGAAGCGGATCATCGCCGGCGGCGGGAGGCCCTGACCAGACTGGAGCGCGACCTGGCCGCCGCGACCGTCAAGCAGGAGGAGCGCCGACAGGCGCTGCACGATCAGCGTCGCCGGTTACTGCCGGCATCGGACGAGAAGGACCTGCTCGACGAGGCCAACAGCCGCGAGCTGGCGGGGCAATTGGCCCGCCAGCGCGAGACGCTGCAGGCGCTGGAACGACAGCGCGACGAGCGTCAGGAGAGTCGCGATGCGGCCCAGCACCGGCTTCGCGAGGACAACCGCCGCCGCCAGGCCCAGCGCGAAGGCGCCCAGGCGCGCGAGGCGGCACAGCACGAGCTCAATCGCTGGCGGCTGATCGGCGACCTGATCGGCAGCGCGGATGGCAAGCAGTTCCGGCGCATCGCCCAGGCCTACAATCTCGATCACCTGTTGACCCACGCCAACCAGCACTTGCGGGCGCTGACGCCCCGCTACCGGCTGACGCGCGGTGGCAGCGAGCTCGGCATTCTGGTGATCGATGGCGACATGGCCGACGAACGCCGCTCGGTGCATTCGCTCTCCGGCGGCGAGACGTTCCTGGTCTCTCTCGCCCTCGCCCTGGGTCTGGCTTCGATGGCATCGCACCAGTTGGCGATCGAATCGCTGTTCATCGACGAAGGCTTCGGCAGTCTCGATCCGGCGTCGCTGGCGCTGGCAATGGATGCCCTCGACGGCCTGCAGGCGCAAGGGCGTCGGGTCGGGGTGATCTCTCACGTCCAGGAAATGCATGAGCGAATTCCGCTGCAGATACGGGTCGAACCCAGCGGCAACGGCGCCAGCCGAGTGACGATTCGGCACCGCTGAGGAATCCGCCCTGCCGGACCATCGGTATCTACACCTCGATCGCCGCCCGGGCCATGACCTGGGCGGCGGCGCCTCTGGCCGCAGTGAACGTACTGTCTTCGATGATCTTGATCGGGACCGATTGGGACTTCCTGAGCAGATCGTTCTGATGGTCGTGGAAGTAGGCCAGGGCCGGCTCTATCAGACGCGCTTCCAACCGCATCAAAGAGCCCCCCAGAATCAGCATCGAGGGATTGAGCGTATGGTGCAGATTGAGCATCAAGAGCCCCAGCGCTTCTCCCGCACGCTGGATCAGGGCTTGAACGGCTTCCTCGTCGGCCCGGGCCTGTACCGCCGCGCTGAGACTGGCCTCCGGCTCGACGTTCAGCGCTTCGCGCAGCGCCCACCCGCTTACCAGCGTTTCCGCACAGCCGCGGTTGCCGCAATGGCAAAAAGCGCCGCCAGGCTGGATCACGGTATGTCCGATCTCGCCTACCAACCCTTGATACCCCCTCGGCACCACGGGGAAATGTTCACCACTGACCACGCCGCAGCCGATACCGATGTCGGCGCTGATGTAGGCGATCGACTCGGGCGGCACACCGTCGAAGAAGTAGAACTCGCCGAACGCAGCGGCATTGGCCTCGTTGTCCAGCAGCCATACGCCACCCGGCAGATCCGGCTGTTCTCGCAGTAACGCCAGAAAATCGACGTCTTCCCACCCCAGGTTGGGCGCCAGCCTGAGAATGGGGGCGCTGGGAGAAACGGGGCCGGGCACGGAGACCCCGAGTCCGAGGCAGGAGCGCCCTGCCAGGGCGGGATTCTGACGGAGCTGCACCAGCAGCTGTGCAAGGCGCGTTGCCGTGGCCTCGGGCGTGGTGGGAGAAACTTCCTGGTGAAGGCTCGCCAGGATCTCTCCCACCAGATTGCAGGCAACCAGCCGCAGGCCCTTGACCCCGACCTCGGCGCCCAGCATGTAGTGACGATCACCATCCAGATAGAGCGCTCGCCCCGGGCGCCCGCCACCACGCGCATGCAGCTCACCCTCGCGCAGCCAGCCACCTTCGGACAACGCCTGTACCACGCTGCCGACGGTGGCCTTGGTCAGACCGGTCTGGAGAGCGATATCCGCCCGCGACAACCCTGGACTGCGTCTCACGGTGCTGAGAATGGTGCTGCGGTTGAGACTCTTCAGGTAGTTGAGATCGCCAGCGACTTGCGGCGTGAAGGAGTTCGGCATGGGCGAGGCGGCAACGTCGAGTAATGGCTGGTTGAGACGACTATACCAAAGCCCGACGAGTTCGGCCGAAAAGCGTCTGCCATGGCGGGACCTAAGTCTTAACACTAATGGTCAATGGCAGCCGTTCTCGCAAACGCGCATGCTCCTTCACAACTTAGTTAACAGTTTTTACTAATCAGCAGGAGCCATCATGCCAACAGCCATCTACCCCTGTCTCGAGACCAAGCGCGTCGTCATCACCGGCGGCGGCTCCGGGATCGGAGAGGGTCTGGTACGCGCCTTTGCCGAGCAGGGCGCCGAAGTCCATTTCCTCGACATTCTCGAAGAGGCCAAGGCCCTGGCCGAAGCGCTGGGTGACAACGTGCATTTCCACCATTGCGACCTTACCGACGCCGAGGCCCTGATCGGCACGCTCAACGCCATCGGCGAGGTCGACATACTGGTCAACAATGCCGCCAACGACGATCGCCACCGCCTCGAGGACGTCACTCCCGAGTACTGGGACAATCGCATGGCGGTCAATTTGCGCCATCTGGTGCTGGCCGCCCGTGAAGTCGCCCCGGCGATGCGCCGTCGTGGCCAGGGCGTGATCGTCAATCTCGGCTCGATCAGCTGGCACCTCGGCCAACCCGGCATGGTGCTTTACGAGACCGCCAAGGCCGGCATCGAAGGCCTGACGCGCGCGCTGGCCAGCGAACTGGGCAGCGACGGGATCCGTGTCAACTGCGTGATCCCCGGCAACGTCAAGACCGCGCGTCAATCGCGCTGGTATACCCCCGAAGACGAGGCACAGATCGTCGCCGAGCAGAAGCTCAAGGTACGCATCCACCCCCACCACGTCGCTGCCACGGTGCTGTTCCTCGCCTCGGACGCGGCAGCAGCCTGTACCGCTCATAACTACTGGGTCGACGCCGGCTGGCTCTGATCGCGAGCCGCTCCAGGACCTTCATCGACACGCCACCGGAGTTCAACAATGCCAATATCAAGTGCTTCACAACACCCCATCGTGGTTCTGCTCATCTGCTGCGTGGCCGCCATCGGCGGCTTTCTGTTCGGCTTCGATAGCGGGGTCATCAACGGCACCGTCGACGGCCTCCAGCAGGCTTTCCAGTCGGAGAGCGTCGGCACCGGGTTCAACGTCGCCTCGATGTTGCTCGGCTGCGCCGTCGGCGCCTTCTTCGCCGGGCGCCTGGCGGACAAATTCGGTCGCCGCACACTGCTGCTGGTCGCCGCCGTCTTCTTCATCGTCAGTGCCTGGGGCTCCGGCATTGCCGATGGATCGCTCGAATTCGTGATCTATCGGATCCTGGGCGGCCTGGCGGTGGGTGCAGCCAGTGTCATGTCACCGGCCTATATCAGCGAGATTGCCCCTTCTCATCTGCGCGGCCGACTGGCGACGATTCAGCAGGTGGCGATCATCGGCGGCCTGTTCTTCTCGTTTCTCAACAACTACATCCTCGCCAACGTCGCGGGTGGCTCCACGGCGCCATTGTGGTTCGGCTTCGAAGCCTGGCGCTGCATGTTCTGGATGGAGCTGATCCCCGCCGGGATATTCCTCATCGCGCTGCTGTTCATCCCCGAAAGCCCGCGCTTCCTGGTCAGTGCCGGTCATGACGACAAGGCGGAACGGGTTCTGCGCCTGGTCTACGACGAAGCCGGCACCCGCAAGCGCCTGGAAGACATCCGCACATCGCTGTCCAACCGTCACAAGCCGCGTCTGTCGGATCTGATCAACCCCGCTACCGGCAAGTTGCTGAAACTGGTCTGGATCGGCATCGGCCTGGCCGTGTTCCAGCAGTTGGTCGGGATCAACGTGGTGTTCTACTACGGCGCCGTGCTGTGGCAGGCGGTCGGTTTCTCCGAAAGCGATGCGTTGATGATCAACGTCATCAGCGGTGCCGTCAGCATCGCGGCCTGCCTGGTCACGATCGGCCTGATCGACCGCATCGGTCGCAAACCGCTGCTGTGGGCCGGTTCCGTCGGGATGACGATCACCCTGGCGATCCTGGTCTACGCGTTCTCCACCGCCGACATCGTCAATGGCAGCCTGGCGCTCTCCTCCGGTAACGGCGTTCTCGCCCTGCTCGCGGCCAACGTCTACGTCTTCTGCTTCAACGTGTCCTGGGGGCCGGTGATGTGGGTCATGCTAGGCGAGATGTTCCCCAACCAGGTACGCGGCTCGGGCCTGGCCGTCGCCGGCTTGTTCCAGTGGGTCGCCAACTTTGCCATCACCATGACCTTCCCGATCATGCTGGCATCGATCGGCCTTACCGGGGCTTACGGTTTCTACGCGATCTGCGCCCTGCTGTCGGTCATCTTCGTTGCCCGCTTCGTACGAGAAACCAACGGTCAGGAACTCGAGGAGATGGTTTACGAGTAAGCGTTCGCCAAATGGGGAACTGAACGCCACAATAACGTGGTACGCAACGAACAAGGCCCGCGTCAGATGGCGCGGGCCTTGTTCGTTGCCTCATCGAACTTGACCAACGAGGCATTGGGCACCTCCGTTCGAGAAGATCAGCCAGTCAGCTTGGCCGCCAGCTCGGCCACATGCTTGCCCTGGAAGCGGGCGATCGCCAGTTCGTTCTCGCTCGGGGTACGGCTGCCATCGGCGTTGGCCAGCGTCGTCGCGCCGTAGGGCGTGCCACCGGTAATCTCGTTCATGTTGGAGAGCTCGGGGCAGCTGTAGGGCACGCCCACGATGACCATGCCGTGGTGAAGCAGCGTGGTGTGGATCGAGGTCAGCGTGGTTTCCTGGCCGCCGTGCTGTGTCGCGGTGGAGGCAAACGCGCTGCCGATCTTGCCGATCAGCTTGCCCTGCGCCCACGGGCCACCGGTCATGTCCCAGAAGTTGCGCATCTGGGAAGCCATGTTGCCGAAACGGGTCGGCGTGCCGACGATGATCGCATCGTAGTCGGCCAGCACCTCGGGACCCTCGATCAGCGGCGCTTCCTGATCGGTCTTGTAGCCGGACTTGATCGCCACCTCCTCCGGCACCAGTTCGGGCACTCGGCGAAGATCGACCTGGGTACCGTCGACGCCCCGGGCGCCTTCCGCCACCGCCTTGGCCATGGTCTCGATGTGGCCGTAGCTCGAGTAATACAACACCAGCACTTTGCTCATGGGAACACTCCTTGAGGAACAGAGGTTTCGCGACGAAACGCTCTCCAGGCTAAGCCTCTGTCTGAAAAATCGGCGAGCGATGGCCAGACAAGGCGAAAATCGGCGAAAAAGCGGAGTTTACACGGGGGTAAATGAGCATTTTGAGTCGATTTTTAACGCCGTATGGGTGAGCGCAGGCATTTTTAGACAGAGCGTAGCCCGGGCGACCAGCCAACGCCATCGGAGCGACGCTGCGTTTTTTGATGCCGAAAGGCCGAAAAGATCGAACGCTTTGCGAATGCGCAATCGCCGTGCCATCCGGTCTACCCCGGGCCGGCATTTGTTGCGGTAGCGGGCTAGCCGCTATTCTGTGCGCTCACTCACCCAACCGTGGTCCACGCTGGTGGATCGGAGCAAGCCATGACGACTTCCCGCGATCTCCTGGCCAACCTGGTCGGCTTCGATACCGTCTCCCGCCATTCGAATCTCGCGCTGATCGATTTCGTCGAGCACTATCTCGCCTCTCATCGGGTGCCGGCCCAGCGCATCACCAACGCCGATGGCAGCAAGGCCAACCTGCTCGCCCGCGTTGGCCCCGCGGTCGAAGGCGGCGTGGTGCTCTCCGGTCATACCGACGTAGTGCCGGTCGACGGCCAGCCGTGGCGCAGCGATCCGTTCACGCTGACCGACAGGCAGGATGGCCGACTCTACGGCCGCGGGAGCTGCGACATGAAAGGCTTCCTCGCCTGCGCCCTGGCCCGGGTGCCCGAGTGGCAGGCGCTGGACCTGAAGCGACCGATCTATCTGGCTTTCTCCTATGATGAGGAGATCGGCTGTCTCGGCGCGCCGGCGATGATCGAACGCCTGATGGCGGACGAGCCACTGCCCGGCGCGGTCATCATCGGCGAGCCCACCTCGATGCAGCCGGTGGTCGCGCAGAAAGGGATCACCACGATGCGCACCACGGTGACTGGCCGGGAGTCGCACTCGAGCCAGATCAACCAGGGCGTATCGGCGATCCACGTCGCGGCCAAACTGGTGACGCGGATCGAGGGGATCATGCAGGAGCTGGTCGACGAGGGTGCGCTGGAAAAGGTCTTCAACGTGCAGCACTCGAGCCTGCACGTGGGCCTGATCGAGGGCGGCACCGCGATCAATATCATGGCCCGCCACTGCCAGTTCGACTGGGAGATTCGTCACCTGCCCAGCGACGGCTTCGAGGCGGTCTTCGCCCGCTTCGACCGCTACGCCAAGACACTGGAAGCCGAGTTGCAAAAGCGCGCACCGGAGATCCGCATCGTCACCGAGCAACTGGTCGATACCGTGCCGGCGCTGGCCGATCGCGACAACGCCCCCGCCATCGCGCTCTGTCGCGAGCTGCTCGACGACCCCAGCGTCGATACCGGCGGCGTCGCCTACGCCACCGAAGGCGGCCAGTTCCAGCGTGCCGGCCTGCCGACCATCGTCTGCGGCCCGGGCAGCATCGCGCAGGCTCATCAGCCGGACGAGTACATCGAGATCAGCCAGCTCGAAGCCGGCGACCGCTTCATGCAACGACTGGGCGAGCGAATGGCGTGTTGAGCACCGTCGCTGCCCCATTCCTTCTGCTACCGGGACGAATCATGCATACCCCTGTTCTCGCCGTTCGCCGCACTGCCCTGGTCGCGGTCTACGGCACCTTGAAGCGCGGATTGCGCAACCATCACTGGCTCGACGGCGCCGAGTTCGTCGGCACCGATATCCTCACCAGCGTCACGCTCTACGACATCGGCCCCTATCCGGGCGCCAGGGCAGAGCCCTCGCGAGGCGTGGAGGTCGAAGTCTTCCGCGTCGATGCGGCTGGCCTGAAAAGGCTGGATCGCCTGGAGGATTACCGGGTAAGACAGCCGAAGTCCGGCGACTACGATCGCGCCGTGCATCACACCGCCTTCGGCCCCGCCTGGCTCTATCT
Source organism: Salinicola sp. MIT1003 (assembly GCF_001858555.1). Lineage (NCBI taxonomy): Bacteria > Pseudomonadati > Pseudomonadota > Gammaproteobacteria > Oceanospirillales > Halomonadaceae > Salinicola > Salinicola sp. MIT1003. The sequence goes on from NZ_MCAP01000058.1 coordinate 165,178, forward strand.
CTACAACCGGGACGTGACCGGCTGCCCGGTGATTCGCCAGGGAGGCTGGCCGGCCGTGGCGTGAGGCCACGCTTGCTCAGGCGTCGAAGAACACCCGCAGCACGTGATCCATGTGCACTTCCATCGCTCTCCGGGCCGCATCGGGATCATGGCTTTCGATCGCCGTCAGGATGCGCTCGTGATCGTCCTGGGACTGGCGCGGCATGTCGGTTTCCATGAACAGCTCCTGAAGACGTCGGAACATCTTGCCGTACTGGTGGCCGAGCAGGTGCTTGATGGTCATGGCATAGGCGGCGTTGCCCGAGGCCTCGGCAATACGAATGTGCAAAAGCCGGTCGCCGGCCTGGTTTCTCCCGCCGTGGCGATTGTCCTCGACGTTACGCGCGTAGGCCTCACGCATCGCGGCGAGATCGTCGTCGCTGGCGTTGATCGCCGCCAGCGCCGCCGTTTCCGGTTCCAGGTAACGGCGTGCCTGCAGCAACGAAAACGGCGGGATTTCCTGATCCAGATCGAGCTCGATCTCGCTGGCGAACTCCGGGTCGAGCCCCCACTCTTCCTGGCGCCGGGCCGCGCTCATCACCGAGCTGCCCACCTCCTCGTCGCGTTCAAGCACCAGTACGCCATGGCCGACACGAACCTCGACCTGGCCCACCACCTCCAGCGCGATCAGCGCTTCGCGCACCGACGCCCGGCTGACCCCCAGCTGCTGCGCCAGATCCCGCTCCGGCGGTAACAGCGTACCGGGGGGAAATTCCCCCTGGCGGATCAACACCAGCAACTGGTCGGCAATCTGGCGATAGAGCCGCTGTGCACGAATGGTCTGGATCGGCATCTATCGATCTCCCGGTTTCATGAGCAAGACGAATTAGACATTGGTCGCAATTTCCAACGCTTTTACCGGCTTGGCCGAGGCTATTAGACGTTTGGCGATTTGCGGGCCGTTTCCACAAAGGATAATACTCGGACCAAAGGTCAGGCCTTTAGACATTAGAACCAACCCTGCCCTGGGAAGCAAAAAACTCGGAATCAAAACCGCCTTCAGGAGCCATCGGCCATGCGACTCGCCAACAAGACCGCGTTGATTACCGCCGCCGGCCAGGGTATCGGCCGAGCCACCGTCGAGCGGTTCCTGGCCGAAGGTGCCCAGGTCATCGCCACCGACATCGATGCGGCCAAGCTGGAGGGGCTGGCAGGGGCTCAGTGCCATGTGCTCGACGTCACCGACGCGGAAGCCGTGCGGAGCCTGATCGAGTCGCTGCCACCGCTGGACGTGCTGTTCAACTGCGCCGGCACGGTGCCGAGCGGCTCGATCCTCGAATGCGAAGATGCCCAGTGGGCCTTCGCCCAGCGACTCAACGTCGACTCGATGTTCTACACCATTCGTGCCGCGCTGCCGGCGATGCTCGACAATGGCGGCGGCAGCATCATCAACATGTCGTCGCTGGCCTCCAGCGTGAAAGGCGTGGTCAACCGCTTCGCCTATGGCACCACCAAGGCTGCCGTGGTCGGGCTGACCAAATCCGTCGCCGCCGACTACATGACCCGCGGCATCCGCTGCAACGCGATCTGCCCGGGCACGGTCGACTCCCCTTCCCTGCGCGAGCGGGTCGCCGAGCAGGCGCGCCAGCAGGGCCGCACCACCGACGACGTCTTCGCCGAATTCATCGCCCGTCAGCCCATGGGGCGGCTGGGCAAGGTGGAGGAAATCGCGGCACTGGCGACGCATCTGGCCAGCGACGAATCCTCGTTCATCACCGGTACGGTGCAGATGATTGACGGCGGCTGGTCGAATTGATCGCCATCACGAGTTCTCGTAGCTCGTAGCTCGTAGCTCGTAGCTCGTAGCTCGTAGCTCGTAGCTCGTAGCTCGTAGCTCGTAGCTCGTAGCTCGTAGCTCGTAGCTCGTAGCTCGACATTAGACTCCCTTCGCTAACGGACACAGAAAAGGAAACCGCATGAAACTGCTACGCCACGGCCCGAAGGGTCAGGAAAAGCCCGGTATCGTCGATGCCAACGGCACCGTTCGCGACCTGTCCGGGAAGATCGATGACATCGCCGGCGACGTACTCGCCGATGCGGGTCTAGCGCAACTGGCGCAAATCGATCTCGCCAGCCTGCCGGAAGTCGCCGCGGGTACGCGTCTCGGCCCCTGCGTCGGCCGGGTCGGCAAGTTCATCTGCATCGGGCTCAACTACTCCGATCACGCCGCGGAAACCGGTGCCGAAGTGCCCGCCGAACCGGTGATCTTCAACAAGTGGACCAGCGCCATTTGCGGCCCCAACGACAACGTGGAGATCCCCCGCGGCTCGGAGAAGACCGACTGGGAAGTCGAGCTCGGCGTCATCATCGGCAAGGGCGGGCGCTATATCGACGAAGCCGACGCCATGGACCATGTCGCCGGCTTCTGCGTGGTCAACGATGTCTCCGAGCGTGAATACCAGCTCGAACGCTGCGGCACCTGGGACAAGGGCAAGGGCTGCGACACCTTCGGCCCGCTCGGCCCGTGGCTCGTCACCCGCGACGAAATCGCCGATCCGCATGATCTCGCCATGTGGCTCGAGGTCGACGGCAAGCGCTACCAGGATGGCTCGACCCAGACCATGGTGTTCCAGGTGCCGCACCTGATCGCCTACCTCAGCCGGTTCATGAGCCTGCAGCCGGGCGACGTGATCTCCACCGGCACCCCGCCGGGCGTTGGCATGGGTCAGAACCCGAAAGTCTTCCTCAAGCCGGGCCAGACCATGCGTCTGGGGATCGAAGGGCTCGGCGAGCAGCAGCAGCGCTGCGTCGAGAGCTGATGGACTAGGACTGGACGCCCCTCCGCCGGCTATGCCGGAGGAGGCGGTGGGCCAACATTGGCCTGACCATTGGGCCTATAGATCAACCTTGAGATCGCCATTTTCTGGAGCGCATACATGCAAGTCGTCGTCTGCTCGAAGCCGAACGAGATGACCCTCATCGACCGGCCGGTGCCCGATTGTGCGCCTGGCGAGGCCTTGGTAGCGATCCGCCGTGTCGGCATCTGCGGTACCGACATCCACGCCTTCGGCGGCAACCAGCCCTATTTCGTCTACCCCCGCGTGCTGGGCCACGAGCTCAGTGGCGAGGTTGTTTCCGCTGCTGACGGTGTCGATTCCGGCCTCGTCGGCCAGGCGGTCTACGTCATTCCCTATCTGCACTGCGGCGAATGCCGGGCCTGCCGCCAGGGGCGCACCAACTGCTGTCAGCATCTTGAAGTCGTCGGCGTGCACCGCGATGGCGGCATGGCGGAGTACCTGAACGTGCCCGCCTCGCACTTGATCCCGGTGCCGTCGCTGTCGCCGGAACAGCTGGCCCTGGTCGAGTGTCAGGCGATCGGCGCTCATGCCGTCCGGCGTGGCCAGGTCGAGCAAGACGAACTGGTCGTGGTGGTAGGAGCCGGGCCGATCGGCATCGGCGTGCTGCAGGTCGCCAGGAGTCGCGGCGCGCGGGTGGCCATGATCGATACCAATCGCGACCGCCTGGCCCTGTGCCGTGATGAACTCGGCGCGGACGCCGTCTGGCATGCCGTCGAAGACGACGTGATCGCGGAGATCGAAGCGATGAACGACGGCGCCCTGGCCGATGTTGTGTTCGATGCCACCGGCAACCCGAAGGCGATGAATCGCGGCTTCGATTTCGCCGGGCACGGCGGGCGCTACGTGCTGGTCAGCGTGGTCAAGGCCGACATCACCTTCAACGACCCGGACTTCCACAAGAAGGAGCTGACGCTGCTGGGCAGCCGCAATGCCACACGGGAAGACTTTGAAACCGTCACTCGCCTGATGGCCAGCGGCGATATTCTCACCGAGCCGCTGATCACCCACCGGGGGCGACTCGAGGAGCTGCCGACCCTGATGCCCCAGTGGTGCGCGCCCGGCAGTGGCGTGATCAAGGCAATGGTGACGCTCGAAAGCGCGGGCCACGACAGCACAGCGGAGCATCAAGCATGAATGACACCATCGGCACCGACAGCCCGGCTCGTATCACCCTGCGCATTCATCCACACGACAACGTGGCGGTGGCGCTGACCGACCTGCCCGCCGGTCGTCAGGTCGTCATCGACGACCACGCCGTCACGCTCGCCGACAACATCCGCCACAAGCACAAGTTCACGCTCGCGGCGCTGTCGCCGGGCGATATCGTCACCATGTACGGCGTGACCGTGGGCAAGGCAACGCGCGACATTCCCGAGGGCGGCGTGATCACTGTGGACAACGTCGCCCATGCCACGGAAAGCGACGAGGTCCGCCCCGGCAGCAAGTCGTGGACGCCGCCGGACGTGACGCGCTTCCAGGGCACGACCTTCGACGGTTTCCATCGCCCGGATGGTGGCGTCGGCACGGCCAACGTGTGGCTGGTCATCCCGCTGGTGTTCTGCGAGAACCGCAACATCGAGGTGCTGCGCCAGTGTGTCGCCGATGCGCTGGGGGACGATCCCTATCGCGACTACAAGCGCATGGCGCGCCAAATGCTGAGCGGCCAGAGCGACACGCCGGAGAGCGCCGATTCGTTCGACGCCACCGCGCCCAGACGTTTCCCCAACGTCGACGGCGTGCGCTTTCTGACCCATACCTTGGGCTGCGGCGGTACCGACGACGATGCCGAAGCGCTGTGCCAGTTGCTGGCCGGCTATATCTGCCATCCCAACGTGGCCGGCGCGACGGTACTGAGTCTCGGCTGCCAGAAGGCGCAGATTCAGATGCTCAAGGCGGCGGTGGCCAAACGCGATCCGCAACGGTTGCGCACGGTGGACTATTTCGACCAGCAGTCTTCCCCCAGCGAAGAAGCGCTGATTCGCAACGCCCTGCAGTCGATCTTCGACGGTCTGGCGGCCGCCGATCGTATTCCGCGCCAACCGGCGCCACTGGCCAAGCTCACGCTCGGCGTCGAGTGTGGCGGCTCCGACGGCTTTTCCGGCATTTCCGCCAACCCGCTGGTCGGCGCCGTGGTCGACAGATTGGTCGCCCTCGGCGGCAGCGGCATCCTCAGCGAGTTCCCGGAGCTGTGCGGGGTCGAGCACGAACTGGTCGCCCGCTGTACCGACGCCGCGGTCGCCGAACGTTTCCGCGATCTGATGCAGGCCTACCAGCGCCATGCCGCCGCGGTGGGGGCCGATTTCGCCATGAATCCGTCTCCGGGCAACATTCGCGACGGTTTGATCACCGATGCGATGAAATCCGCCGGTGCGGCCAAGAAAGGCGGCGACGGGCCGGTAGTCGACGTGCTCGATTACACCGAGCCGCACCGTCGCCCCGGCCTCAGCCTGCTCTGCTCGCCGGGCAACGACGTCGAATCGACCACCGCGCTGGCCGGCTCCGGCGCCAATCTGATCGTGTTCACCACCGGTCTCGGCACACCCACCGGCAACCCGGTGACGCCAGTGCTCAAGATCGCCAGCAACAGCGAACTGGCGACCCGCATGCGCGACATCATCGATTTCGACGCCGGCCCCATCGTGCGCGGCGAACGCGGCATCGACGAGCTGGCCGAGGAGCTGCTGGCGCTGTGCATCGAGGTCGCGTCGGGACGCCATCGCTCGCATGCCCAGCGTCTCTCCCAGCACGACTTCATTCCCTGGAAGCGCGGGGTATCGCTATGACGCTCTCCAGGCACATCAACGACTACCGCGACGCCGGTATCGTCCAGTTCGGCACCGGACGCTTCCTGCTCGCCCATGTCGACGCACTTGTGTCCGAATCGCTGGAGAAGGGAAACAGCGATGAGCGCATTCTGGTGGTGCAGAGTTCGACCCGCGAGGAAGGCAAGCGCAAGGCGCGCTTGCTCACCGAGCAGCGCCGCTATCCCGTGCGGATTCGCGGTCGGCGCGACGGCGAAACGATCGATCGCAAGCAGACCGTCGACAGCATCGCCGGCTGCCTGATCGCCGCCGAACAGTGGGAAGCGCTCAAGCGACACGTGGTCGAGCACGCCCGCATCATCGTCTCCAACACCGCCGACAACGGCTACGACATTGGAGACGACTCGAGTCTCGCGACAGTGCCGACGAGCTTTCCCGGCAAGCTGACCCACCTGTTGCGGGCCCGCTTCGAAGCCGGTAACGATGGCCTGACGATCCTGCCCTGCGAGCTGATCGAGCAGAACGCCCGGCAGTTGAAGTCGCTGGTGAGGGCAATGGCCCGCCGCGACGGCGGGGCGACGGCCGATAACGCGGCGTTTCTCGACTGGCTGGACAACCGCTGCGTATGGGCCGACACGCTGGTCGACCGCATCGTCTCGGCGCCGCTCGAACCGCTCGGTGCCATCGCCGAACCCTACGCGCTCTGGGCCATTGTCCGCCAGCCGGGCATGGCGATCCCCTGCGTGCATCCGGATGTCGAGATCGTCGACGATCTGACCCCGCAGGCGATATGCAAGCTGCACATTCTCAACCTGGCCCATACCTATCTGGTCGACCGATGGCAGCAAGCCGGTCGCCCGGTCGAGTTCGTGCGCGAGGCGATGGAGTGCGCCGCGCTGGTCGATCCGCTGCGCGCCACCCTTGAAGAGGAGGTCTTGCCGACGCTCGCCGCCGAACTGCCCATGAACCAGCTGGAGCCGTATCTGGCGGTGACGATGGAGCGGTTCGCCAACCCCTTCCTCGATCATCGCCTCGACGATATCGCCCAGCATCACGCCGCCAAACTGCAGCGACGCCTGCAGCCGGTGGTGGACAAAGCACGCCATCAAGGGCGTGCCACCCCCAGGCTCGACGAAGCGTTGAGCCGATGATCCCAACAAGAAGTCCACAACACGACAACACTGGAGTACGCCCATGATGACTCATCGATTCTTCCGCTTCACCGCTTCACTCACCCTGGCCGGCCTGAGCACGCTCGCGCTCACGGGCATGGCCCAGGCCGCGACCGAAATCCGCGTCGCCTACGGCAATCAGCCCGGCGAGCCGGTCGATGTCGCGGTCAAGGAATGGGCGAAAAGCGTCGAGAAAGCCAGCGACGGCGAACTGACGCTGAAGGCGTTCCCCGCCAGCCAGCTCGGCGGCGAGACCGAGGTGATGGAACAGGCGCGCTTCGGCTCGCCGCTGATCACCATCACCGCCTACTCGAACTTCATGAGCTCGGTACCGGACCTCGCCGTCCTCGACGCGCCCTACCTGGCCGACGATTTCGACAGCAAGCTCAAGGTCTTCGACTCCGAATGGTTCGCCGAACAGGAGCAGAAGGTCGAGGAATCCGGCTATCACATCGTGATTCCCAACAGCGTCTACGGGGTGCGTCATTTGCTCTCCCGGGAAGCGATCGCGACGCCGGAAGATCTGGCCGGGGTCAAGGTGCGGGTACAGAACTCGCCGATGTACGTCGCCGCGATCGAAGCAATGGGCGCGGTGCCGACGCCGATGTCGCTGGGCGATGTCTATCCGGCGCTGGCCCAGGGTTTGGTCGACGGTGTCGAGAACCCGCTGCCAGTGCTGTATGGCGGCAAGTTCTACGAGGTAGTGAAGAACCTCAACCTCACCGCCCACATGCATACGGTCGCGCCGTTCGTCACCGGTGAAGCGTTCTGGCAACAGTTGAGCCCGGAAGATCAGAAGATCCTCACCGAGACCGGCCAGGAGATGGCCAAGAACCTGCGCAGCCTGGTCGAGAAGGAGACCGAAAAATCGCTCCAGCAGTTGAAGGATGCCGGCGTCCAGGTGCACGAGGTGGATACCGCCCCGTTCCGCGAGCGTGCCCAGCAGGAAGTCCCGGCGGCGTTCCCGCAGTGGAGCGAGGGGCTGTACCAGCAGGTCAGCGACATCATCAACGGCTGACAAAATCGCCGGGAGCGATTTTGGACGTCGCATAGCGACGGCCCGAAGGGCGACCGCCAGGGATGGCGGTCGCAATCTCGATGCCTGCGCGGACTCGGCGTCCCCAACGAATCGCGGCGTTGCGCGGGGCTATCGATATACCGCTGCTCAATGCCGCGACTTGGGCCGTCGCTCACGCTCTAGGAGTTGAATATCCATGCAAACGTTCTTCAAGGCGCTCGACCGTCTGATGCGGCTCGATGAGGTGATCGCCAGCCTGGCGCTGTTCGGGCTTTTCGTGGTCGCCATCGCCAACGTCTTCATGCGTTATCTGTTCTCGTCGCCGCTGGCCTGGAGCGAGGAGATCCTGCAGCTGTTGATGGTGTGGGCGACGTTCCTCGGCGCCAG